>JAABQQ010000122.1 GCA_011391405.1 Gammaproteobacteria bacterium
GCCTGGCCGACAAAGGCCCGCGACCCGAGACGCTCGCGGATCGCGAGGAGCGATTTGGCGATCGCGGCCGGCTGGCCACGCTGCTCGCTCGCCAGCTTGAGCGTTGCGGTGTCGGCCGAAAGTTGATCGGCAAGCCGATACCCGGGAACCAGCACCAGTCCGATGAATGCTACGAGCAGGATCAGGAAGCCGACGGTCGCGGCCTGGTCGCGCAAGCGTCCCGACAAACGTGTGGTCATGTTGCCCTGCTGTCCTGTTGGCGAGTGGCCGGTCCTGCTCATGGCGTTCTTGCGTCGTCGGGACGGAAGACGATACTGGTCACGACGGTCGCCTCGAAGTCCGGGTTGCCGGCCGCGAGTGGCTTGAAGCGCCACTGTCGGACGGCATCGAGCGCGGCCCGATCGAATACGTCGGCCGGGCTCGAATTCACGACCTCCGCCGACTTGACCTTGCCGTTCGCATCCAGGGTGAAGCGCACTCGCACTTCGCCACCGATGTCCCGTTTCAGGGCGTCTTTCGGGTATTCCGGCGTCACGTACCTGGTGCGCTTCAGCTCACTCGGTGGCCGCTGGCGCGACGCATTCGGGTTGGCGAGGGCGCTGCCTTGTGACGGGTCGAGCGGGCGTCCGTCATTGTTGCGGTCCGCCACCGGTTGTGGCGCGAGTTGCTCGGGCTGCGTCATGGTTGGCTGCGCCGTGGCCGCTGGCGGCACAGCGCGTATCGCAGCGGCGACTCGCGTGGGGCTCACGCCGAGGGCGCGCGCTTCTGCGAGCCAGCGTTCCAGTTCGTCGCGTTGCGGCTGTGCCGCAGCTTCGCGAATCTTGAGCAGGAACGCCTGCGTCAGCTCGGCCGTCGCCGCATCGGCCAAGTCCCTGGGGTCCGCTGGCATCCTGCGCAGTTGCGTCAGATAAGCCTTCGCACTGTCCGTGGCCGGGTCGACCAGTTTGCCTTCGCGGATTCGCGTCGAGACAAGTTGTGCCAGCTGCTGCGCACGTGCGTCGCCCTGTCGGCGACTGACTTCGTTTGCCGCCGCGATCTGTGCCTCCGCCAGCTTTGCGTCGAACTGTGCCAGCCCGGGATCACCAGGACGAATGAGCTTGAGTTGGACGAGCGTGCGCGCGGCGTCGTTGAGCTTGCGCTGTGCAAGTTCCGACTGCAGGCGCTCGTCAAGCAGGCCACCGATTCGCTGCAGTCCTTCGTGGGCTTCGTCGCTAGCGGGATCCTGCGCGAGTACCGCACGGAAGTAGGCGAGAGCATTGTCGCCTTCTGGAGCGGTGTAATGACGCGCGTTCATGGCTTCGCGCGCCCTGTCCAGGAGCTCTTCGCTCGACCCCGTCAGCACATCTGCCGTGTCCGTCGCCGGCAGCGCATCGGCGGACTCGGCAACCTGGGGTTCAGGGGTGGCAATCGCGGGTGCGCGATCTTCCGTGTTCGGTGCACGCAGCGTGAACCACGCCAGGGTGATAACGACAAGCACCACGCCGGCCACGATGGAGCCCCACGTTCGCCATTGGCCGCCGCCCACCGGTTCGGCGGTGCTGATCGCCGCTGTGCGCGATCGACGAACATCGCTGCCGTGCCGGTCCAATGTGCGCACGGACTCAGGTGCGACAACGACGATCGGCGCGGGCTCGGCCGCAGTCGGCTCGACGATTTGCTGCGCGGCCAAGGTCAGTCGAGCCAGGGCTTCCTCGCGTGCCCCGTCGAGGACGGCGCTCGTCGGGCTCTGTTCGAAGGGAATGGACAAGATCGCGAAGGTTGCCGATCCCTTGAGGGAATCCGCGACGCTGGCGCTTGCGTCGGGTGGCGTAAGCACGACGACGATGCAAGTGCCGTCGGGCGACTGCATGCTTGCGACGATCGCTGGAAGGTCCTGCTGGCCTCGCGCATCCAACAGCAACACGCACGGCCGCAATGGCCGGATGAATTCACGGGCTGCATCGACCGACTCAACGTGTCGAAACGTGGCTTCGCCATCCAGGGCCTGGCCGATCTGCTCGAGCAGCGCGTCATCGCTGGTCAGGGCGATGATTTCGACGCGCGGTGGACTCGAGACGCTCGACTTGTCAGCGAGTGCGGGTGTCGGTTGCGCCGGGGCGGGCGCAGATAACGCGGTCAAGGGAACCCTCCTGTCAGGACGCCGAGCCGCTGCGCCTGGCGCAATGGCCTCTGCACACAGGAGTGTAGATAAGGTGCATTCCCCAACCTTGTGCCACGTCACAGATCGGGAGATGGAACCGCACCAGCCAGCTCTCCGCGGCGCGGACAAGCCGGTCAACCGGGAAATCGGGTGACGTTATGTCGAGTATCGACGCGAGCCTGTCGGGTTGTCTGCACGATGCCGCACGCGCGAGCGGCGGGCGTTCCGACTAACCCCGTCCTGTCCTTCCTGTCCTTCCTGTCCTTCCTGCCCTTCCTCCCCTTCCTCTACTTCCTCAGCGTGTACTCCGCGCTGCAATACGGGCACTTCGCGAAGCCGGTCTTCTCGACGGCCAGGAACACGCGGGGATGCGAGTTCCACAGGTGCATGCTGGGCATCGGGCAGGCGAGCGGCAGGTCCGCCAGGGTCACCTCGTACTGTTGCTGGGCATTCGGCTGGATGAGCTTGTCGCTGCGTGCGGCCGTCACGGTGCTGCTGCCTTTGCGTCGAAGTGAGAAACGGGTCGGCCCGATTCGGGAGCGCATTATCGCGCAGCCACCCTCGCTCGCGCTACGCGCGACCACCCGCTGCAGCCGCAGCGGTCAGGTGCCTGTCGGGGTGCGGGGCGCGCCCGCCAGCATCAGGTTGTCGAGCATTTCGATCGCGTCGTCGACTTCGACCAGGTCCATCACGCCCGGCAATTCGATTTTCTCGGTCCACGGCAGGTTTCCGGCCGACCGGTTCAGGAAGCGGGTCGCGGCGCGATCGTAGCGATCCACGCACCAGCGGCGGCTGTAATAGGGGCCGCTGCGCTCCGGATTGGTGGCGGCATACAGCCCGATCACCGGCGTGCCGACCGTCGTGGCCATGTGCGCGGGACCCGAATCGGGTGACACCAGCGCGGTTGCCCGCTGCAGGGTCGCCAGGAATTCGAGCAGGGTGTCGCGCCCGATCAGGTTGCGGCATGGCTGCCGCATCTCCTGTTCGATCCGCGTGCCGTACTCCAGTTCGAGCGGGCTGCGGCCGCCGCACAGCAGCACTTCCATGCCGTGGCGCTGCACGGCGTGATCGGCAAGCGCGGCATAGCGAGCGACGCTCCAGTTGCGCAGCTCGTGGCTCGAGCACGGACTGAGCACGAGCGTGCGCCTGGCCGGATCAGGGATCGCCTCGTTCGCGTAGGCCCGCGCGGAATCGGGCAGTGGAATGTCCCAGCGCATCGAACGCGTGGTGATCCCAAGCCGCTCGACGAATCCGAACAGGCTGTCGAGCACGTGCTCGCGCGACCGCGCGGCAATCTTGGCGTTGGTGAAGAGCCACTGGCCTTCGCGTGCCCGGGCGCGGTCGAACCCGAGCCGGTGCCGGGCCGGCACCATCATCGACGCGATGCTCGCGCGCAGGGCGAGTTGCATGTGCAGCAAGGCGTCGAAACGCCGGCCGCGCAGCTGCGAGCGCAGGTCGCGGTAGCCCTGGCCGCCGGCGTTCTTGTCGAACACGATGAACTCGATTCCGGGGATGTGGCCGAGCAGCTTGTGCTCGAGCTTGCCCAGGATCCACGTGAGCTGAGTCGACGGCCAGGTGTCCTGCAGCGTGCGCACCACTGGCAGCACGTGGCACACGTCTCCCAGCGCCGACAGGCGCAGGAGGCAGATGGACGACGGCGGTGTGGTGAAGAGGGGCTGCTTCATCTGCGGTTCGAAACGGTAGGCAGCGGCGCCGGGATCGTGAACAATCCGCACCGATGAACGAAGCAGCCGCCGCCGGGGAGGAGGCGCTCGCGCGCGGGGCGGGCGGCGCGATGCTATACGATGCCTCCAGTCTCCACCATCCGGACACTGCGGTGTTCGATCCGGCGCACTGGCAGGCGCAGGGCGCGCTCGAGACGACCCGCGGCGGCCGCGGCACTGTTGCGTTCGTGCGTGCGAGCCAGGACCAGCACTGGGTGCTGCGCCACTATCGCCGTGGTGGACTCATTGCCCACCTTGCGGACGATCTCTACGTGTGGACCGGCGCCGACCGCACGCGCTCGTTCAGGGAGTGGCGCCTGCTGCGTCAGCTGCGCGCGTGGGGATTGCCGGTGCCCACGCCCGTGGCGGCGAGGTATCAGCACGCCGGGTTCTTTTACCGCGCCGACCTGATCACCGCAGAATTGCCGGTGCGCCGTACGCTGACCCAGGCGGTGCAGCAAGCGTCCTTGCCGAACGAGACGTGGCATGCGATCGGCCAGTGCGTCGGTTCGCTGCATGCGCGCGGCGTACAGCACGCGGATCTGAATGCGCACAACCTGCTTGTTGGCGCGAGCAACGACATCTACGTGCTCGACTTCGATCGTGGCCGGATCCGTGCGCGCGGAACGTGGGAACGAGCAGTGCTCGCGCGTTTGCGGCGCTCGTTGCTGAAGGTGACCCGCGATCTGCCGGCCGAGCGCTTTACCGAGGCGCACTGGCAGGCGCTGCTGGCCGGCGCCGGGACAGGCTGAACACACGCCATGCGACCGCTGTACGTCCTGCTGATTTATCTCGTCGCACCCCTCGTGATCGCGCACGAAGCGTGGAAAGCGCTGTTCAACCCGGAGTACCGCGGTCGCCTGTGGCAACGGCTCGGCTTCGTGCAGCATGCGGTGCGACCGGGATCCGTGTGGATTCATGCCGTGTCGGTGGGCGAGGTGCAGGCGGCGGCCGGACTCGTCAGCGAACTGCAGCGCCGGTATCCGACGCTGCCGATCGTGCTCACCACGGTCACGCCGACCGGCGCGCAACGGGCGAGGTCGCTGTTCAAGGAGGGCGTGCAGATCTGCTACCTGCCGTACGACCTGCCGGGGTCCGTCGGCCGTTTCCTCGACCGGATTTCGCCGCAAACGGTGGTCATCCTCGAGACCGAGATCTGGCCCACCCTGTACCACCAGCTCGGACAGCGGCGGATTCCGCTGCTGCTCGGCAGCGCACGCGTTTCGACGCGGTCCGTCGATCGCTACCGGCGCATGGCCTCGCTGTTCCGCGATACCTTGTCGCACGGCATCCTGATCGGTGCGCAGACGCCGGCCGACGCCGAACGATTTCGCGCGATTGGCGCCGCGCCGGGCCGCGTGCAGGTGACCGGCAACATCAAGTACGACCTGGCGATTCCAGCTGAAACGGTCGAAGCCGGTCGCGCGCTGCGGCAGCAATGGGGAGCGGGGCGGCCGGTCTGGATCGCCGGCAGCACGCACGAGGGCGAAGAAGAAGCCGCATTGGCAGCGCACGCAGCCGTGCGTGCCCGCCATCCCGATACGCTGCTGTTGCTGGTGCCGCGTCACCCGCAGCGCTTCGATGCGGTGCGTGCGCTGCTGCGCAAGCGCGGCGTGCCGCATGTGCAGCGCAGTTCGGGCACCGTGCCGGCGCCGGGCGACGCGGTGTTCCTGATCGATACGCTCGGCGAGTTGCAGATGTTCTACGCGGCCGCGGACATCGCGTTCGTTGCAGGCAGTCTGGTGCCGATCGGCGGGCACAGCCTGCTCGAGCCTGCGGTGCTCGGACTGCCGATGCTCTCGGGTCCGCACACCCACAATTCGCAGGACATCGCCGACATGTTCGAGCACGCCGGCGCACTGCGCATCGTGCGCAGCCAGGAGGAACTGGGTTACCGCCTGATCGAGTGGATCAGCGATCCGGAGCGGGCGCGGGCAACGGGTGCCCTCGGGTGCGAGGCCGTGGCGGCCAACCGTGGAGCGGTCGACCGCCTGGTCGCCATGATCGAGCCGCTGCTCAGGACTTCGGCCTGACGACCGGCAGCGTAGTCGGCTGCGTCAGGAAGCCGTTGATCGCGTCGAGGTCGTCCTGCTGCAGGCCACCGGTGGCTGATTCCAGGCGCACGATGTTGATCAGGTAGTCGTAGCGGCTGCGGGCGTAATCGCGCTGGGCTTCGAACAGGCGGCGACGCGCATCGAGCACGTCGACCGTCGTGCGCGTGCCGACCTCGAAGCCGGCCTCCGTCGCCTCGAGCGCGGTCTGGCTCGACTTCACGGCCTGGCTCAGCGCCTGCACGCGCGCCTTCTCGGCCAGCACGCCGAGGTAGGCATCGCGGGTCTCGCGCTCGGCCGAACGCATGGTGCCCTCGAGTTTCTCGCGAGCCGCGCGGTGCAGGTGTACTTGCTCGCGCACGCGCGATTGCGTCCCGCCGCCGCTGAAGATCGGGATATTCAAGCGCAGGCCGATCACGTCGCTGGTCTGGCTCGAGTCGGCCGAGCCGCCCACAGGGTCGCCCGCGCCGAGGGTACCCGACGGATCGAACGACTGGTTGGTCTGCGTTGCGTCGCGATTGCTCTCGTTGTACTGCGCGAAGAGATCGACCGTGGGCAGGTGGCCGCTCTGCGCGATCTTGGCGTTGGCGCTCGCCACTTCCGAATTCAGGCGCGCGGCGATCACGTTGAGGTTGTTGGCAAGCGCAAGGTCGACCCACGCCTGCTCGTCCTGCGGGTCCGGCTTGTTGAGCGGCATCTGCTCAGCCGGCTTCACCAGCGCCTGGTAGTCCTTGTCGGTGAGTTCGCGCAGGGCTTCCTGCGCGGTCGCGAGCGTGCGCTTGGCGGCAATGACGCCTGCCGTCGCGCTGTCGTGTGCAGCGCGCGATTCCTGCACGTCGGTGACGGCGATCAGGCCGACTTCGAAACGTTTTTCGGCCTGCTCCAGCTGCCGGCTGAACGCATCGAGCGTCGCCTGCGCGGCGCCGAGCGTGTCCTCGGCGGCCAGCACGTCGAAATAGGCCCGCGAGACGCGCACGAGCAAGTCCTGTTGCGCCGCGCGATACGTCGCCTCGGCCACCGCCACCTGCGAATCGGCGCGTTTCAGTTCCTGCCACTGGTCCCAGCGGAAGACGGTCTGGGTCAGTTCGGCACGGTAGTCCCAGTACTGGCTGACGTCGGTCGAACTCTTGTTACCGACCGTGACGATGTTGCCCGTCGTCTGGCTCACTTGCGGAAAGGTCGACTCGCCATCGGAATTGGCCGTGTAGACCTGGCCGCCGAGGTTGACCTGCGGCAGCAGCAGGGCGCGCGCCTGCGGCTTGACCTCGAGCGCCGCGGAGCGCCGGGCCTCCGCTTCGCGCACCAGCGGGTCGCTGCGGACCGCGTCCAGGTAGACCTCGATCAGGTTCTCGGCGCGGACCGGGGCCGTACCCAGCAGGGCGGCAGCGACGCTGCAAGCGAGAAAAAAGGATTTCGTCGTCATGGGTACACCGTGGCAGCCGAGGCCGCGCAATTGGTCAACTAGTGTTGTACTAGACTATATCACCTGCAGGCCGATTGGCTAGCCCCCCCAGCCCTGCAGGATCAAAAAATGAATCTGGGTGGCTCTGGCGCGTGCAGCAGGGCGGGCATCCCCATCTCGAACAGGCTCTCTCGCGACCAGTCCGACGGCCCCGTGCGAGTCACGCGGACCGCCTCGAGCATCGGCCCGTCGCCGACGCAGGCGAACAGCCTGCCGCCCACCCGGAGGGCGCGCTCGAATCGCGCATCGTAGACCGGCAGCGAGCCGGTCAGGGCGATGACGTCGTACGCGTCGCGTTCAGCGAGCTGCATTGCGTCGGCTGTCGCGGCGACGACGTTGTGGATGCCAGTGCGTGCCAACGTCGCACTGGCGCCGGCGACGAAGTCCGGAAACAGGTCGATGGTGCGCACACTGCGGGCGAGCTGCCCGATGCAGGCCGCGAAGAAGCCGGTGCCGGTACCCACTTCGAGCGCGTGCTCGTGCGGCTGGATTTCGAGCGACTGCAGGATGCGACCTTCCACCTTCGGGGGCAGCATGCACTGGCCATGCGCCAGGGGCACGCAGGTGTCGGCGAACGCGATCTCGCGATAGGCCGGCGGGACGTACTCCTCGCGCGGCACCTGGCTCAGGACATCGAGCACCTTGAGGTCCAGGACGTCCCAGGCACGGACCTGCTGCTCGATCATCTGGCGACGGGCGAATTGGACATCGAACATGCGGGTGATTCCAGGGCGAAGGGAACGAGAATGCGGCAGCGCAGCCGGCGCGAAGGTTAAGGTCTCGGCACCGGCGCGACAAGCCAAACTGCCTGCGGATTATGGTGAATCCAGGGAGTGCGCGCGACACGTTCCTATATGCTGCGGTCGCAAGCCTGGGGCATGCATGAAAACAACGACAACACCCTGCTCGAACGCGGGTGTCCGCGGCCGACAGGGACATGGCCAGCCCGGAGAATGACACCGTGATGTTCGCGCTGATCCTGCTGGGTGCCATAGCGGCCATGCTGGCCGTGGCGCTGCTGCAGCGTTTGCGCGAGATCCATCGCTTGCGCGAACTCGGCGAGCGGGTGCAGGCCGTGGCCGATAGCGGCGACCTGGCAGAGCGCCTCACGCCCCATGCCGGCGAGGGCAGCGCTGGCGAGATCGCCGGTGGCGTCGACCGCCTGATCGAACGACTGCAGGTCGAGAGCTCGACGCGCGAAGAGCGGGAGTCCGTCTACCGACGGCTGCTCGAGACGATGACCGAAGCGATGCTGGTCGAGCGTGACGGCATCCAGCTGGCAAACGCGCGCTTCGCCGAACTCGCGGGTGTGGTGAATCCCGGCAAGCTCTTCGGGCGCCGCCTGGCCGACCTCGTCCACCCCGACTACGCCGAACTCGTCACCGAGTACCTGCGCCGCCATGCGGCGGGCGAAGCCGCGCCTGCGCGGCTCGAAGTCGAACTGCAGCCGGATACCGCGGGCAAGCCGCACCGACTCGAGCTCAGCTTCTCGCGCACGATGCTGGATCGCCGCCCTGCCGTGATCGTGACGGGCGTCGAGATGACGCCGCGCGCCCCCGCCGAAACGGGCAGCTCGCGCAGCCACGGCAGCGCGTGGGAAGCCCTGGATTCACTCGCCGAGAGCGTGCTCACGACCGATGTCGACGGCCGCATCGTCTACATCAACTCGGCCGGCGAACAGCTGATGGGAAAACCGGCCAGCGAAATCCTCGGCCGCACGCTCGGCGACGTCATCGAGCTGGTGGAAGAAGGCGACCGCAAGGCGGCCAGTGATCCCGTCCGGCAGTGCCTGACGACGGGAACGCGCGTCAGCCTCGGTCGCCGCGGCATGCTCGTCGCGGCCGCAAGCGACGGCGAGCGCTCGATCGAATTGACGGTGTCGCCCATGCGCGACGCGAATGGCCGCATCGACGGTGCCGTCATCGCGCTGCGTGACGTGAGCGACTTGCGCGGCCTCACGCGGGCGATGACGTACCAGGCGAGCCACGATGCCCTCACCGGGCTGGTGAACCGTCGCGAGTTCGAGCGCCGGCTCGAGGAAGCGCTGGAAGCGACGCGGGGTGGCGCGCGGCACGTGCTGTGCTATCTCGACCTCGATCGCTTCAAGGCCGTCAACGACGAATGCGGCCACGTCGCGGGCGACAGCATGTTGCGGGAGGTCGCCGCCCTCATCAAGGACGCGGTCCGCGATTCGGACACCGTCGGCCGCCTCGGTGGCGACGAGTTCGCCATCCTGCTTGCGGGCTGCCCGCTGGAGAAGGCCCGGCAGATTGCCGACGACGTCGTGCGCGCGGTCAACGATCACCGCTTCGTCTGGAAGGACAAGATCTTCGGCATCGGTGTCAGCGTGGGCCTGGTCGAAATGACGGTCGAGAGCACCTCCATCGAGGACCTGCTGCACGCCGCGGATTCGTCCTGCTACGTCGCGAAGAACCAGGGCGGGCACGTCCATGTGTATTCGGCGCGCGACGAAGCCGATGCCCGCCAGCGCGGCGAGATCCTGTGGCTGCAGCTGCTGCAGTCGGCGCTCAAGGACGACCGCTTCGAATTGCACGCGCAGCCGATCATGCATGCCTCGGTGGATGCGCCGGCAGGCGGTCCCGGTCTCGAGATCCTGTTGCGGCTCAAGGACGACAAGGGGGTGTCGATTGCCCCGGCCGAATTCATGCGCGCGGCCGAACGCTATCGGCTGATGCCGCACGTGGACCGGTGGGTCGTGCAGACCTCGCTCACCCTGCTGGCGCGCGGGGCCATCCGTCTCGCGTCCGACCGCAGTCTCTGCATCAACCTGTCCGGGCAGACGCTCGGCGACGGTGCGTTCCTCGAATTCGTGGTCGAGTGCCTCGATCGCACCGGCATCGCGCCGAACCGCATCTGCTTCGAAGTCACCGAAAACTCGGTGATCACCAACATCGAGCACGCGCGCCGCTTCATCGGCGTGCTGCATGGCATGGGATGCCAGTTCGCGCTCGACGACTTCGGCCGCGGCCTGAGCTCGTTCGCGAACCTGAAGCACCTGTCGCTCGACTACCTGAAGATCGACGGCTCGTTCATCCGCAACCTGGCCTCCGACAACGTGAACCAGGCGATGGTGACGGCCATGGTCAAGCTCGCGCGATCGCTCAATTTCAAGGTGATTGCCGAGCAGGTCGAGGACCTGAGCGCGCTCGATTCGGCACGCCGCATGGGCGTCGACTTCGTCCAGGGCTACCAGGTCGGACGCCCGGCGCCGTTGCAGCTCGCCAGCTGACACCAGGGATCTTCGCGGCTTCGCTCGTCCCCGGGCGCCGCGATCCACGAGGTGAATCTCCTCGCCGCTGCGTTATCCTAGCCAGCGTGATCACGATCGCCTCGCTCTTTGTTTATCCCGTCAAGTCCTGTCGCGGCATTGCGCTGCTGCAGGCGCGGTTGACGCCGCGCGGGCTGCAGTACGATCGCGAGTGGATGGTGGTGTCGCGCGACGGCCGTTTCCTGACGCAGCGCGAAGCACCGCGGCTGGCGCTGGTCGGCACGGCACTGCACGACGATCACCTTGAACTCTCTGCGCCGGGCCTGCCCACGCTGGCCGTGCCGCTGCAGCGAGCTGCGTGCAGTGTGTCCGTCGAGGTCACCATCTGGCGCGATCACGTGCTGGCCGTCGACGAAGGCCAGGCCGCCGCGGACTGGTTCGGTTCGCACCTGCATCGCGACGTACGGCTCGTGCGTTTCGACGACGCTCGCTCGCGACCCACGGATCCCGCGTGGTCACAGGGGCTCGCTGGCACGAGCGCGTTTGCCGACGGCTACCCGGTGCTGGTGCTTTCGCGCGCCTCGCTCGATCACCTTAATGCGCGCCTGCCGTCACCGCTGCCCGTCGATCGCTTCCGGCCGAACGTCTACCTGGACGGCTGTGCGCCTTACGCCGAGGACGCGATCAGTGGGCTCGAAAGCGAGCAGATGCGGCTGCGGATCGTGAAACCCTGCACCCGCTGCGTCATCACGACGACGGACCAGGCCACGGCTGTGCTGCAGGGCGACGAACCCCTGCGTACGTTGAAGACGTATCGTTGGGATGGCGCCCTGCACGGCGTGAAGTTCGGCCAGAACGCGATCGTCGAGCGGCCGGGGCTGCTCGAAGTCGGGACGTTGCTGAGGAACGCATAGGCGCGTAGCACGCCAAAGGGAGGAGCGCGTGACCGACGCGACCGATGGGGATGGCATCTGGACCCGGCTGCGCCGCCGCAAGGTGGTGCAGTGGGGCCTTGCCTATGCCGCGGGCGCGTGGGGACTGCTGCAGGGCGTACAGTTTCTCGCCGAGGCCTTCGAATGGCCGACTCGCGTACTGAAGCTTTCGACGTTCGCACTCCTGGTCGGCCTGCCGGTCGTTCTGGTGCTCGCCTGGTACCACGGCGATCGCGGCGAGCAGCGCATCCGCCGCATCGAACTCGCGATCATCGCACTGCTGCTGCTACTCGGCGGCGGTGCACTCTGGCTCTACGGCCACCGCAGTGCCCAAACCCAGACCGCCGCGACGGCAGCGAGTCCTGCAGCTGCCCTGACGGCGAACACCGCCGCTGCCGACACTCGCCCCTCGATCGCTGTGCTGCCGTTCGAGAACCGCAGTGACGAGCACAAGGACGCTTTCTTCGTCGACGGCATCCACGACGACATCCTGACGCAGCTCACCAAGATCGGCGCGATGAAGGTCATCGCGCGCACGTCCGTCGAGCAGTTTCGCGACACGAAACTCTCGACGAAAGAGATCGGCGAGAAGCTCGGTGTGACGCGAGTCCTTGAAGGCAGCGTGCAGCGCGCCGGCGACCGTGTCCGGGTGACGGCCCAGCTGATCGATACGGCGAGCGACGCGCACTTGTGGGCTGAGTCCTACGATCGCGAACTGACGGCAGCCAACATCTTCGCGATCCAGAGTGGAGTCGCCACCTCGATCGCCGCCGCGCTCGAGACCACGCTGACCGCCGCGGAGAAAGCGCGAGTCAACATCGTTCCGACGCGGAACCTCGCAGCCTGGGAGGCGTTCCAGCTCGGCCGGCAGCGCATGGCGCGGCGCACCGCCGACACCCTTGCCGATGCAGAGCAATTCTTCCAGCGGGCGATCGACCTCGATCCGAGGTTCGCGCGGGCCTACGCGGGCCTGTCGGACTCGCTGACCTTGCAGATCGAGCATGCGGGTGCGCAACCCGACGTCACCCTCGCCAGGGCCGACGCAGCCGTCGCAACGGCCCTGGAGCTCGACCCGAACCTGGCCGAGGCGTGGGCGGCGTCTGCGCTCATCCGTAGCTTTCGGAACCAGAACGATCGTGCCGATCCCCTGTACCGTCGCGCGATCGCACTGAACCCGAACTATGCCGCCGCCTACCAGCGGTTCAGCAGGAACACCGGAGGTCTCGGTCGCCGTGACGAAGCGCTGGCGGCGGCGGAGAAGGCCGTCGAACTCGATCCACTGTCGGCCATCGTCAATACGGATGTGGGCCGGGCGCTGATGTCGGTCGGGCGTTTCGACGAGGCCGCGGACCGCCTGCGCAGGGCCAACGAAATCGATCCCGAGATGCCCATGCCGTACCGGCAGCTGGGCGTCCTTGACGCCTACGCGCGCAATCGATTTGCCGACGCGGTGCCGCTGCTTCAGAAAGCTGCTGCGCTGGACCCAGACAACCCGATTCTTGAATTCTATCTCGCCCGCCTTCACCTCGACCTGGGCGACGACGTCGAAGCGACTCGAGTCATCGAGGCCGCCCGCAAGCGCTGGCCGGACCATGGGGCTGTATTGATGGTGTCCGCCGAAATGCACATGAACGCGGGTGAGTGGAACGCCGCGCTGAAAGATGCGCAGCGGCTCCTGGCGCTCGAATCGTGGGCAGTTGATATAGACGATGTGCTGCGGTGGCTGCGCGACGCCGACCTGAAGCAGGGCGACCATCAAGCGGCGCGACTCCGCTACGCAAAGGCCTATCCGGCACTGCTCGGCTCGACGCCACCGACGATCGATGGCTCGAGTTGGCAAGCAGCAATCGACGTCGCGCCCGTTCTGCAGGCGGCTGGGGATCGCGCCACTGCAAGCGCGCTTCTTGATCGCGCCGAACAGTTCATCCGGACGATTCCGCGTCTCGGCCTGGCGGGCTTCGGAATTTCGGACGTGGAGATCCACGCGCTGCGCGGCGACAAAGCCAAAGCGCTCGCCGCGCTACGCGAAGCTGAGATGGCGGGCTGGCGCGGCCCATACTGGCGCTACTACCGCGACTTCGACCCGACCTTAGCCTCGATTCGGGACGAACCCGAATTCAAGGCCGTGTTCGCCGACATCGAACGCGACATGGCGCGCCAGCGCGCCGAGATCGCAAAGCGCCCGAAGGACGCACCGCTCGACCTTGGAGGTCCATCAAAGTGACCGACGCAACCGAAGGGGAGAGCACCTGGGACCGATTGCGCCGCCGCAAGTTGGTCCAGTGGGGCGTTGCCTATGCCGCGGGGGATCAGGGACTGGCGCAGGGCGTCGAGTACGTCACCAGCACGTTCGATTGGCCACGCCAGTTCCAGCAGCTTGCGACCATCGCACTGTTGATCGGTCTGCCCATCGCCGTGCTACCGTTCCTGCGTATGCATGGGATGGCCCCCGAGCAACTCGGTGCGATCAAGTTCGACGTCAAGCTACCGAACTGAGCGCTATGGCTCAGCCAAACTGCTGCCGCCACTCTCTCAGCTTGGCCCGGTTGTCGTAATCCCAGGGATGGAACCCCGGGCGATACCAGGCGCGATAGCGGGGCCCAAGCTTGCGGAAGATCCCCGGCTCACCGAACAGGAACCGCGTCACCTGCCAGCGCGCCCGCCAGCGCCCCGCACCGTCCGCTTCGAGCAGTGCCGCGGCGAAGCGGATGACATCAAGCGTGAAATGCACGCTTACCAGCACCATCACGCGCGCGCGGAAGCGGTCGCGCCGGCGCGGCGTCCAGTTCTTCGTCACGTCGTTGAACACGTCGAAGGCCACCGCCTTGTGTTCGGTCTCCTCCATTGCGTGCCAGCGCCACAGTCTGAGAATCTCCTCCGGCGTGCCGTCCCAGAGCTGCGGATCGGAGTCGAACATGTCCGCGAGCATGGCCGTGAAATGCTCGAGCGCAATAGTCACGCCCAGCATCCGCATCGGCCCAAGCCCGCGCAGGAATGCCAGGCGGCGACGCACCGAGCCCTCTATCCGTTCGACCGGGTAGTGGCTGCGATCGAGGTGCGCGTTCAGGCTCGCGTGCTCGCGCGAGTGAATCGCTTCCTGGGCGATGAACGCCCGCGCATCCTCCGCGAGCTTGCCCTGCAGCCGACTCCGAAAGGCGCGAACCGAATCGATGAACAGCCGCTCGCCGTCGGGAAAAGTGAGTGACAGCGCGTTGAACACCGCCGTCGCCACCGGATCACCACCCAGCCACGCAGTTCCACGCGCGGACTCGGTGCGAAAGTGGATGTCGCGCGGAATGACTGCAATGTCAGACGGTGTCTGCATACGGAAGTCCGGTCTTGCCTCTATTCAGAAGACGCCGTGTTTGAAGGTAGTGCCCGCGGCCTGGAAACTCAAACGCCGCCGTCGCAGCGATCCCGTTCGACGACCACGATGTGTCGTCCGGCGTGTTCCTGTGACCGACCGCACGATTCATCGCAGCGCTGTTGCACTGCAACAATACGGTCCCATACTCTGCGCACGCCAACCAGGCGCTAACGGAAGATCGTCATGGACATGGTTGCTATCGTGATGCTGGGCTCGATCGTGCTCTACCTGCTGCAACAGGTCGAAAGCCTGACGTCCTGACCGTACCCATCGGCTGGACCATCCAGCGGTTCGCCAGACTCGCGCGCGCTGGCGCGATCGGGACGCGACACTCAGTCGCGCGAGTTGCAAAGCAGCGACCGTCCTCGTCAGGTTAGAACCAGTCCCCGCTCAAACACCGGAGCGCGGTGCCATACCTCTTGCGACAGCTGCCGTGCTTGCAGATGTTCCGGACTTCACTGCGATGCTGCGTGGCAAGGTGGCGGGCCTGCGTGGCTTCCGTGATCTGCGCCAGTTCATGGACGAGCGCTTCGCGCCATGAACGGCATCACTCGGGGTCGACCGTCCGTTCGCACGTCACCGCACCCCTTGGCTTCCGCACGCCATTGGCCTACCGTGCGCACCACGCACGGCATAGTCCGTTCGCCCGATCACCCACCCACTCCCACAGAGGTTCAACGATCCCGATGGCCAAAGCGAAGAAGTCCGTGAAGAAGTCCGCCAGCAAGGCTGCCCGCAAGCCCGCCCGCAAGTCGACCCCGAAGGCCCCGCAGTCGATCAAGACGGTGCTGACCAAGTCCGCACTGGTCGCTCACCTCGCCGACGCCGCGCAGGTCGCCGCGAAAGACGCGCGCGCCTTGCTCGCTGCCCTCGAAGACACGATCCGTGTCTCGATCAGCAAGAAGGGTCCGCGCACCTTCATGCTGCCGGGACTGTTGAAGATCACGGTCACCAGCGTGCCTGCAAAGAAAGCGCGCAAGGGCATCAACCCGTTCACGGGTGAAGAAACCATCTTCAAGGCGAAGCCCGCGACCATGAAGGTCAAGGTGCGTCCGATGAAGAAGCTGAAGGACGCCGCGAAGGCCTGACGACTCTCTCTGGTCGTTGCTCAGGGCCAGGGCGGCTGAACGAAGTCGCCCTGGCGCCGTTCCGTCGTCATCCCACCTGCAAGACGGACTTCGGGCCCGACCCACCCCCAATCTTCCAGAGGTCGGGGCTCCGATACGCGTAGAGGTACGCGGCCAGGTACGCAGGAACGATCAGCAACGTCAGCGCTGCGGTGAACAGCGCAACGGCACGGTCGCCCAGCAGCACCGGGATGAGCATGACGGAGTTGGCGAACAGCACCAGCCAGAAGACGGCGCGCCAGTAGCGTTCATTGCCGATGCGTCGTTGCAGCGCGTAGCCCCAGAGCGCCGTGAGGAGTGCAGCGCTGAGCGTCCAGTTGCCGAGCGTCAGCGCGGTGACCTCGCCGCCGCGAGAGAGATTCGCGGCCTCGCCCGCGAGCACGCCGAACGTGAGCATGACGGCGTAGGCGACCCAGCCGGCCCTGGCTCCGCTCAGTGGATGCGTCGCCACGTCAGTAGTGCGGCGGAATCTCGACCCCGTTCGGGTCGCCGCCCCGTTCCTCGAGTTGCTGCAGCTGTTCGTGCAGTTGCTGGTTGCGGTCGCGCAGCGAGTCGACCTCGCGCTGCTGCCGATAGACGACGTCGCTCAACTCCTGCAGCGCCCGCTCGAGGTGCGCCACCTTGAATTCGAGCGCGTCGATGCGCTCGCTCATGGCGCAGCGGCCGGCACGCGATAGTCGGCCGTGACGACGCCGACCTGCAGCGCCTCCGCCTCGTGGTCGGGTTCACGCCAGGTTTCGGCGAGTGCTGCCTGCTCCCACTCGCGCATGGCGGGCAGGTCCAGCAACCGCTGCACGTACTGCGCGGCCTTGCCCGTTATGTCGATGCCGTAGGTGCGCACGCGGTAAGCCACCGGGCAGTAGAACGCGTCGACTACCGTGAACTCGGGGCCGGCGAGGAACGGCCCGCCGAAGCGCGACAGGCCTTCGTTCCACAGTTCGTCGATGCGGCGGATGTCCGCGACGAGCGCGGGCGGTTGTGCGTGCAGCTTGACGCGCAGGCCGATGTTCATCGTGCAGATGTTGCGCAGCGTGGCAAAGCCCGAGTGCATTTCGGCTGCCGCGCAGCGCGCCCAGGTGCGTGCCGCGGCGTCGGCTGGCCAGAGGCCCGGGTGGCGCTCGGCGAGAAACTCGCTGATGCCCAGGGAGTCCCACACCACGGTGGCGCCATCGCGCAGGCAGGGCACCTTGCCCGAGGGCGAGAAGGCACGGAACGCTTCGAAGTTCGAGCCGCGTGCAAACGGCTTGAGGTGTTCGGCGAACGGAATGCCACGGGCACGCAGCAGGACCCATGGTCGCAGCGACCACGAGGAATAGTTCTTGTTGCCGATGTAGATCTCGTACATGAGTCCTCCTGGGTCGTCCGCGCGCGCAGCACGGGGCCGCATGATACAGCCGCGCGTGGTCAGTACTTGTGCGTCGAGAGCAGCAGGTTGGTTTCGGAGTTGGCCACGCCTTCGATGCGGCGGATGCGGCTCAGCACGCGGTCGAACTCCTCGAGCGTGTCGGCGCGCAACTCGGCGATGATGTCCCAGCGCCCGTTCGTCGTGTGCAGCGTCGACACCGACGCGTCACCCCGCAGCGAGCGCAGCACTTTCTCGACGTTGTTGCCCTCGACCGCGATCAGCATCAGCGCCGTGATGCGGCGGTCACCGTCCGGTGCTGCCAGGCGGACGGTGTAGCCCGCAATCACGCCTTCCTGCTCGAGCCGGGCGATGCGGTTCTGCACGGTGCCGCGGGCCACGCGGAGGGTGCGCGCAATGGTCGCTGCGGGCAGGCGGGCGTTGCCACGCAGGAGGCCGATGAGTTGGCGGTCGAGGTCGTCCATGCGGTACTCGCTTTTCTGACGAATCGTTCAAATTGCCGGGCGATTCGATCGAATTATAGACCAGATCGATTGGTCTGCTGGCTTCCTGTTGGCTCACGCGGGCCTGATGATGCTGCATCGGGCCCGTGATTCCTTGTTCTCAGGCGGCCCGGACAGGGGCACGACCATGGTCGATTACATCGGCGTCAGTGACATCGAGCGCATCGTGAACGCGCTTGGACCGGCGGAATTCATGGCCCGGCTGGCGGGCGAAATCGAGGCGGATTACCGGCGCTGGCCGGAGTTCGAAAAGGCGCCGCGACTCGCGAGCCATTCGCCCGTCGGCGTCATCGAGCTGATGCCGGCGACCGACGGCAAGCTGTACTCCTTCAAGTACGTCAACGGCCATCCCAAGAACACCGCCGCGGGCCTGCTGACCGTGACCGCGTTCGGCGTGCTCGCCGACGTCGACACGGGTTATCCGTTGCTGCTGTCGGAACTCACGGTGACGACTGCATTGCGGACGGCCGCGACGTCGGCACTGGCCGCACAACAACTGGCCCGTCCCGACAGCCGCGTGATGGCCTTGATCGGTAATGGTGCGCAGAGCGAGTTCCAGGCCATCGCGTTCCATCGCCTGTGCGGTATCCGCGAACTGCGCGTCTACGACGTGGACCCGCAGGCCACGGCCAAGCTCGTGCGTAACCTCGCCGCGATGCCGGAGCTGGCAGACCTGCGAGTGGTACGGACGCATTCTGCGGCCGAGGCCTGCAAGGGCGCCGACATCGTCACCACCGTCACGGCGGACAAACGCAACGCGGTCATCCTGACGCCGCCGATGATCGCGCCCGGCATGCACATCAACGGCGTCGGTGGCGACTGTCCGGGCAAGACGGAGTTGCATGCGGACATCCTGCGGCTGCCGGACCTGCGGGTCGTGGTCGAGTTCGAGCCGCAATCGCGGATCGAGGGTGAAATCCAGCAGATGCCCGCGGACTATCCCGTGATCGAGCTCGCGCAGGTGCTGCGCGGCGAAGCGGTGGCGCGACGTTCGGCGAGCGACATCACGCTGTTCGATTCCGTCGGCTTCGCGCTGGAAGACTACTCGGCGTTGCGGTTCCTGCACGCCCTCATCTCGCAGCAGCGGCTCGGCCGTCGTGATCTCGACCTGGTGCCGGTCCTCGACGACCCGAAGGACCTGTTCGGCGGGACTCTGGCTGGCTGCAAGGCCGCACGGCCGCGCAAGCGCAAGACGGCTTGAGGTGCGGCGATGACCGGCATCATCACGCTGATCGGCGCGCCCACCGACGTCGGCGCGGGTGCGCGCGGCGCCTCGATGGGCCCGGAGGCGCTGCGCGTTGCGCAGCTGCAGGCTGTGCTCGAAGCGCAGGGGCTCGCAGTGATCGACCGCGGCAACCTGGGCGGTCCGCCGAATCCCTGGCAACCGCCGATCCGTGGCTACCGTCACCTGCCAGAGGTGGCCGAGTGGAATCGACTCGTGCACGCAGCCGTGCTCGAAGAGCTCGCCGCGGGGCGACTGCCGATGCTGCTCGGCGGCGATCACAGTCTTGCGATCGGCTCGATCAGCGCCGCCGCGAAGCACTGCCGCGACACCGGGCGCAAGCTGCGCGTGCTCTGGTTCGATGCGCACGCTGATTTCAATACGCACGTCCTCACGCCAAGCGGCAATGTGCACGGCATGCCAGTCGCCTGCCTGTGCGGTCACGGCCCGGCGGAACTCGTGTCGATCGGCGGCCAGGTCCCTGCGATCGATCCTGCGCAGCTGCGACAGATCGGCATCCGCAGCGTCGACGCCGGCGAGAAGCGTTTCGTGCACGAGGTGGGCATCGAAGTCTTCGACATGCGTTACATCGACGAGATGGGGATGCGGTACACGCTGGAGCAGGCCCTGCTCGGCGTCGACGACGACACCCACGTCCACGTCAGTCTCGACGTCGACTTTCTTGATCCCGACATCGCGCCCGGCGTCGGCACGACGGTTTCCGGTGGGCCGACCTACCGTGAGGCGCAGCTCTGCATGGAAATGGTGGCCGACACGGGCCGGCTTGCCTCGCTCGACGTCGTCGAGCTCAATCCCGCTTTCGACATCCGCAATCGCACGGCCGAGGTTGCCGTGGACCTCATCGGGTCGCTGTTCGGCAAAAGTACCCTGATGCGCAAGTGATGCGGGAGTCAGTCGCGCCGGCGCGCGGCTGCCAGGCAGCGCTTTCGACGCAGCGGACGGCAGGGTAATCTGCGCACTCCAAATGCAGGAAGCGGCAGTTTCGTACCATGCGCTGGATTCGCATCGCCCTGTTGGCCGGCCTCGCTGTGGCGGCAGCCAGCGGCTGGTTGTCGCGCGAGACCCCGCGCGGGTCGATCACTGAACCGCAGGTAGCGTCGGACTGGGGCTCCGCCGCCCCACAGCCCGACAGCGCCGGACTTCCGGCCGAGGCGCGGCAGACCTTGCGGCTCATCGAAGCCGGCGGACCGTTTCCCTACGACCGTGACGGCTCGCACTTCCAGAATCGCGAAGGACGACTGCCTGCGCAGCCCCGCGGCTACTATCGCGAGTACACGGTACGGACGCCGGGATCGTCCGATCGTGGCGCTCGCCGGATCGTGAGCGGGGGCAACCCGCCGGTCGAGTTCTATTACACGGACGATCACTACCGCAGCTTTCGCCGGATCGAGGTGCCGCACCCATGACCGAACTCATGCGAGACGTCGTTCTGAGCGACGACACCGTGCGCGGCATCGAATTGCTCGCGTCGTCGCTCGACTGGCCGTGCTACGTCGTCGATCTCAGGGGGTGCGTGGACAAGACGCAACTGCTCGAGCGGTGCGCCGACGTGTTGCGGTTTCCAAGCTGGTTCGGCCAGAACTGGGACGCGTTCTTCGACTGCCTCATCGACCTCGCGAGTGCGCGCCGGGCACGCGGTTGCGTGATCGTGCTGCGCCACGCCGGCGAACTGCAGGCCACCTCGCCCGAGTCGTTCGATACGGCCCGGTCGATTTTCGCGGATGCGGAAAAGGTGTGGCGCGACCGCGGCGTCGCGCTGCGCGTGTTCGTCGAGATTGCCTGAAGCAGCTGCCCGGGTCCGGAATCAGTCGGAGGCGGGTGGCGCCGGCACCCGGCTTGCATCGCCGGTCAACTGCCAGTGGATCAGCGAGACCGGCATCATCCCGGCGGCGTTGAACTCGTCGAAGAAACCGCGCAGCGTGAATGCATCGCCCAGCTGGTGCGAACGGTCCTTGATGAGTTCGTCCAGCAGGTACTTGCCGGTCACGTAGCTCGTGCCATAACCCGGCTGCCGCAGGTAGAGCTGCTGCTCGAAACCCAGCAGGTCGAGGTCGGGTCGCATCCAACCGCGTGGCGTCCACTCCACCTGGAATGCCTTCGCCTGCTGCAGGTCGAACAGGTTCGCCTGCGCGTAGAGCGAGGCGAGTCCGCGGGCGCAGCGCTGCGCGAGCATGATCCACACGATCTCCCGTGCGCGCGGATTGTCGTCGTAGTAGCCGGCGTGCAGGATGATTTCCTCCATCGCCGTCGCTGTGCCCTCGGCGCGCGAATCCCACACGTTGTTCAGCCAGGCCTCGCGACGGATCACGCTCGGGTTAGGCGCGTGCTTGAGCCAGGCATGATCGAACCAGTGCTGGAAATGTGCGAACAGCGTGATCGGCTCGTAATGACTCGCGATGCCGAAGAAGTTGCGTGTCTCGGGCGGAGCATACGGACCGATGCGCTCGCGCAACGCCGGGTCGAGGTAGTCGTCGACGCCCAGGATGTCCTTCGACTTCAGCCACGCCAGGTACCTGGTCACGGCCGCATTGGCGCGCTGGTCCCATTCCTGCGGACTCGATGCCGCCGTGAGCTGCGGCAGTCCGCGATTGCGCTGCTCCTCGAAACGCAGGGACGCATGCGCCCGGGCCAGCTCGCGCTGCAGCAGCATCACTTCCTGATCCCACGTGAGCGGGACCAGGTGCACGTGCCGCAGGTTCCAGTCATAGGCCGCCTTGCCCACGCCTGACGGGCCGGTCTTCGACGGCGCCTGTGCCTGCAGCCAGGCCACGAATTCGACGCTGGCTTTCCTCGCGTCCGCGATCGACCGTCGAAGTTCGGCTCCCGACGACGGGGTCTTGCCGGCGAGGTCATCCAGGCTATCGACCTGTCCCTGCATCGTGCCGATGCCCGTCAGCCAGAGGTCGCGGGCGTTGCCGGTCAGGTTGCCACGCGCCTGCGCAAGCAACGGCGGCACGACCCGCAGTTCGCGGGCCAGCTTCTGCTCATCGCTGCGCGACAAGGGAAACGAATACGTCCAGAGCTCGACCAGGCCGTGGTGTGCAGGCCCTTCGTGCTCGGGCGTGTCGCTCATCTCCGTCCAGACCGACTGGTAGTACGCGGGGTCGCGGGCCCACGGTTGCAGCACCCGCAGGTCGAAGTCGAGGCCGTTCATCTGGGCGCGCACGAGTTCGTAATCGATGCGTTGTTCTTTCGGCCAGGCAGCCGGATCGAGCGCGGCCAGCCGCGACTGGTAAACACGCAGTTCGGTGTGCTTGCGAGCGAGCGTGGGGGCGGTGTAGTCGGGCGCGCCGTCGCGTAGCGGAGGACGTTCGAATGCCTGCCATTCGCGAAAGAGGCCAACGAGGTCGTCGTACGTGTCGACTGCGCTGGCGGGTGCGGCCACCAGCAGCGCTGCCGTCAGCACCAGGCCATTGAGTCCGCGAGTCAGGTCTGAATGCAGCATCTGCTTACCTTTTTCATCGTCAGGCGCCGTGGATCGAGGCCAGTCCTTCGATGCGATCCGTTTCGCGCTTGACGACCGAATAGCATTCGCAACACAGCTGTTCGAGCTGCGGCCGGTCGAGCACGGTGATCTGTCCGCGGCTGTACTTGATGGCGCCGAGCTTCTGCAACTTGCCGGCGGCATCCGTGACGCCTTCGCGGCGGACGCCGAGCATGTTCGCGATGAGCTCCTGCGTCATGACGAGCTTGTTGGATTTCAGTCGATCCAATGACAGCAGCAGCCAGCGACAGAGTTGCTGATCGACGGAATGGTGCCGGTTGCACACGGCGGTCTGCGCCATCTGCGTGATCAGCGCCTGCGTGTAGCGCAGCAACAGGACCTGCAGCCCGCCGTTGCGGTGAAACTCATCCTTCAGCCACTGGCCGGGCAGCCGGTAGGCGTGACCGGCGCTCTGCACGATGGCGCGACTGGGTGTGGTGCCGCCCCCCATGAACAGCGCGATGCCGATGAGGCCCTCGTTGCCGACGACCGAGATTTCTGCCGACGCGCCGCTTTCCAGCACGTACAGCAGGGACACGATCGAATCGGTCGGGAAGTAGACGTACTCGAGTGCGTCGCCGGATTCGTACAGCACCTTGCCTAGCGGCATCGAGACGAGGCGCAGGTGCGGAAAGACGCGTGCACGCTCGTCGGGTGTGAGCGCAGCGAGCAGGTAGTTGTGCTCGGGAAGGTGCTTGGGTTGCGTAGCCGTTGCGTCGGTCATGGTGGCCATCCACGGCCTGGCGGTGTCTCATTATACGTCAGATCCGCGGCTCTGTACGGCATCGTACGCAAGCGTAGCGTGGCACGCGCCCCGTGCACGCGGATCAGTTCATGACGCGCGCGTAGATGTCCTGGTTGGCGACGTAACAGGCACAGGCGCAGGCCTCGAGTCCGTAGTGGTCCAGCACCGTGATGTCGCCGCGGCTGTAGCGGATCAGTTGCTGGTGCTGCAGGGAGCCGGCTGCATGGGTCACTCCTGCGCGGCGCACTCCGAGGATGGACGCAAGCGACTCGTGGGTCGAATGAAAATGGTCCGAGTGCGCACGGTCGCGAGTCATCAGCAGCCAGCGAGCCAGACGTGCCTCGACGACGTGGAACCGGGTGCAGGCGACCGTCTGCGCAGACTGGCACATGACGACATGAACATAGCGCTGCAGGCAGTCCCGCAGCGCGACGCTGCATTCGAGCTCCTCGCGAAAGGAGGCAGCGTCGATTTGCCAGGCCGTCCCGCAATCCTGCACGAGCGCGAGAGACGGCGCGATGGCCACGCCCAGCACCAGTGACGTGCCCAGCATCCCTTCGTCACCTACCAGTCCCACCTGGAGCTTGTCGTGTCCATGCAGTGTCGCGATCAGTGAGACGGATCCGCCGGTGGGGAAGTAGACCTCACGGATGCGCTTGCCTCGTTCATACAGCACGTCGGCCGTGCCGAGCTGGACTGGAATGGACTTGCCCAGGAGGCGTCGCCGGTCCAGGTCAGGCAGGCGTGCCAGCAACCGGTTGCTCGCCGCGGCTTTTCCTCTGGCGGTCTTCATGGGGAATTGCTCGATCACGTCTGCGGACGTCCGCAAAGGCGAGCGTGCGCGGGAGTTGGCCCGTGGTCTGTACGGTGCCCCACGAAAAAAAACCGGGTTCGTTGCCGAACCCGGGGTGCGCCGCGTGCATGGGGGGCATCACACGCTGTGCGTCAGTATCACGTCGCTAGACTCGCCGACCCTGGATCACGTTGATCAGCACGATGATGATGGCCAGCACCAGCAGGATGTGGATGAATCCGCCCAGGGTGTAGGAGCTGACGAGCCCCAGCAACCACAGCACGGCCAATACGACTGCGATAGTCCATAGCATTTGTTATCTCCTCATGAGGTCACGTGGCGTTCAGGCTGTTCAGCGGCGATCCGTGTCATCGTTCAGGACCAGTTCGCCGTTCTCGACCGGGATGCTGTTGCCCGGGTCATGGTCCATCCGTACCGAACCTTCGTGGTCACCAAGGCGGTAGCGCACCTGGTAACCGTCGGGCTTCTCGACTGAGTCATAGACCGTGCGGCAGCGTTGTTCGACCGTCTGGGTCGTATTGCCTTCCTGCATGTTTTTCTGGACCTTGCTGCCGGCGTAACCACCGGCTGCAGCACCTGCCACGGTCGCCACAGTCTGGCCATCGCCGTCACCGATCTGGTTGCCAAGCAATCCGCCCGCCACTGCGCCGATGATGGAGCCCGTGACGCGCTTGGGATCCTTGACAGCTGCCTGATGCGTGACGACTTCGCTGGCACAGACTTGCCGCGGTGTCTTGACGGTGCGTGACATCGGCTCGACGTTGAGCACCTTGGCAGACCTTCCCTGGTCCATAGTCTGGTAGCCGGCGTAGGCACCGGCTGCCGTCACCGCCACGCCGCCAACGACGAGCCCGGTAAGCAATGATTTGTTCATCTGGTCTCTCCATTCGACGGCACCCGTCGCACGGAGAATTCCCGAAACGGCTTTGCGTGGTCGACACCCTGGAGGCTACGCCGACTGGCGAAACGGTCTGTTCGCTAGCGCACTGATCGTGCACGTTTGCGTGCGGCCCGCAACGTGGGTCGTATGTGCGCAACCGTACCGACACCTGCACTGCCGCGGATCACGATCCCCGGTATGCGCTTCATGCATCTAGCCGCGTCATTGCTGCTGCTGCCGCTCACGGCCTGCAGTGCGCTGCCCCAGGTCGCGCCGAACACAGCGCCCGCGACGACCCCGGCGCAAGTCGAAGGTCCCCGCGGGCCGCTCCCGGCTTCGCGCAGTCGCGAGATCCTCGCCGGACTCGAGCGCGGCGCCGACGACACGGGAATCTTCGATCGCCACCTCGCGGTCGAGCAAGCCGTGACCGGAGCGCCACTCGTCAGCGGCAATCGTGTCCGGCTGCTCGAGGACGGGCCAGATACGTACCGCGCCATGTTCGTGGCCATCGCGGCCGCGAGTGACCACATCAACATGGAGACGTACATCCTCGAGGACGACGAGGTCGGCCGGCGCTTCGCGGACGCACTGATCGCCAAGCAGCGCGCAGGCGTGCAGGTGAACCTGATCTACGACGGCGTGGGCACGCTCGGCACGCCGGAGGAGTTTTTCCAGCGCCTGCGCGACAGTGGCATCCGCACGCTGCAGTTCAATCCCGTCAACCCGGCGACCGCGAAAGCGGGCTGGGAGTTGAACCAGCGCGACCACCGCAAGCTCCTGATCGTCGACGGCCGAACCGTGTTTCTCGGTGGCATCAACATCAGCAGCGTGTACTCCGGGGGCTCGTCCCGTCGTGCATCGAAAGCACGCCCGGATGGCGAGCAACCCTGGCGCGATACCGACCTGCAGGTCGAAGGGCCGGTGGTGGCGGAGTTCCAGAAGCTCTTCCTGGCCACCTGGCTCGCGCAGAAGGGCGAGCCCCTGGCACCGCGGAACTTCTTTCCAACGCTGCGGGCGCAGGGCAAGGAGGTCGTGCGCGCGATCGGCAGCTCACCCGACGATGAATTCAGCCTGATCTACGTGACGCTCCTGTCCGCGATCGGCAGTGCCGAGACCGAGGTCTGGCTGACCAACGCCTATTTCATACCGGACCCGCAGCTGCTGGCCGCGCTGAAAGCAGCCGCCGCGCGTGGTGTCGACGTCAGGCTGGTCTTGCCCGGTCGCACGGACTCGGCCCTCGTGTTTCACGCCGGGCGGTCGTACTACGATCAGATGCTGCAGGATGGCGTGATCATCTTTGAGCGACGCGATGCGCTCATGCACTCGAAGACTGCCGTGATCGACGGTGTCTGGTCCACGGTGGGTTCCACCAACTTCGACTGGCGCAGCTTCCTGCACAACCAGGAGGTCAACGCGGTCGTGCTGGGCACCGAATTTGGCGACCGTATGCGTGCGGCTTTCGCTGACGACGTCACGCACTCGGAGCAGATCACCCTCGAGCACTGGCGGCAGCGCTCGTTCGACCTGTATCTCAAGGAATGGTTTTCCCGACTCTGGCAGTACTGGCTGTAGGTGCTGCGTGAAGCGTCTGTCAGCGTACGGCGATGTCCGTCGCCGGCCGTCGGTACGCTGACGCACAGACTTAACGCCCCATGACTCCTACTGTCTGCTGTCACGCCGGACGAGAAAAGCCGGCCGCCGGCCGGCTGACCGCCGCATCGAGGAAGGGCATGGGACTGTTGACGACCGAGCACAGCAGGGCGGGGTATCCCGCCGCTTTCATCGCCCATGCGACGGGTTGATGCGGTCCCTCCTGAGTCACATCGTAGGCTCCGACCGCGAATCCGCCTTTGAATTCGCGGAGGTAATCCGGGCTGAAATATTCAGCGCCGAGCGACTGGAGCAGCACGCCGCCAGCCTGGCGGCGGCCCAGACCGTCACGACGCGACCGGTCGCGGTCCGGCCACTGACCGCGCGACTGCGCAACAACCACAGGGCGCTCCTCGACGCCCATCGTGCCATCGCGAAGTCCATCGCCGCGGGCGGAGCCATCACGCCGGCGGCGGAATGGCTCGTCGACAACTATCACGTCGTCGAAGCGCAGATCCGTCAGGTCCGCGACGACCTGCCACCCGGTTACTACCGGCAACTGCCGAAGCTGGCCGACGGTCCGCTGGCCGGCTATCCGCGCGTGCTCGGGCTGGCGTGGGCCTTCGTCGCGCACACGGACAGTCGTTTCGACGCCAACCTGCTGCGCCAGTTCGTGGCTGCTTATCAACGCGTGCAGCCACTGACGATCGGCGAGCTGTGGGCGATCGCAATCACCTTGCGGATCGTGCTCATCGAGAACCTGCGGCGTGGGGCCGAGTTGATTGCGAGCCGGCGCGTCGTCCGTCAGCAGGCTGACCGCGTGGCGGACCGGCTCCTCGGCGTTGGCGGAAAGGAAGCGCAGCCGCTGTCGACGGTGCTGCACGAGCTGCAAAGCGCCCAGCTGTCGACGACCTTCGTCGTCCAGCTGCTGCAGCGGCTGCGCGACCACGATCCAGAAGCGACTCCCGCATTGACGTGGCTCGAATCGCGTCTGGCGACTGCCGGCACGACGGCGGACGAAGTCGTCCGCGACGAACACCAGCGCCAGGGCGCATCGAGCGTGACCGTCCGCAACGTGATCACGAGCATGCGCTCCATCTCTGCAGTCGACTGGGCGGACCTGTTCGAAGCGATGAGTCTGGTCGACGCGGTGCTGTGCGCAGATGCCGATTACGCGCAGTCGAACTTTGCGACCCGCAACCGCTGTCGTCACGCGATCGAGGAACTGGCGCGCGGTTCGCGGCACACCGAACTGGAGATCGCGGAGCACGCGATGCAGGTCGCCGGCGCGGGTCGCTCCCAGCGCGAGCAGTATTCGGGATATCACCTCATCTCAAAGGGACGCCGGGCATTCGAGGATCGACTCGACTATCGGCCGTCGCTGCGGGCGGGGCTCAACCGGCTCATCGCCCGCATGGGAATCCGCGGCTACATCGCGGGCGTCATGTTGCTCGCTGTTGTCGCACTTGCATGGCCAGTGTCGGTACTGCTGAGCGGTGGCGTCGGGGTGCTGATACTCGCCGTGCTGGGAATGTCGGGTCTCGTTCTCACGCTGGACGCTGCGATGGCCATCGCCAACATCAGCATCACGAGCCGCTTCGGCGCCAGGCCCCTGCCGGAAATGGACCTCGCGGAGGGCATCTCCGCCGACCTGCGAACGCTCGTGGTCATGCCCGTCATCCTTACGACGCGCGAGGCGATCGCCGAGCACGTCGAACACCTGGAGATTCACCACCTGGCGAGCCTGGACGGTGACGTCAGCTTCGCACTGCTCTCGGACTGGGCCGATGCTGCGTGCGAAGGGGTCGCAGGGGACGAGGTGCTGCTCGAGCGTGCGGTCGAGGACATCCGCTGCCTGAACCTCAAGTACGGTCCCGGCGCGGCGGGCGATCGCTTCCTGCTGCTGCATCGGCGACGGTTGTGGAACGAGGCGCAGGGAGTCTGGATGGGTTGGGAGCGCAAGCGCGGCAAGCTGCACGAGCTGAATCGCCTGCTGCGCGGCGCCATCGACACGAGCTTCCTGGCCGTCGACGGCAGGCCACCCACCGTTCCAGCCGGCGTGCGCTACGTGGTCACGCTCGATGCCGACACACGGTTGCCGCGAGACACCGTGCGCCGGCTGGTCGGCAAGATGTGGCATCCCCTGAATGCGCCGCGCCTTGACGAGCAAAGCGGGCGAGTCGTCGAGGGTTACGCGATCCTGCAGCCACGAATCGCGTCGTCGCTGCCGCTCGGGTACGACGGCTCGCGCTACCAGCGCCTCGTTTCCGGCGCCGGCGGCATCGACCCGTATGCGTCCGCCGTGTCCGACGTATACCAGGACCTGTGCGGCGAGGGATCGTACGTCGGCAAGGGCATCTACGATGTCGACGCGTTCGAGGCGGCACTGGCGGGCCGTGTGCCGGAGAACGCGTTGCTGAGCCACGACCTGTTCGAGGGAATCTTCGCCCGGGCTGGACTCGCGTCGGATATCGAACTCGTGGACGAGTATCCCGCTCGGTACGCAGCGGCGACGGCTCGTTCCCACCGCTGGGTGCGCGGGGACTGGCAGTTGCTGTCATGGGTCTTCGGTTGCGGCCCGGCCGGCGTCGCTCGGCGTCGCCGTTCCATCACCATGCTCGGTCGATGGAAGATGTTCGACAACTTGCGCCGATCCCTCATGGCGCCGGCAAGCATGATCGCGCTCGTGGTCGCGTGGACGCTGCCACTGCCGTACGCCGCGCTCTGGACGGCATTCGTCGTCGCAATGCTCGCGATTCCGAACCTGCCTCCCTTGCTGGCCGGTCTCCTGCCGCGTCACACCGGCATCGCATTACGGAGCCACGTGCTGGCGGTCGCGGCCGATGTCCGGCTGGCTGCGGGCAGGACGGCGCTGACGCTCGCGTTACTGGCACACCAGGCATGGTTGATGTGCGATGCAATCGGACGGACGCTGTACCGGCTGTTCGTCAGCCGACGCAGTCTGCTCGAGTGGGTCACGGCGCAGGAGCAGAACAGCAAGCGACTGGACGTGGCCGGTCACTACCGCCTGATGGCCGGTGCACTCGCCATCAGCGTGGCGGTCCTCGGGCTCGCGGCGGCGGGACAGGTCAGCCTGCTGTTTGCGGTGCCGTTCACGCTGCTCTGGCTGTCGTCGCCCCTCATGGCGTGCTGGGTGAGCCAGCCATCGCGCGTCGCTGAATTGCAGCCCGTGTCCGACGTCGACGCTCATGCGCTGCGCCTGGTCGCTCGCCGCGCCTGGCACTACTTCGACACGTTCGTGACGCCCGCGGACAACATGCTGCCGCCGGACAATTTCCAGGAAGAGCCGAGGCCGGTGCTGGCTCACCGCACTTCACCCACCAACCTGGGCCTGTACCTGCTGTCGATCGTCTCGGCGCGCGATCTTGGCTGGGTCGGCACCGTCGACGCCGTCGAGCGGCTCGAGTCGACGCTCGCGACCATGAGCCGCCTCGAGCAATGCCACGGGCACTTCTTCAACTGGTACGACACGCAGGACCTGCGGCCACTCGAGCCGCGCTACGTCTCGTCCGTGGACAGCGGCAACCTGGCCGCGCACCTGCTCACGCTGGCCAATGCCTGCGATGAAATGAGAGCCGGGACCGCGGACGCTGCGCAGATCCTCGCCGGGATTGGCGACGGGCTGGCGCTGGCCCGCGAGGGGGGCGACGAAGGCAGCGCGGAGACGTCCGTGTGGGTCGATGCCACGCTCCGCACGATCGAGAGTCACCTGCGCGACCTCGCGCCTGCGCCGACGGCGGGTGCCGATGCATTGTCGCGGCGCCTCGACGCGCTCGCGGCGACATCGCGCCGCATGGCCGCTGCGATGGGCTTCGGCTTTCTCTTCGACCACGAGCGCAAGCTGCTCTCGATTGGCTACCGCGTGCTCGAGGGCAGCCTCGACTCGAACTGCTACGACTTGCTCGCGTCCGAGGCGCGACTGGCGAGTTTCGTCGCGATCGCCAACGGCGACGTTCCCGCGCGGCACTGGTTCCGTCTCGGGCGTGCCGTGGTCCGCGTCGGTCATGGCGCAGCGCTCGTCTCCTGGTCTGGCTCGATGTTCGAATACCTGATGCCGTCGCTCGTCATGCGCGCCCCCGCCGGCAGCCTGCTCGAGCAGACCAGTCACCTCGTGGTCGATCGTCAGCAGGCGTACGGCAGGAAACTCGGCGTGCCCTGGGGAATCTCGGAGTCGGCCTACAACGCGCGTGACCTCGAGCGCACCTACCAGTACTCGAGTTTCGGCGTGCCTGGGCTCGGCCTGAAACGCGGGCTCAGCGAGAACACCGTCGTCGCTCCCTACGCGACCGCGTTGGCCGCGATGGTCAGGCCGCACGCGGCCGTCCGCAACTTCGCGAGGCTGGAGCAAATCGATGCGCGGGGCCTGTATGGCTTCTACGAGGCGCTGGACTACACCGAGCGACGCCTGCAAGCCGGTGAGCTGTTTGCCATCGTGCGTGCCTACATGGCGCACCACCAGGGCATGACGATCGTGGCGCTCGCCAACACGTTGCTCGACGGCGTGATGCGCAAGCGCTTCCACGCGGAGCCGCGCATCAAGGCAACCGAGTTGCTGCTGCAGGAACGGACGCCGCGTGAGGTGTCGGTCCCCGTCGCAAACATCCCGGAGAGCGGTACCTCGGAGTGGTCCGACGAAGTCATGCCGATGCTGCCTCGTACGATCGACACGCCGCACCACCTGACGCCGCGCACGCGGGTGCTGTCGAACGGCCACTACGCCGTGATGCTCACGGCCGCCGGGTCTGGCTACAGCCAGTGGCACGACCTGGCGGTCACGCGCTGGGCGGCCGACGTCACCTGCGACGCCTCGGGGTCGTACCTCTTCCTGCGCGACGTCCGCGACGGCACGGTCTGGTCCGCTGGATATCAACCAACGGGAGTCGAACCGGACGCCTACGAAGTGACGTTCAGCGAGCACCGGGCCGAGTTTGTCCGCCGCGACGGTGACCTGACGACGACACTGGACGTGGTCGTGTCGGCCGAGTGCGACGCCGAGGTGCGCCGCGTCAGTCTCTCGAACATGAGCGATCGCGTCCGGACGATCGAAGTCACTTCCTATGCGGAAGTGGTGCTGGCCCCGCGCGCGGCCGACGAGGCGCATCCGGCGTTCTCCAGGCTTTTTGTGCAGACCGAACACCTGCCATCGATCGGCGCGCTGCTGGCGACACGCCGCCGTCGCTCACCGCAGGAGCCAGCCGTCTGGGCTGCGCATATCGCAGTCACCGAGGGCGAGACCCTCGGGTCCGGTCGCTTTGAAACGGATCGCGCGAGTTTCGTGGGCCGCGGCCGGCAAGTGCACGCGCCGGTGGCTCTTGCCGGTGATCCCCCCGCGACAGGCAAGGCAGGGACAGTGCTCGATCCGATTTTCAGTCTCACGCGCTGCGTGCGACTGGCACCGGGCGCTACGGCGCGCGTCGCGTTCTGGACGCTGGTCGCACCGTCGCGCGAGGAGGTGCTGGATCTCGTCGACCAGCACCGGGACGTGCCGGCCTTCGACCGTGCCGTGACGCTTGCCTGGACGCAGGGCCAGGTGGAACTGCACCACCTGGGGATCGCACCGGACGAGGCAATGCTCTTCCAGCGCCTGGCCGGCCACCTGCTCTACAACGACCCGGCGCTGCGACCGTCGTCCGACGTGCTTCGGCGCCGCAACGGCGGCCAGCAGGCGCTCTGGGCCCATGGCATTTCGGGCGACCTGCCGATCGTGCTCATTCGGATCGACGACACGGACGACCTGGGCATCGTGCGGCAGTTGCTGCGCGCGTTCGAATACTGGCGCCTGAAACAGCTGAACGTCGATGTCGTGATCCTGAACGAGCGGTCGTCGTCCTACGTGCAGGACCTGCAGTCGGCGCTGGAGTCACTGACACGTGCCGGCCTGTCACGGGCGAAGATCCACGGCGAGTCGGTGCGCGGCGGCGTATTTATCCTGCGCTCGGACATCATTCCGCGCGAAACGCGCCTGGCCCTGCTGGCCGCGGCGGGCGCCGTGCTGCTCAGCCGTCATGGCAGCCTCGCGGAGCAACTCGATCGGCTGGAGCAGGAGCTGCCGGCCGCCCCGCCCCCGGCTGCCGTCGTGCGCTCACGCCGCGACTCGACGGATGCCTCGCCCGACGTGCCGACGCTCGAGTTTTTCAACGGCTTCGGTGGCTTCACGCCTGACGGCGAGGAATACGTGACGGTGCTGCGCGACGGGCAGCGCACGCCCGCGCCGTGGGTCAACGTGGTTGCCAATGCCGGATTCGGCTTCCACGTGTCGGCTGATGGCAGCGGCTGCACCTGGGCCGGCAACAGTCGTGAGCATCGACTCACGCCCTGGTCGAACGATCCGGTCGGAGATCGGTCGGGAGAAGCCCTCTATGTTCGCGACGACGACTCCGGCCTGCTGTTCGGGCCGACGGCACTGCCGGTCCGCAAGGCAAGTGGCGACTACCTGGCGCGGCACGGGCGGGGATACAGCCGGTTCGAACATACACGTGCCGACATCGCGCTTGACCTGCTGCAGTTCGTTCCCGGCGACGAACCGGTCAAGGTATCGCGCCTGCGGATTCGCAATCTTTCCGGTCGCACGCGCCACCTGACGCTCACGGCCTATGTGGAGTGGGTGCTTGGCACGTCGCGCAGCAGCACTGCGCCCTTCGTCGCGACGGAGATCGATCCGGTCACGGGTGGCATGCTGGCACGCAACCTCTGGGGCGGCACCGAGGCTCGCGTTGCGTTTACCGACCTGGGCGGTCTGCAGACTGCGTGGACCGGCAACCGGATGGAGTTCATCGGACGCAATGGCACGCTCGAGCGGCCCGCGGCCCTCGCGACGGGGGTGAAGCTTTCCGGCCGAACCGGCGCAGGCCTCGACCCCTGCGGCGCACTGCAAACCTCTGTCGTGCTCGCCGCGCATGCGTCGGTAGAACTCGTGTGGCTGCTGGGTGAGGCAGGCACCACGCAATCCGCCCAGGCAATGATCGCGCGCTGGCGCGATGAGGACGTGGACGTCGCCCTGCAGTCCGTGCGCGCGGACTGGAGCGCCGTGCTCGATACCGTCACTGTCAGGACGCCGGATCGCGCGTTCGACCTCATGCTGAACGGCTGGCTGCTGTATCAGGTGCTCGCGTGCCGCGTCTGGGCCCGCAGCGCGTTTTACCAGTCCAGCGGCGCCTACGGATTCCGCGATCAGCTGCAGGACACGATGGCACTCATCCTGGCGAAGCCAGCCCTCGCGCGCGAGCACCTGCTGCGTGCCGCCGGCCGCCAATTTCTCGAGGGCGACGTGCAGCATTGGTGGTTGCCGCAAACGGGACGCGGTGTGCGCACCCGTGTCTCCGACGATCGTGTCTGGCTCGGCTATTGCGTCGCACACTACGTCGAGACGACGGCCGACGCGGGCGTTCTTGACGAGGTGGTCCCGTTCCTGGATGGACCGACATTGCAGCCCGGCGAGACCGACAACTTCTTCCTGCCAACCACCGCCGAGCGGTCGGCGACGCTCTTCGAACACTGCGCGCGCGGACTCGACGGCAGCCTTGCCGTCGGTTCACACGGCCTGCCGCTGATCGGCACCGGCGACTGGAACGACGGAATGAACGACGTCGGCGCTGCGGGACGGGGCGAGAGCATCTGGCTGGGATGGTTCCTGCACTTCGTGTTATCGGCATTCGTGCCGCTGGCAGTGGTGCGGGGCGAGCATGCGCGAGCCGCGACCTGGCGTGCACACGCTGCTGCCTTGCGTTCGTCGCTCGAGGAACACGGCTGGGACGGCGCCTGGTATCGACGCGCGTACTTCGACGACGGCACGCCGATGGGATCGGCGGCGAACGGCGAGTGCCGCATCGACTCGATTGCGCAGTCGTGGAGCGTACTGTCCGGCGCCGCGGACCCAGGCCGGGCGGGGCGAGCGATGGCTTCGCTGGACCAGCAACTGATCCGCCCAGGCGACGGATTGGCCCTGCTGCTGACACCGCCCTTCAACCACTCTGCGCCCGATCCCGGCTACATCCAGGCCTACCCGCCGGGTATCCGCGAGAACGGCGGCCAGTACACGCACGCTGCCGCATGGGCGGCGATCGCGCTGGCGCAACTCGGTGACGGCGACAAGGCAGCCGAACTCTTTGCGCTGCTGAACCCGATCAATCACGCGCTCACGCACGAAGATGCATTGCGTTACAAGGTCGAACCCTACGTCGTGGCGGCAGACGTTTACTCGGAAACGCCGCACGTCGGGCGCGGCGGCTGGACCTGGTACACGGGCTCGGCCGCCTGGCTGTATCGCGCCGGCCTGGAATGGATTCTCGGTTGCCGCACGCGGGGTGCAACGCTGCTGCTCGATCCCTGCGTGCCGCGGACCTGGACGGAATTCCACGTCAGCCTTCGCTACCGTGGAACCCGCTACGAGATCGCGTTCGAGAATCCAGGCGGCGTCAGCAAGGGACTCGTCACGCTGCAACTCGACGGCGCCGAACTGGCTCCGCGGCCAGGGGTGGTTCCGCTGGTCGACGACGGCGTGACTCACCGGGTCCGCGCCGTCCTTGGATGAGGGCCACACCACGCTGCGCGACCGCGGTCGCAGGCACTCACAGGAGAATCCCCGCATGACAACACAGACTTATCCTTTTTCGCTTCCTCCGCTGCCCTTTGCGCCGGACGCGCTCGAGCCGCATTTCGATGCGCGCACGATGAGCATCCACCACGACGAGCACCATCGCGTCTATGTCGAGCGGCTGAACGCCGCGTTGAAGGATCATCCGGGCTTGCACGGCAGGACCATCGAGAACCTGTTGCGAAACCTGAATCGCATTCCGCCGGACATCCGGCCTGCCGTGCGGAACAACGGCGGTGGGCATCTCAATCACTCATTGTTCTGGAGCCTCATCGGGCCGCCCGTCAAGACTGCGCCCGCGGGCCCGCTGCTCGACGCGTTGACGGCCAGCTTCGGGTCCCTCGAATCCTTCCGCGTGAAGTTCCGTGAAGCAGCGGCTGGGCATTTCGCTTCCGGCTGGGTGTTCCTGGTGGCCGACGCCAGGAAGAATGCGCTGGAGGTGCTGGCACTGCCCGATCACCATTGCGTGCTTGCCACGCACCAGACGGTGCTGCTCGTCTGCGACGTCTGGGAACATGCGTATTACCTGAAGCACCAGCAGAAGCGTGCGGACTACGTGGATTGCTGGTGGCAGGTTGCCAACTGGCAGGAGGCCTCCCGCCGGTTCGGCCGTCCGGTCGAGGCCGAGGCATGATCCCTGATCCTCCCGCGGCACTGGAGCAGGCGCTCGGGCATAGCCAATTTCTACCTAGTCATTTGTGGTCGCCCGGAAGGCAAAATGGAAGCGGTGTGGAAGGAATCCGACACCGCGCACGCGCTGACTGACGTCACCCCCCTGACCTGCTGCAGTCGGATGCTGCGCCAATCTCGCCTGGTCGAACGAAGGGAGATGCACAAATGCTGTGGACCGTTGCAGTTGTCCTGATCATCCTCTGGCTCCTGGGCCTGGTGACGTCCTACACGATGGGCGGACTGATCCACATCCTGCTGGTCATTGCGATCGTGGTCGTACTGCTCAACGTCATTCAAGGCCGCCGCGCCTGACACTCGTCGGGCGGGAACGGCACAGCGGTCGTCTGACGGCGTCGATGAATGCAGGCTGCGATGGACTGCGTTGGGGATAGGAGCGTCCCTTGAGGGACAGATCGGCACCCGCGGATGTGCGACAGAACAGGATTCTGGCGGCGCTGCCCGAAGCCGACCGGGAACGTGTCCGGCGCAACCTCCAGCCGGTGTTTATCGTTGCGGGCAAGACGCTCTACCAACCGGGCGTCCAGCTGGACTACGCCTACTTCCCTGCGACCGCGATCGTTGCGGACGAATACGTGACGGCCGACGGCGCGTCCGCCGAGGTCGCCATCGTCGGCAGCGAAGGGATCGTGGGCATTGCGCTATTCATGGGAGGCGGGTCGCGGCCGAACCGTGCCATCGTGCAGGCCTCCGGTTGGGCATATCGCCTGCAGCATCATCACCTGCACGAGGAGTTCGCCCGGGCGGGGGCCCTGCAGCACCTGCTGCTGCTCTACACGCAGGCGCTTCTCACGCTGACGGCGCAGACGGCCATCTGCAACCGGCACCACACCATCGACCAGCAACTCTGTCGCTGGCTGCTGCTGAGCCTTGACCGCTCGTCGTCGAGTGTCCTGACCACGACCCATGAGCACATCGCAAACATGCTGGGAGTCCGCCGCGAGGGCGTGACCGAGGCGGCGGGCAAGCTGCAGCGGCTCGGCCTGGTACGCAACAGCCGGGGTCGGATTACGGTCGTCGACCGCGCCGGCCTCGAGACGCGCAGTTGCGAGTGCTATCGCGTCGTGAAGCAAGAGTACGACCGCCTGCTGCCGGACGTGACGACAGGCGACCGTTGACCACGTTCCGGTATATGGTAGACGCCGGTTAAACCGGGAAGTCGCCGCATGTTCATTGGGATTTGCAGGTTGTTTGCAGCAGCCGTCGGCGTCGTGTGCCTGTGTGCGGGGGTCGTTGCGGCGCCTCGACCGGCGCTGGCGCAGGATCTCGACCTGGTGAACGTCACGCTGATCGACGGCACGGGTGCCGCGCCGCGCATGGGCGTCACCGTCACGGTTCGCGGCGGCAAGGTCGCGTCGATCGTCGAGCGGACACCCGCCGCAACGAGCGGCGTGCGCCAGATCGACCTCGGCGGACGCTACCTGTTGCCCGGACTGATCGACGCGCATTCCCACATCGAGTCCCCTGCCGCGGCGCTGCGTGCGCTGCAGTCGGGCGTGACCACTTCGCGGGTGCTGGGCGACACGAACCTGCAGGCGATGGGGACGCGCGACCTCATCCGCGCCGGACACGTGCCTGGGCCCGATCTCCTCGTCTCACCCGGGCACATCCGGCCGAAGCCGGGCATCGCGTTCTACGAGGTCTATCCGCAGTTCGGTGACGCGATCGACGGTGAGTTGCGCGGCCCGGATCGCATAGCCGAGGCGACGCGCGCGCTGATCGCGAAGGGCGCCGACGTGATCAAGGTCGGCGCAAGCGAGCGGGCTGGCCTCGCCAGCACCGATCCGCGCAAGCAGGAACTCACGGAGGACGAGATTCGTGCGGCTGTCACCGCAGCCGCGAAGAAGGGTCTCTACGTTGCGGCGCATGCCCACGCCCGCGAAGGGGCCGCTGCTGCAGTGCGCGCCGGCGTCCGCAGCATCGAGCACGGCACCTGGGTCGACGATGCGACGCTCGACGAGATGAAGCGACGCGGCACGTTCTTTGTGCCGACGCTGGCGGTGATGAGTCCGCTCGGCGATCCGCAGGGCAATTCGGCCGAGGACGTGGCGCTGCAGTTGCGCACACAGTCGATGATGGGGCCGCTGCGCGCAGCCGTCCGCAAGGCGCACGCGCTCGGCATCACGATCGCGGCCGCGACCGACGGCAGCTATGCGGACAAGGACGACACGGGACGCATCCGGATCGCGCACGAGATTGCGATGCTGCGCGAGCACGAGGGGTTCACGCCGCTGGAGTCGATCACGGCGGCCACGCTGAATGGCGCGCGGGTGATCGGCATCGAAAGCCGCACGGGCAGCATCCGCGTGGGCCTGGAAGCGGACCTCGTGGCCTACGACGGTGACCCGCTCACTGACACCAGGACTTTCTTCGAGCCGCGGCTCGTCGTGAGCGACGGGAGGATTGCGGTTGAAGGGGCGGCGCTCTAGCGCCGATTCGCTGCACGGGAAGTGCCACAGGGAATCTTTGCCATGCCCAATGTTGAGCGTTACCCGAGCGACGTCGCATTTTCGGCGGCGGTCAAGGCGATCCAGGACCGCAAGGGCTCGCGCGAGAACTACGCGCGGATGGAGCAGGGCGAAGGCTGGTCGACGACGATCACCCCGGCGCTCGCAGCCTTCATTGCCGGGCAGAACAGCATCTACCTGGGCACGGCCAGCGCCGATGGCCAGCCCTACATCCAGCACCGCGGCGGCCCGCCAGGGTTCCTGCGCGTGGTCGATGAGTCGACGCTCGCATTCGTTGATTTCAAAGGCAACCGCCAGTACATCACCCAGGGCAACCTGTCCGAGAATCCGCGGGCGTTCATCTTCCTGATGGACTACACGCGTCGCAAACGGATCAAACTGTGGGGCACGGCCTGGTTCGTCGAAGGCGATGCCGGGCTCGTGCAGTCTCTGATGCCGGACGGTTACCGGGCGCAACCAGAGCAGGTGTTCATGTTCAGCCTGTCGGCGTGGGACGCGAACTGTCCACAGCACATCCCCAAGCGTGTCGACCTGGCTGAGATGGAGTCCGTGATCGCCGCCAAAGACCGGACGATTCTCGAACTCACGGAGCAGGTTGCCGAGCTGACGCGCCGGTTGCAGGGTCGCGGGGCCGAACCGGAATAGCAGGACCGCACGTCGCGCATGGATGCGGGACTCATGCGTTGGCTCGATGTGGATTCTGGATTTGACCCGATCGGGCTGACCTCTTCATATCATCCTCGTTCCCGCTCCGGTTGCGGATGCCGGAAAGCCGCATTGAGCGTGCGGACGAGTCGCGTCTAGAAAGGTCCAGGTCGGCCGGAGTGCCGATCGTGACCGACGAGGCTCGCCATGAAGCTTTCCGCACAGATGATTCGCGGCCTGCTCGCATTCGGCGTTGCGGCTTTCTTCGTCACAACGAGCGTTCGCGCGCAGGATCCAGCTGCCACTGCGTCCGCACCTGCGGCTGCGCAGGTATCCAATCCTGTCGGTGCGCCCGAAGGCTGGCGCGGCTTCTACCTCGGGGCCGGAGGCGCCTATTCCAACGTCAGCGTGCTGGTCGGTCAGGGCGACTGCTACGACAGCTGCTACTGGGGTGACTACTACGACTACGACGAAGGCGATGGCGACTTCGGCTACACGCTGCACGCGGGCTGGCGCTTCCACCAGTACGGCGCGCTCGAGGTGAGCTATCTCGACGCGGGTCCGATCGGCTGGGACAAGGACCTCGTCTACATGCCGGAATTCAATGACTACTACAACAACCGCATCGAGTACTCGGCGAGGGTCACGGAGGTGACCGTGCTCGGTATCCTGCCGTTCGGTGAAATGTTCGAGGTCTACGCGAAGCTCGGCGCTGCGTTCAGTGAGGGAGAGAGCGTGCAGCGCCTCGACCAGTCGTTCGGCGACCAAGTCGTTACGCGCAGCGTCAGCGACAACGGCACGGACGTCGCATGGGGGCTCGGCGTCGGGGTGACCTTCGCGAAGGTGTTCCACGTGCGGCTCGGGTTCGAGTCCGTCGGCATCGACGAGGACGTGCTGAACACCCGGAACGACACGACACTCGACTCGTTCCTGCTGGAGGGGCAGTTCCGCTTCGGTGGGTACTGAGGCAGGCGGCGCAGCCGCCATTGTCCGTACGCCCCGTTCCCGTCCATGATGCGGGTTCCCGGCCCTGATACGGCCCTCCGGAGCCCGACCCCGAGCCATGAGCGAAGTCGTCCCACCCGCGCGTCGCCGCGGCATCGGGCGCAGCCCGCGCACCGCGGGACCCGTGCTCACGCCGTTGCCGCGACTCGAAGTGCCGTGGTCGCCGCTCGAGGTGCTGACGGCTGAGCAGGTCGAGCGAATTCTCGTCGCTGCTTTCCGCGTCCTCGAGGAAGCGGGGCTCGAGATTCGCAGTCCCGCAGCCCGGGAAATTTTCCGTCGAGCCGGTGCCATGGTCGATGACGAGGCACAGCACGTTCGCCTCGGTCGTGACCTCGTCGAGGCGCAGCTCGTGCACGCGCCCGAGTCGTTCGTGCTGCATGCGCGCAACCCCGAGCGGCATCTGCACGTCGGCGGCCGGGTGGTGAATTTCGGCCCGGTCAACGGCGCGCCGAACGTCAGCGATGCCGGGCGGGGGCGCCGCTTCGGCGACATCGCCGCGTTTCGCGACATTCTCAAGCTGACGCACACACTCGGCGTGCTGCACTGGCAGGGCGGCATCGTCGTAGAACCCGTCGA
>JAABQQ010000123.1 GCA_011391405.1 Gammaproteobacteria bacterium
AGTCCACCGGGTGGGTCGCGAGATAGCGGCTGACCGCGGCCCCCGTGGTCGGGAAGAAGGTCTCTTCGCCCAGCCGCGCAAACAGCCCGAATCGCTTCAGCTTGTCCTTGACCGGATCCTTCATCTCGGCAAAGCACAACTCGATGCCGGCCGCGTGCAGGGCTTCGTCCAGTTCGGCCAGCATGTCGGCGGAGGTGATGTCCACGCCGGTGACCGGTTCCGCAGCCACGACCAGCCAGCGCACCGGCGTGGGCGAGGCGGCCACCGCGTCCAGCACGCGATCCCGGAACAGCTCGGCGTTGGCAAAAAACAGGGGCGCATCCCAGCGAAACAGCACCAGACCGGGAATCCGCCGGGCATCAGGATAGCGCGTGATGTCATGGTAGCCCTTGACGCCCTCGGCGCGTCCCAGAACCGCATAATAGGGGCGCCAGGCATCCCACAGGAATTCGATGACGGCGATCAGGATCGCCAGACCGATTCCGGGGATCGCCCCCAGCGCGGCCACGCCGGCGGTACAGGCGATCGACAGCCAGAACTCCCAGCGCTGGATGCGATAGATGCGGCGCAGGTCTGCGAACTCGAAAAGCCCGATGGCCGCAGCGATCACGACCGCAGCCAGTGCGCTGGTGGGCAGGTTCTGCAGCAGGTCCGGCGCCACCACCAGCAGCAGGGCAACGGCGAGCGCGCCGACCACCCCGGTCAGCTGGGTTCGGGATCCCGCAGCCTCGGCGACCGGGGTGCGCGACGAACTGCTGCTGATCGGAAAGCCCTGGAAAAATCCGGCAGCCAGGTTGGCGGCGCCGAGCCCGACCATCTCCTGGTTGGGGTCGACATAGGTTCGGGTCTTGGCCGAGTAGACACGCGAGAGCACGCTGGTGTCGGCGAACGAGACGAGCGCGACGGCGAGCCCGCCGAGTAACACGGGGCCGATGTCGGCGGCGGTGATCCAGGGAATGGCGAAGGCCGGCAGGCCCTGCGGGAGCGAGCCGAGGATCGACACATCCGCACGCGCCCCAAGGTTCAGCACACCGACGACAACGGTCGCACCGATCACCGCGATCAGGATGCCCGGGATGCGCTTGTGCCCCTTGAGCAGCAGGATCACCGCCAGGGTGGCTGCGCCGACCGCGAACGCGGTCCAGTTGGCCATGCCATTCCATATCCCGGCGGCGATGGCCCACAGATCTTTCACCGGCCCGACGCCATCGATCGAAAAGCCGAAGAGCTTGGGCAACTGGCTGATCAATACCGTCAGCGCAATGCCGTTCATGTAGCCGTAGCGGATCGGCTTGGAAAGCAGCTCGGTGATGAAGCCGAGGCGCGCCAGGCCGGCCACGATACAGACCAGCCCGGATACAACGGCCATCATGCTGGCCAGGGCGATGGCCCGCATCGGGTCGCCGCCGGACAGTGGCAGGACGACGGCGAGGATGACCGCGGCCAGCGAGGAGTCGGGTCCCAGCACCAGGATGCGGCTGGGGCCGAACAGCGCATAGGCCAGCAGCGGGATGATCGTCGCATAGAGGCCGTAGATGCCAGGCACCCCCGACGCCACCGCGTAGGCGATGCCGACAGGCACCAGCATCGTCGTTAGCACCAGTCCGGCGACGATGTCGTGACGCAGCCAGGCGGCCTCGTAGTGGCGCAGGGTCTGCAGCCCCGGCAGCCAGCGCATCCAGCCGGTCTGCTCGGAGGACTTCAGGGGGCGCGCGAGACGGCCGGGTTCCGGTGGGGGCGAGGAGGGGGACGCGTCGTTCATGGGCTCAGGACCGATCGTGAGACTTCAATTAACGCTAACACAGCGTTAGTGATCCGCAAGATGCAATCGGCAGATGCGGACGGCCGGGTCGTCCGGGTCGGGCGCGATGCTGAAGCCGAGGCGGGCGGCGAGCCTCAGCATCGGCTTGTTCTTCGCCAGCACGAAGCCCTCCATTTCATGCAGCCCGCGTCGCTTCGCTGCAGTGATGAGCGTGGTCATGAGCGTGCGTCCCAGGCCCAGACCGCCATACTCGCCGACGACGGTGGTGGCGAACTCGCAGCTTGTCGGGTTGTTTCCGATCAGGTACGTGGCGCTGCCGACGACATCGGTCTCGCCAACGGTCGCCACGAGCCCCAGTCCGTTCTCGGGCAAGGAGGCCAGTGCCTTGCGCAGTCGCTCGATATTGGGCTCGCCGACGACGCGCATGAAGCGCATGTAGCGGGCATCCGGATCCAGCTGGTCGAAAGCCTTGAGGAGGGCGGCCTCGTCGGATGTGCGCATGGCGCGGATGTGGACGATGCGCCCGTCGCGCAGGCCGAGGTCGAAATCGGTGAAGCCGGCATCCATGGGCTGTACCTTTAGCAACATTGAGGCAATGATCGGGCAAATTCGGCGCCTTCGCCTTGGGACCAAAGTCTAATTGTTCGCAGCGGGATTTGGCGTAGCTTATGCTCGCTCCGGGGCAATCCGGGCGACCAGTCCACAAGGGGAATCAGCATGGAGATAGGCGTAGACAGGCAGCGTGGCGGGTACAAGGCACTCGTTGCGGATCTGATTCCCGGGCTGACCATCGCCGCGGTTGTGGTGCCGAAAGCGCTCGCCTACGCGACCATCGCGCAGCTGCCGGTGCAGGCGGGCCTGTTCGCGGCGCTGGTGCCGATGGTCGTGTACGCCGTGCTCGGTTCGTCGCGTCTGCTCTCGGTCAGCACCACCACGCCGATCGCGATCCTGTGCGCGACGGCGATCGGCGAAGCGCTGCGCAACGACCCGGGGCTCGACCCGCTCACCGCCGCCGCGACGCTTTCCCTGCTCGTCGGCTTGATGCTCATCGCCGCGCGCGTCCTGCGCATGGGTTTCCTGGCCAATTTCATTTCGGAGCCGGTGCTGACCGGATTCAAGGCAGGCGTGGGCTTCGTCATCGTGGTCGACCAGGTTCCCAAGCTGCTCGGCATCCATATTCATAAAGAGGGATTCTTCCGCGACGTGTTCTCGATCTTTGCACACGCGCCGGAACTCTCGTGGAACACCCTCGCCGTCGCGCTGGGAACGCTTGCCGTCATCTTTCTTGCCAAGCGCTTCATGCCGAAG
>JAABQQ010000124.1 GCA_011391405.1 Gammaproteobacteria bacterium
TTCGGCAAGGGCATCAGCGAGGCGCAGGCAGACGCCTTGGCCGCGAGCAGGTCGGGATGGCGCTTGGTCTACGCCTATCCCGCCCGGCAGGCGGCGGTCACGTTGCGCGCAGTGGACCGCTCGGTGTTGCAGCTGGCCCGTCACAGCGAGGCGCTGGTCTGGGACTCGGAGACCCGCGTGCTGTATGCGCCCGACCAATTCCAGGAATCGCGGGTCGATTCCCCAGGCGCCAGCGACAGTGTGATCAAGCACACGACGATCCATGCGTACCAGGAAGGCGACTATGTGCGCGCGGTATCGCTGGGCATGGGCAAGTTCGGCCTGCCGGATCTGGTCATCGAACAGCTTTCGTGGGCGACGCACCGCTCGCTCGGCTCGCTGATGATCGGGATCGCGCAACAGATGGTGGAAGGCGCCGAACCCGACGCCTCTGGCACCTTCGCTTTCGATGCCGGTGCCATCCGCAACAGCGTGGTGCGTGATGAGGTGGTGGCCGATTCGATTGGCGATGCCAGTCACAAGGGCACTTTCACGCTGCGTGCGGCGGTGCCGGACGAAGGTGATGCCGACAACCCCCTGCTCGCGATTGAGTTCGACGCCTACGCCGGAAATGATGAATTCGCGCGCCAGGACACCGCGGTTGCGAACATCTTTGGCTGGCGCGACGAGATCAAACGCATCAAACACAATGACGAACTTAAGGCTGCCAGCCATGCAGCGCGCGCCCTGCTGCCGCAACTCCGGCGGGATTTCGAGGCTGGCTTTGCGCCCGGCGAGTACATCCAGGTGAAGGCGCCATTTCCCACGGCCAGCGGCGGACAGGAGTGGATGTGGGTGGAAGTCACCGCATGGCAGGACGATGCCATCCACGGCCTGCTGCGCAACGAGCCCTTCGACATCCCCGAACTACATGCCGGACAGAAGGTCAAGGTCGACCCGGACGAAGTCTTCGACTACCTGCGCCAGTTCGCCGATGGCCGCGAGGAGGGCAACACCACTGCCGAGATCATCGCGCGCATGCAGGGTGAGACCGAGGCCGCCGGTACCGAGTGAGGGGTCGGCAATCGAACTGCGAGTCGCCGGTCGCAGGAAAACCCACTCGGCCCCTTCCACCTTTCCCCTTATCCTCGGTCGTGCGCTGACGAGGGAGCAATTCCCTGTTTGTCCCATCGCCGGACGCGATCTTTACGGCCATCTTCAAATCGGGCGGTCGCAACAAGCACTGCGCTCGCTGCGCCACGCACCCATTCACCGTGCGCAGTCATGGCCTCTCAGAGCGCCTGCACTTCGTCCGCCTGCAGCCCCTTCTGACCCTGAACCACCTTGAAGGTTACCCGCTGGCCTTCTTTGAGGCACTTGAATCCGTTGCCCTGGATCGAGCGATAGTGGACAAACAGGCCCTGGCCGCCTTCGGGCGTGATGAAGCCGTAGCATTTCACGTTGTTGAACCACTTGAGGGTGCCGGACCGGCGGTCTGAGCACTGCCCCTTGCTGGTTGGGACCCTCGTGCCAAACAACTCCTTGCTGGCGGGGATCCTCATACTGAACAGCCCATTGCCAGCCGGGCTCCTCATGCCAACTGGAGCGCCCGACCCGCAACGACAAGGCGATGCGTCCGACGGCGGTGCAACGGGTGGCGGATTGCTCGCCACCGGCGGCGACGCGGGGGCAGGCGTGACCGCGGGAGGCTGAGCCGGTTGCGACGGTTTGGGTGCGGCCGGAGCCAGCTGGGCGGGTGGCTCCGGAGGCGTCTCGCTCACTTGCTCGGCGGCATCCAGATCGGCTCCAGCTTCCATACCGGACGCATCATCAGCCAGGCTTTCGTCGTCGATCTGAGCGGTCGCTGTGTCCTCGCTGTCGACCAGTCCGTTGTCCTCGGACACCGCGGCATCACCGCCTGATTCATCCGTCCGATCGCCCACCTCGCTGTCATCGGAAGATGCGTCTTCCGCAACCGCCTATTCCTCTTCTTGCACCTCCGACTCGTCGCCAGACGACTCGTCGGCTTGCTCCAGGTCAGCTTCGTCGCCTGACGCCTCGCCCTGCACCTCGGACCCGTCGCCAGACACCTCGTCCGCGTCGGCCTGCATCTCGGTGTCGTCGCTGTCCAGATCATCCTGGCTCCAGGCCAGCGGTGAGATCGACAAACCCAGCAACATCACGATCAACGCGGTCTGCTTCAATCCGCTCGCAAATGCGCTCGGGCAATGAAGCTCAAGGCGCTTTGGCAGACTGGGTCCTAGCGTCAATAGTGCTCGGCTGAGCGCCGTCGCACAGACGGCGCCGGCAGCCGGCATACAGTCCGTGCACGAACTTGAGGTGCACAGATTGAGGAAGCTACGGGCCTATCGAGCACGCGAAGGCTTGCTTGAGTCGGCCGATCAAATCCTGGGAGAAACATCATGAAAGGGTTTATCAAGAACATCGAGACGATCGCCGTGGAAAACGAGGCGTTCCGCCGCGTGCTCTATACTGCGAAGAACTGCCAACTGGTGGTCATGGCATTGAAGCCTCATGAAGGCATCGGCGCGGAGGCCCACACTCTGGACCAGTTCTTTCGTGTCGAGGAGGGAACTGGGGAAGCCGTAATCGACAGCGTCCGGACGGCGATCGAGGCCGGATTTGCAGTCATCGTCCCGGCTGGGGCCAAGCACAACATCATTAATACCGGCACAGTCCCACTCAAGCTCTACACCATCTACGCACCGCCCAATCACAGAGACGGGGTGGTCCACGGGACCCGCGAGGATGCGGAAGCTGACAGCGAACACTTTGACGGCGTGACCACGGAATGACGCGCTGCAGGGACCCACTAGACAGATTCTGCAGCCGCAGATCCGGTTCAGAGGGTACCTTGCATCGGTTCGACAGATGCGCCGGTCACGGCAGCGATGCTGCGTGACTGGCGATCGCCGTCAGGGGCTCTCGAAGCCGCTCGCGAACAGACGAGTCCGAGGGGCAACTTGATGCGCATGATCCCCTCCAACATACGCACGCGCTGCCTGTGGGTCATCGCGGTCGGCACGTTGGTGTTCGCGGTGCTGGCATGGCAGGTGCACCGCGGC
>JAABQQ010000125.1 GCA_011391405.1 Gammaproteobacteria bacterium
GGCGTGACCAGCGACGACAGCTTCATGACCATGGACCACTGGGTCGATGAATCGCTGCCCGACGGCGTGTCCGACCTGTTGCTGCAGATCGATATCGAGGGCTTCGAGTACGAGACCTTTCTGGCCATGTCAGACCGCCTGATGCGTCGGTTCAGGATCATCGTGGCGGAATTCCACAGTCTCGACGAACTCTTCGGCAAGCATTTCTTCAGGCTGGCCTCGCGCAGTTTCGACAAGATTCTGCAGACCCATGCCTGCGTGCACATCCATCCCAACAATTGCTGCCGGCTGGTGCGCAGCCGCGGCATTGCCATTCCCCGTGTCGCGGAGTTCACTTTCCTGCGCCGCGACCGCCTGGGTGTGGCGCAGCCGGCGACGGTCTTTCCGCATCCACTCGATTGCGACAACCATGCCAATCCGAGCCTGCCGCTGCCGCCGTGCTGGTATCGCATGCCCTGAAGCACCGTAGCTCGTTGCCGAAGGTGGGCGTCAATCGTCGGGCAGTATCGTTCCGGGTGCCAGGTACCAGTCATCGAACTGGCTGCATTCGGGCAGCACGCGCCGGTAGTTCTGGGCTTCGAGCAACGCAAGCATGAGTGGCCGGTTGGGCGTGAAGTTGTGCTCCACCGTGATCACCCTGGGCCGGTACCTGGAAAAGTCCAGCGACTGAAGAATCTGCAGTTCGCTGCCCTCGGTATCCATCGACAGGTAGTCGAACTCCGCCGGCGCCTGATGCGTAGCCAGCAGGTCGTTCAACGAAATGGTCTGCACCGTATAGCTCTGGCCTTCGCTGCGCTTGCGCGCATGGCCGTCGCTTCGCGTGAAGCTGCCGATCGACGACAGTTCACGCGTCGCTGACTCCTTGAACTGCAGCGTCTCGCCACTGCGCGACCACACACAACGCGTCTCGATCCGTGCGTGCGGCCGATTTCGCGCCAGGTCCGCCTGCCAGCCTCGCGCCGGTTCGGCCAGGATCCCGTGCCAGCCCAGCCGGCGCTCCAGGTAGGCGGTGTTCGACAGCGACACACCGTCGGTGGCCCCGAACTCGCAGAAGAAGCCGGCGGTCTTGCCGCGCAGCGCGTGGCTGACGAACAGGTCCTGGAAGATCTGCGCGTGCGAGTCGCGCATGTGCGTCACGCAGTGCTCGAGGAAGCGCCGGGTCGCCGGATCGGCTTCCTGGCGTATCGTGTCCCGCAGCGCCGCCAGGCCCAGCAGCAACTTGGCCTTGCCCCGAAAATAAGGGCCGGCCCGTTTACGGCGGAAGCCGTCGCGCACGGTGTCCGAACCCTTCTCCAGCAGATCACGCAATGTCATCGAGCCCACTCCTGTTCTTGCGCTTGCCGCCCGCAGCGTCTGTCGGCCGAACTTTAAGGTGTTCGGTGGCCTGCCCGTGGACCGAGCGATGAACGGGCGGCTGCGCAAGGCCGCGCTCTATGTGCGGCCGATGGTCAATGACGATGTCTACAAGGCCGGTGCCGGGCCCCAGGGCGGCAACTTCTACGTGCCCTACACGCTGCTGCGTGACCGCTTCGCGCGCTATGGCGTGGCGCTGCACACCCTCGATCTGGTGCCCGAAAGCGAGCGCCTGTTCGAGTTGCACATCAATGCACAGCATCGCCTGTCGGGCCGGCCGTCCTATGCCTATCTCTACGAGGACCCGCTGATCCGACCGGTCAACGGTCGGCGCGAGCACCTGCTGAAGTACCGCAAGGCCTTCACGTCCAACGAGTCCTTGGTCGACGGCGAGCGCTTCGTCAAGCTCGACTATCCGAACGACCTGCACATGCGGTCTTGTCCGCCGTGGTCCGAGCGCCCGTTGTGCTGCGTGCTGATCGCGGCGAACAAGGCCCTGTCGCGACCCAATCCGCGCAGCCTGCATCACCGACGGGTGGCCATCGCTCGCGCCTTCGAGGCGCAGGCGCCTGAACTGTTTTCGCTCTACGGGCGCGGTTGGGGCCAGCCGGCCACCCGACCCGGTGTCGCCGGCCGGCTGATGAAGCGCCTGAACGAATGGCATGCCCGCGTGCGCAAGTTGCCACCGGCCTTCCCGAGCTGGCGCGGTCCGGTGCACGACAAGGGCGAGGTGCTCAGCCGCGCGCGCTTTGCCATCGCCTACGAGAACGTGCAAGGCAGTCCTGGATACATCACCGAAAAGATCTTCGACTGTTTCGTGTACGGCTGCGTGCCGGTCTACCTAGGCACGCCCGGGGCGGCTGACTGCATTCCAGCGGACTGCTACGTCGATGCGCGCGCGTTCCCTTCCGAGAGCGCGCTGATCGAGCATCTGGCCGCGATCGACGAGCCGCGTTTTGCTGCGTACCAGGCGGCGATCGCCGCCTACCTGGTCAGTTCGGCGGCGCAGCGCTTCAGCAACGAACAGTTCACTTGCACGCTGGTCGACACGATCGCTGCGGACCAGGGTTTGAGCATGACGTTGCCGGCAGAGTAGGCACCCTCGCCGAGCCCGACGACACGCTGCCAAGGGGTGCGAGCCTCTCAATCGGCAGCGGCAACCTGCAAATAGCCGATCAGACCCTTCGTTGCGCGAAATCGGCGCGCAGCGCAGCGGGCAGCCGCTGCACGATGAAGGACAGCGCCAGCGGCACCAGCACCAGGTCATCGACGATGCCCAGCAAGGGCAGCGCATCGGGCAGCAGGTCGACGGGTGAAAGCACGTAAAAGGCCATCAGCGCGACGGCCGGTTTCACCCAGCGCGGCGCCAGAGGATGGCGCAGCGCAAACCACAGCAACTGCGCGTCACCGCGCACCAGCGACCACAGCAGCGTCAGGCGTTTCCACATGGCTCGATCTCCAGACAACGACGCTGCTTCGATAGGGCGCGCGGCCAAACGTTCAAAGGTTCGCTACAACCCGCGCACCGCCTCGATGGCCTGCTCGATGCGCTCCACCGCATGGATCGTCAGCCCTTCGATCGGCTTCTTGGGCGCGTTGGCCTTGGGTACCACGGCCACGCTGAAGCCCAGCTTGGCCGCTTCCTTCAGCCGCTCCTGGCCGCGCGGCGCGGGCCGCACCTCGCCGGCCAG
>JAABQQ010000126.1 GCA_011391405.1 Gammaproteobacteria bacterium
ACCGCCACCGCCCACAAGCTGGCGCGCATGGTGTACTTCATGCTCACCCGCGGTGAAGCCTACGTCGATCAAGGTCAGCAGCAATATGAGGAGCAGCAGCGCCAGCGCAGCATCGCCGCCCTCAAGCGCCGTGCCGTCGCGCTCGGCTTCACAGTCACGCCGACACCTGTGCCGGCATGAAAACGACCCTCAATCCGTTTTGTTTCTCATGAGCTCTCTCCAATCGAACGCCGTGGGGCCCTGCGCTCGATCAAATGGCGACGGCATGGCCGTCGGTAGTGTGAGCGCATGCGTCTGAAGCAGGGTGTCATCGATACGTGCAAACCGGCGCCAGAGTCCAGCATGGGTGGCGACCTGCGCGGGGCCGGTCGCCTGGCCGTCGAAGCCGTTGCCGGCTTGGCTGGCCTGGTCGAGGCCATGCACGCCAATGTGGCCAGACTGCCCGGAACTCGACCGCCGCCGTCGGGCCGGACCCGGGGCGTCACCGCTTTCGTCTACGCCACGGTGCGCATCGTCACCCACCTGGTCGGCAGCATCGTCGACACGGCGCTGGGGCTGCTTGAGCCCTTGCTCGCCAAGCGGAGCGCCAGGCCCGGGTACGAGGCACTGCTGGCTGCGCTGAACGGCGTCATGGGGGACTGGCTCGAGGCGCGCTCGAACCCGCTGGCGATCAAGATGCGCCTGCGCAGCGACGGGGTCGCGCTCACGCTCGAGCCGCAGGCCCTGGCCGCAGCGCTGCCGAACGCCAGCGGCAGGGTCGTGGTGCTGGTGCACGGCCTGTGCATGGGCGACCTGCAATGGGCGCGCCATGGCACCGACTTCGGTGCCGCGCTGGCCCGCGATCCGGGCGTCACGCCGATCCACCTGCACTACAACAGCGGGCGCCACATTTCCACGAACGGGCGTGAGTTCGCCGCGCTGATGAACGCACTGGAGCGGGCTTGGCCCGTGCCGCTGGAGTGCATCGATCTCGTGACGCACAGCATGGGCGGGCTGGTCGCCCGCAGTGCCCTGCATCAGGCCGTGCAGGACGCGCAGGACTGGCCTTGCAAGGTCGGCAAACTCGTATTCCTGGGCGCGCCGCACCATGGCGCACCGCTGGAGCGCAGCGGCCAGCGCCTCAACATGCTGCTCTCGCTGAGTCCGTACACCGAACCGCTCATGCGCCTGGGCGAGGTGCGCAGCGCCGGCATCACCGACCTGCGATTTGGCAGCCTGCTCGACAGTGACTGGAAGGGCCAGGACCGGTTTGCCTTCCGCGCGGACGTACGCACGCCGGTGCCGTTGCCCACGGGTGTCGAGGCCTACGCCATTGGAGCGGTGACCAGCGACACCGCTGATTCGGTGCAGGCGCGGCTGATCGGTGATGGCCTCGTGCCGCTGGACAGCGCACTCTGCCGCCACCCCGACCCGCGCTACGCGCTGCCCATCCCCCCGGAACACCAGTGGGTGGCCCTCAAGACCAACCATCTGGAATTGCAGACCTCGCCCGAGGTCTACCAGCAGGTCAAGGTCTGGCTTTCCCAACGACACCCGGCGGCGTGCAGGGCCACCGTGTCGGCATAACGCGCCCTGACCTTGGCCTGTGGCTCGCCACGCTGCACCCCACGCGGCCGCCGCAGCTTGTCAGGTCCGGACCATCGCGGCCGCCTGGCTCATTGGCTTGCGGCGGGCCGGGGCGGCGGGGTCCGATTCCGGCCCGATCCAGTTGCGCACGAGGACACCATCGCCCGCCGGGTGCCCCTTGCCCCTCGCCCAAGATCCTCGGCTCCATGACCGACCCGGTCTCCACCGCCGAACGGCTGCAGGACGACCTCTCCATTCACACCCCCTTGATAGCGCAGTTCCGGGGAGTGACTACTTGCGTCCAGGGCGACAGGGGCTCATCGCCGAGCGTCGACCTCGCCGTCCCCTCCTGTTCCCCTGGCCGACGGCGGCCAATAGCGCCCGACCCCGGCGGATTGCACGGCGCCGTTGAGCCTTCCACTCGCTCGCCCGGCCGATATCCTTACAATAAAGTAAGGAAGCAGGAGTCATGCCATGTCTACCGCTAAGCTCACCAGCAAGGGTCAGATCACCATTCCGGCCGACGTGCGAAGCGCCCTGAACGTCGAGGCGGGTGACCGCGTCGAGTTCGTCCAGGTCGAGCCGGGCCGCTTCGAAGTGGTCGCCTCCACCCGCTCGGTGCGGGAACTCAAGGGCCGGTTCGCCAAGCCCGCGCAGGCCGTCACCGTCAGCGAGATGAACGCGGCCATCGCGGCGCGAGGAGCGCGCGCCCGATGATCGGGCTCGACACGAACGTCGTCGTGCGCTACATCATGCAGGACGATCCGAAGCAGTCGCCCAAGGCCACGCGACTGATCGAGAGCCTGACGAGCGACGCTCCAGGCTTCGTGCCGCTGGTGGCCGTCATCGAACTGGTCTGGGTGCTCGAGTCGAGTTACCGCCTAGCCCGCGAGCAGGTGGCCGAGGCGCTGGATCTGTTGCTGCGCAGCAAGGAAATCCTGATCGATCGAGCCGACCTCGTGCTGCAGGCGCAACGCCGGTACGCCGCGGGCGGCGCCGACTTCGCTGATGGACTGATCGAGCGCATCGCGCATACCCAGGGTTGCACGGCGACGATGACCTTCGACGCTGGCGCCGCGAGGAGCGCGGGCATGACGCTGATGCGGTGACTCGCACAAGCGCTCTTTGCGGTTGGCCGTCGGTCATGCGCCATAACGTGACGATGTCGACTGGGCGAGCGCAATCTGAGGGGCAGTTGCCGGTGGACAACGAAATCCCGCAGGCAGCCACGGCTGGAGGAGAGAGAAAACGAACCGCCAAAACGGTCAGGCCAAGCCGGTCTGACTCAAGCCAACAGGCCTCCTCGAAACCCGGTGCGGTTCAGGCCACGCTGATTTCGGAACTTGACGTGCTGGCGCCGCAGGCACCCCGCATCCTGCTGTCCACCGGGAAGCTCGTCTGGCGAAGGTTTCGATCATTCCGCACTGGATACCCTGGTGCTGGCGATGCCCGTTTCCTGG
>JAABQQ010000127.1 GCA_011391405.1 Gammaproteobacteria bacterium
GAACTTGTTTTGCGTCATGTCAGACTCCTGTGCTTTACCGCGGCAGAAATTCGATCGACTTCGCGCCGGCGGGCGCGACGAAGTGGAATTGGGTGGCTGAGACATCGGGGGACGTGTCCCACTTCAAGATCTGGACGGCAAACTGCGGCGCCCCCGCGACGGTCTTCGAGGTGATGACGTAGCGGCATGGCGCTGGCTGCGCGCCTTCGCGCACCCACAGCTGCCAGTCGACCTCGATCCCCCGGTAGGCCAGGTGATGACAGCGCTGACCGGCCACGACCGCGGTCCCCAGATACAACCCAGACTGCACGTCACGCATGAGCAGCTCGTAGGCGCGGGTGTCGATCAGGTCGGCGCCGGGTGCAATCAGGTCCAACTGCTCGTACGCAAGGTCCAGCATCGCATCGAGGGTCGCAGGCGCCGGCACCGTGGCGTAGTGCTGGGTGGACGGGTTGTACAAGGTCAACGACTTGCCGTCGTAGAACATCATCTGATCGACAATGTCGCCCCGGCGTTCCGCGACGAGCTTGTTCGGTCGCGCTACGGTCATTGACGCAGGTGAAGTGAACTGGATCTTCTGCCCCTCGGTCGTGACCACCTCCAGCGTGTTTTCGGTCGTCACGCCGAATTTCGGCAGCCCGGAGACATATTCGGTCATACCGCGCAGTACCGCGTCCGCACGCGGGTCCACGCCGGCCGGTTGCGCCGACACGGCGCCGGGCAGCGCTGCCGCGAGGACAACGCACGCGCCAAACGCCGATTGAGATTGACTCATCATGATGACTTACCTTCCGTTGCTGTCTTGTCTCTGCGGCTCGTGCGAGCCAGCAGTTCCGTCACGTCAATGCAAGGTGCAGCATGACCATCGGCCAGGCACAACCGTACCGTGCGCGGAGTGCCAATAACTGCAGACCGCATTCTGTAGCCGGTCATGCGGATGGGAAGTCCGGACTTTGAAAAATTTCTTGAGCTATCGCGACAGCCAGCCGATGATTCGTGCCATGTCGCCTGACGGATCAAACGGACCTACGAGACCCGCAATTCGGGAGGCGTCCCCCGATACGCCGCGCGTCCACGTGAATTCCTTTCGGGGTCTGCCGCAAGTGCTGGCGCGTTTTGGCGTGCCGGTCGAACCCATCCTGCAGGTTGCGGGCTTGACCCGCCAGGATCTCGACGATCCCGAGCGCAGCGCACGTTTTTCCGACCTCGACCAAGTGCTCGGCGATTGCTTGACACGCACGCAGTGCGACCACTTCGGGCTACTGCTGGGTCAGTACGTCGACCTGCAGTGCTTCGGCGTGACGGGCCGGCTTGCACGGCACGCACCATCCGTCGGAATAGCCCTCAGGGACCTCGCTGTGCACTTCGTGCTGTACGACAGTGGGGGAGTTCCAAGCGTTGCCATACACGGCGACACCGTGACCCTTGCCTACGGCATCCACACAACCGGCGTGCGTCATGTGGACCAGGTATACGACCTGTCGGCTGCTGCCATGCTGAACATCATGCGGCAGTTGTGCGGGCCGGCCTGGAAGGCGGAGGCGGTCATGTTGCCCCGCAAGCGGCCACAGGACATTCGCGCTTACCGGGATATCCTGGGTGCGCCACTGTTTTTCGATGCGGCGCATTGCGCGATCCGGTTTCCGGCCTTCTGGTTGAACAACCAGGTCGTCGAGGCCGATCCGTTGCTGTATACGGTGCTCGGCGACCGCGCTGCCGTCTTGATGACAAGACAGGTCCCGGTGCTGCTCGATGAGGTGCGACGTGCGATCCGGCTGTTGCTCATGGCCGGCGGCTGTTCGCGAGCGCAGGTGGCTGAACATTTGCAGATGCACTCCCGCACCCTCGGCCGCCGTCTGCAGGAAATCGGGACGACGTACCAGGCCGTGATTGACGAAATGCGGGCGCAGATGGCCAGGCAACTGCTGCAGGACACGCGGACCTCGATCGCACGGATCGCCGCTGCGGTGGGATATCGCGACCCGGAAGTATTTACGCGGGCTTTTCGCCGCTGGACGGGAATGACGCCGCACGATTATCGCCGTGGTCTACCCCGACCCAGGGGGCCCGCACGGCCCGATACGACGGCCTCATGAGTCCTGCGATTTGGCGGCCAGTATCCCCCGCAACACGCCGGGGCCGAGCGTGCGACTGAATTCCTTCGTGGCGATCAACGGCAACAGGATCAGCAGCACCACGAGACTCTTGGCTACCACGTGCACGATCGAGCGGCTTTCGAACTCCGCTAGAGTCGCACCGAAAGACTTGCCGTGATATCTGCCTACCAGCAATTCCTCCGCCACCGACAACGCGATGACCAGCAGCCACAGCTGCACGCTCTTGGCGAAGATGGCGGGGCCCACACGCTTGACCCGGGCCTTTTCGCCCACACCCATCGCTTGCCCTAGCAGCAGGAACTTGGCGAGGATCGCAGCCTTGATTGCGGCGGCGCCAAGGCTGGATACGCCGGCCTGTGCGGCACCGGGCAGCGTTGACTGGTAGAACATCAGCACGGCAAGGCAAACGAACAGATAGCCCGCCACCAGCTTGAAGGTGTGCAACTCCTCGAGGGCGCGTTCTTTCAGCGTCGCCCTGGACGCATGCTCGTGCGTGTCCTGACTCATGACATTGCTACTTCGTCGACTTGCCCTTGATCTCATCGAGTCGCACGCGCAGCTCATGCGCCCAGTCGCCGAGAATCCGGTCGGCTGCCTGTGTGTTGGTCACGCGATTCGCCTGCTTCGCGAAGGATTCGTTGTCGGCGGCGGCGTCCATGATTCGAGCCAGCAACGTGTTGGTCTCGGAATCCCAGAGTTCCAGGAACAGCGTCATCTGCCCGGCCGAGCGCACGACCGTCGCATTGACGCCTGCGGTCATCAAGTCCGGGGCGCTGACCTCCACGTTCAACAGCGCCGGGCGCAGGACGAGCACATCGGGGGCCGCCGTCGTGACAACCTGGTAGCCACCCTTGTCCTGCAGTTCTTTCGTGAAGACCTT
>JAABQQ010000128.1 GCA_011391405.1 Gammaproteobacteria bacterium
GTGGGTCGATTTGCGCCAGTCGCGCCGACAGCGCCTTGGCGGCGGCGGCGATGTTGCGCGGATCGAGCTGCACGTGCGGGTTGCCGAGCGCGTGCACGTCACCCATCGAGCGGTCGACCGCCGTCGGGATGTCGAGCAGCCGCAGCGCCGAGGTGATTTCGAAATAGCCAGGCGCGCCTGGCTGGATTTTCGAGTTGCCGGATTCCTGCAGCAGCACGGGCAGCCAGCCGCTCTCGAGTTCGGCGCCCGTCGCGACGATGAGGTCGGCCGAGCGGGCCCGGGCCACCAGGCTGGGCTTGGCGTCGACACGATGCACGTCCTGCAGCGGACTAGTGGCCGTGTAGACATTCACCTTGTCGCCGCCGAGTTCCGTTACCAGCGAACCCCAGTCGGAAGTGGTGGCCAGCACCTTGATGGCGGCGTTCGCCGGCAGCGCGACGCTGAGCGCACAGGCAAGACACAATCCATGGATAAATGCGTTCATGCCGGTCTCCTAGAACTTGTGCACGCCGTGGGCGCCGAGAGCGTAGATGTACTGCAGGAGCAGCTGCCGGTCGGTCTCGGCAGCGCGCGAGTCGTCCCATGCGTACTGCGCGCGCAAGCGCGAGAACTCGCTGGGACTGAAGTCGATCATCGTCGTGATGCGGCTCGGTGAGGCGGGCAGCAGCAGCGGGAAGTCGCTCGCCAGCAGGTCGCCGCCCTGGACGAGACCGATGCGTGTCGAACCCGAGTCGAGTTCGTCGTAACGCAAGCCGAAGCGCCAGCGCGGATTGAACTGGTACACACCCTGCACGTACCAGCCTTCCTGTTGACTGCGGTACGAGTCACTGAGACCCGCGCCTTCGACGTCGTAGGCAAGCGACCCGTCTTCGGTGCGACGCATGTATTCCGCCTGCAGTTTGAAGGCCTGCCGACGGGTGCTGGACGCCGGCGTCCACTTCAACGTCGCGTCGGCGATCCACGTCTCGGAACTGCCGGTGAACGAATTCACGATCGCATTGCCGGCGCTGTCGACGTCCTCGTAGCCGCGGTCTGCCGCGTCGAGGTCCATCCACGACAGTCCAGCGCGCCACCCGATCGAGTCGCCGAGATCGCCCCCGACATGCGTGAACAGCGTGGTGCCATTGAGCCCGTTGCGACCCAGGCGCGTGCCCGGGAACTCACCCCCGTTGCCCGTTTCAGCGCCGAACTCGAGGAACAGGTCCGTCGGCGCGAGCCACTTCACCTGCACGCCGTCCTGGCCGTACTGGCCGCCATAGAAGGCCTGGTACACGAGCGGCTGGTCGACGAAGTCCCAGGCGTGTGCGTGGATTTCGTTGAGGTAGCCGAAGCCGGAGAAAAAGCGCCCGCCCTTCACCGAGAATCCCGCAGGCAGGGACGTGGTGCGAGCGAACGCCTCCTCGACGCCGATTTCGCCTTCGGGCGACAGGGCCATCGTCAACGCCGCGGTGAAATAGGGATCAACGCTCGCCGCGAACGTCACTTCGGACTCGCCGAGATTGAAGCTGCGGTCGCCCGGCCCGATCTCGCCGCCGCTCGGCATGAAGCCAGCGAAGTTGAAGTCGCCCGGGTCCTGCGACAGGTCGGAGTAGTTGCCGGCCAGGATCACCGAGATCGCAGGATTGAACGCCGAGGAATTGCGGGCAGGCGCCGTGGGCGCCGGAAGTGGTTGCTCGACCGGATTGGCGGCGGCCACCGTCGCCGTCGACTCCAGTTGATTGATGCGGGCCTCGAGCGCCGTCACGCGCTCTGCGTACTCGGCCTTGAGCGCGGCGAACTCGGCGCGCAGTACCGCGACATCTTCGGCCGCCTGACCGGTGACGGGAGCCAGCATGACTGCAATGGCCACGGGCCCGATGATTCGGGAAAAGTATCCCATTGACTGATCCTCGTTGAATGCAGGGAGACCGGTCGCATGGCGGCCGGCGTGATCGAGCGGATCGATCGTTCAGCGAGGAGGAGCGCGGGCGAGAAAAGCGCGGCGTGCGGCGCGCAACACCGGGGCTTCGAAGCGACAGGGTCGCAGCGTGCCCGAGACCTGCAGAGCCAGGAAAAAGACGACCGCGGCACCGCCGGCCATGGCCAGCAGCGGGGCGTGCGAGACACACTCCTTGCAGAGGGTCGTGCGCTCGCCGGCCGGGAGTTGCTGGTCGGGCCCGCTGGCGGCATGGCTGAATTCATGCAGCAACGCCGCCGATTGCGCGAACAGGAACGCAATCAGCGCGAAGGCGACCAGCCAATGGCGACGGGAAGGACTCAGGACCACTCACTCCGTTGCAATGCCGCGAAATACTAGCGTAAAGCCGCGGACCCTGCTCGCGGAAACCCCGTCAGGTGCTATAGCCTTGGCATGGCCGTCACATTCCGCGCCTTCCGGCAACCTTCGGCGCTCACGCTCGCCACCGCCGTGTGGGCCATCGCCGCTCTCATGCCCTCCGCCCCCGCATGGGCCCAGGTCGAGGGCCCCGAGCCCCAGCGCATCGAGGAAGTGGTCGTCAGCGCACCCGAACCGCGCTACGTCGCGCCGACGACGCGCGACCGGATCGGCCGCATCTGGGCACCCGTCCTGATCAACGGTAAGGGTCCCTACCGGCTGGTGCTGGACACCGGCGCCACCCGCTCGGCGGTCATCCAGCGGGTGGTCGACGATGCCGGTCTGCCGGTGCGCGCCAAGCCGGTGAGACTGCGCGGCGTGACCGGCTCCGCCATCGTGCCAGCCGTCCTGGCCGAAACCCTCGAGTTCGGCGAACTGGTGATCGAGAACGCGACCCTGCCGGTCGTCGCCGACGCCTTCGGTGGCGCAGACGGGGTGCTCGGCGCCGAAGGCATGAAGGACAAGCGCATCCACATCGAGTTCCTCAAGGACCGCATCAGCATCGTCCGCTCACACGGTGCTGCCGCTCCTGCCGGATTCTCGACGGTGCCGTTCAAGTACGGCGTGAATCGCGGCCTGCGCGTCGAGGTCATGGTCGGCCCGGTTCGCACGACGGCC
>JAABQQ010000129.1 GCA_011391405.1 Gammaproteobacteria bacterium
TGGCTGGCCGCGGAGTTCGAACAGCGCAAGGCGGAGAAAGTACCAGCCCATGAACAGCACCGCGACTGGGCGCCCTGAGAGCGGACCTCGCGCCTGTTTTCCAAGGCACGACCGCTGCCGCGCTAACGAGCCGCGAAGAAATCCTTGACGGCTGCCAGGCAAAACGGTGGCACCAGTCCGGCGTGATAGGCATCGGCGACCGCGCTCGCCCCGCCATCGGTGGCGCCTTGTGCCACGGCCGCAGCGGCCGCGACCTGTTTCGCCAGCGCAAACTGATTTTTCAGATCGGCATACGGGTCACCGCCCGACGCAGTGGAATCGAGATCCAGCACGATCACTGGAGCAGGTGACGGCGCGCGCGCCGCCCAGTAGCCCTGCATCAACTGCGTGTTGAGCCAGTAGACGGTCGGGTCCGCATTGCCTCCGCAAAGTAACGTCGGGGCCGTGGGAATCCAGTCGCGCAGGTCATTCTGTTTCAGTACCTGCCGCAGGCGAGTACCCGGCGTCGCAGCCGAAATGCCGGTCGTCGTCGTTGGCCAGCCGCCGTCCGGATTGGCCTGCGCGTCCAGCAGATAGCTCAGGCGGAACGTGTTCGTGACCAGGTGGTCCGCGCCAAAGCCGGCGGCGAAAATCGGCGCCAGATTGGCCGGCGTGGTCGCGGGCGTGATGTCGGCAAACGCGGGATCCGGAGGTGTCGCACTGAACATCGCATCTTTGGGCAGCTTGCCCTGTGCATACAGCACGCCTCTCGTCGTGGTGCTCGGCAGCAAGGACTCGATGCCGCTGGCATATTGCGCCTCGAAGACCTCGGCCGTGCCGGAGTACAAGTTGCCGTAGGATTTCTGGTACGCGGTCATCAACAACGTGAACGACACGGTCGCGCCGGAACTGACCCGGCCTGAGAACACCGCGTCGACGAAGGCAGCCATGGCATACGGCCCGGACATCGGAGCCGATGCCGTGACTGTCATCCCGGCGGACTGCATGGCGCGATGCGTCGCCATCGCCACGTAACCACCCTGTGAATACCCGGTAATGAACAGCCGACCGCCGTCCGTGGTCGCCGGCGCGGCAGCGGCCGGCAACGCGCTGCGTGCGGCGGCCAACGCGTCGATCATGTCTTTGGACTGCTGGTCGGCGACCAGGTAGGGGTGGTAAGGCAGCGTCGAACTTTCGTAGCCCGCGTAGTCAGGGGCGACCACGATGTAGCCCTGCGATGCGAAGAGCGCCGCCATGATGAGCGCCTCGCCATTGGGATCACCCTGCAGATTCGTCATGTTGAACGCGCGGTCGGTCGTGGTGCCATGCGCGTACAAGAGGATGGGACGAGCGCCGCGGCAAACTGCATCACTGCCGAGCGGCACCATCAGTGCGCCGGATGCTGTGGTGGCCTCGTTTGCGCCGCCGACCGTCGCGTATCGAATGCGATGCACGGCGATATCGCAGAGGGGCGTTCCGCTGATAGTGAGCAGCTGCTGGTTGGCCAATGCATTCAGCGCGAGCAGCAAGGCTGGAGCGGTGACAGTGGTGACGAGCTCGGGCGGACTCTGCAGCAACTGACCGCGCACCGGATTCGCAACAACAGGGTCAGAGCCCGAATTGCTCCCACCACAGGCGGCCAGCAGAACTGCCGTGAAAAGTGGGAGCACTTTGATATGGATTCGACGCATGGAGCTGGACCGCTGACAGGCTGACAAAGCGCAGCAACGACAGGTTCCTCTGCCGTACGCCGCCAGTCGGTACGGTGGCGCACAGGGCGGTGGATTCATGCCCTCCAATGTACGTTGGCGCACCGATCGTTGCATCACTTGTGTCTACGCTCTTCAGGTGAAGAGTACGACCAGTCGGGTCGCGCCACGTACGCGGACGGCCCACAGCCATCCGCGCGACAGTTTCCCCCTTCCAAAGGACTACCCATGAACCGTTCAATATTGATGCTTGCGTTGGTCGCAGCGCTGGGCCTGAGTGCATGTGAGCGACAGCCCACCGTCGTCACCGTTCCCGCCCCAGTTGCCGAGCCCGGTCCCGCCGGTCCGCAGGGCGAACCCGGTGTTCAGGGCAATACCGGCTATACCGGACAAACTGGTGCGCAGGGCGACACCGGGTACACGGGCGAAACCGGCCAGACGGGCGAAACCGGCGAGACCGGCCAGACGGGCGAAACCGGCACCGGAACCACGGTGATCGTCGAGCCGACGCCTCCGCCGAAGACGAATTGAGCAGGCCGCAGCCGTTGGCACCTCTCACGCACGACTTGTGATCAAAGGAGTTCGAACATGCATCAACTGAAAGATCTGATGAGTCAGGACGTCAAGGTCATCAGCCCGGACATGACCATCGGCGACGCGGCACAGACCATGCGAGACGGCGACTTCGGGATGCTGCCCGTCGGCGAACACGACCGCATGATCGGCGCGATTTCGGATCGTGACATTGCGATTCGAGCCGTGGCCGAAGGCAAAGGGCCAGGCACGAAAGTGCGCGAGATCATGTCCGAGGGCATTTGCTGGGCCTACGACGACGACACCGTGGATCATGCGGCAAAGCTCATGAGTGAGAAACAGATCCGGCGTTTGCCTGTCGTGAATCACGACAAGCGATTGGTGGGCATCGTTGCGCTCGGCGACTTCGCGGTCGACAGCGCTGAGATCCGGCCGGCCGCCGAAGCGCTGGCGAAGATCTCGGAACCGTCTTGACGATTTCGCCAGCGGCCGCACGGCGGATGAAACCCTCGACCTCCCGTCGCAAGCCGGGAGGTGGTGGGGGAGACGTGTTGCCTCGAACGCTGAAGGCGCGCAGCCGTCCGACCGACACCACGCTGCAGCGACACGTATCTTTTTTCGATGACAATGGCGATCGTGGCGTCAACGTTGCGGAGTGCGCACGCGGACTCAGGGCCCTCGGCTTGGCCGTCGGCGTGGCAGAGGCGGTCGCGCTCGCCATCGTCGTGCCCTTGAGCCTGCAGACGCGTGGCTCGCTGCTGGCGAT
>JAABQQ010000130.1 GCA_011391405.1 Gammaproteobacteria bacterium
TATACGGGCCTCAACATCCTCAACACCGAGGACACGAACATCTCGACGGCAGAAGACCCCGTCGAAATCATGCTGCCCGGCATCAACCAGGTGAACATCAACCCGAAGGTCGGCCTCACCTTTCCCGGTGCCCTGCGCGCCTTCCTGCGCCAGGATCCAGACGTGATCATGGTCGGCGAAATCCGTGACCTCGAGACCGCCGAGATCGCGATCAAGGCGGCCCAGACCGGTCACCTGGTGCTCTCCACGCTGCACACCAACGACGCACCCAAGACCCTGACGCGCCTGGTCGACATGGGCGTAAAGCCCTATGCGATCGCGACGTCGGTCAGCCTGATCATCGCCCAGCGCCTGGCGCGCCGGCTGTGCAACAGTTGCAAGGCACCGGCGAAGATTCCGGCCGAAGCGCTGAAGAAAGAAGGCTTCGGGGACGAGGAAATCGCGAACGGTCTCCAGATTTTCCAACCCGCGGGTTGCAGCAACTGCACGGACGGGTATAAGGGGCGCACGGGACTGTACGAGGTGATGCCGGTCTCCGACGAAATCGGCCGCATCATCATGGCGGGCGGGAGCGTGCTGGACATCAAGCAGCAGGCAACCCGCGAAGGTGTCTGGGGCTTGCGCCAGGCAGGCATCAACAAGGTGCGCATGGGGATCACGTCGCTGGACGAAGTGAACCGCGTCACCGTCGACTGAACCTGAAGGAACCGGGACTCCAACCACATGGCCGAACTTGCGGTAAACAAGCAGGCGACCTTCCTCTGGGAAGGCAAGGACAAGAAGGGCAATCGCGTCAAGGGACGCGGACTTGCGCGCGACGAAATGGAGATTCGTTCGGACCTGCGCAAGCAAGGTATTGCTGCGACGCGCGTCCGCAAAGAATCGAAGATGTTCAAGAGCGATGGCAAGGTCACTGCCGAGGACATCGCCCTGTTCGCCCGGCAGCTCGCCACGATGCTCAACGCCGGTATCCCGATGGTGCAGTCCTTCGAGATCATCGGCGTCGGCAACGACAAGCCAGCGGTGCAGAAGCTCGTGCTCGCGATCAAAAGCGAAATCGAAACCGGCAACTCGCTGCACCAGTCCCTCGCCAAGCATCCACTGTATTTCGATGACCTGTTCGTGAACCTGGTCGAAGCTGGTGAGCACGCAGGTGCGCTCGAGACGGTGCTTGAGAAGATTGCGACGTACAAGGAAAAAACCGAGGCCCTGAAGAAAAAGATCAAGAAGGCGCTGTTCTATCCGGCTGCCGTGCTGGCGGTTGCGGTCATCGTTACGGTCATCCTGCTGCTCTTCGTGATTCCGCAGTTCGAAAGCCTGTTCAAAGGCTTTGGCGCGGATCTTCCGGCTTTCACCCAGTTCGTCGTCGACATGTCGCGCTGGATGCAGGCGAAGGGCTGGATGCTGGGTATCATCCTGGGTATCGCGGTATTCACCTTCGCCTATTTCTACAAACGCTCACGGCCAATGCGCCAATTCATCGACAAGATGTCGCTGCAGATTCCGGTGATCGGACCCATCCTGAAGAAGTCAGCCATCGCGCGCTATGCGCGCACGCTCGCAACGATGTTCGGCGCCGGCGTGCCGCTGGTCGAAGCGATGAAGTCCGTTGCAGGCGCCACCGGCAACATCATCTACCAGGACGCCGTGCTGAGAATGCGCGACGAAATCGCCACAGGTATGCGCATGCAGCGCGCGATGGAGAACACAGGCCTCTTCCCGAACATGGTCGTGCAGATGATCGCGGTCGGCGAGGAATCGGGTTCGCTGGACGAGATGGCGGGCAAGGTCGCGGACTTCTACGAAGCCGACGTCGACGCCGCCGTCGACGCCCTGAGCAGCCTGCTCGAACCGATGATCATGGTCATCCTCGGCGTGCTGGTCGGCGGCATGGTCGTGGCAATGTACCTGCCGATATTCAAGCTCGGTGCAGTGATCTGACGCACGCGCCGCGCCATCGCGGATGAGATCGACGAAGACGCCGCGCCCTGCGCGGCGTTTTCACATAGGTAAACGCACAAATGACCGACCTCGCCGAAATTCTCGCTGCGACGCCCTGGTTGCTGGCCGCCTGCACATTCCTCGTGAGCCTCCTCGTCGGCAGCTTCCTCAACGTCGTTATCCACCGCGTGCCGATCATGCTCGAACGCGAATGGAAGGCGCAGGCGCGGGAAATGCTCGTAGAACCCGGACGCGCCGATGAGAACGGCAAGGTCGACGATCGGAGCGATGGCTCCCCGGAACGCTACAACCTCCTCGTCCCCCGCTCCCGCTGCCCCAGGTGCAACGCTGAAATCACGGCGTTGCAGAATATCCCGGTGGTCAGCTGGCTGCTGCTCGGCGGCAAGTGTGCCAGTTGTCGCACGTCGATTTCCGTCCGCTATCCGATCGTCGAGTTCGCCACGGCAGTGCTTTCGACGGCGGTCGTGATGCACTTCGGCTGGCACTGGCAGACAGTCGCGGCACTGCTGTTCACCTGGTCCCTGATCTCCCTGACGGTGATCGATCTCGATCACACGCTCCTGCCCGACCTCATCACGATTCCGCTGCTGTGGCTGGGCCTGCTGCTGAGCCTTTTCTGGCATGCGGGTCTCACGGCACCCGCTCCGACGGATCCGTCCTCCGCGATCCTCGGCGCCGTCTGCGGCTACCTGATCCTCTGGACCGTCTACTGGGCCTTCAAGCTCGCCACGGGCAAGGACGGCATGGGTTACGGCGATTTCAAGCTGCTCGGCGCGCTCGGGGCCTGGATGGGCTGGCAGATGCTGCCGCTGATCCTGCTGCTCTCTGCGTTGACCGGCGCCGTCATTGGAATCGCGTTGATCGTGCTCCGCGGCCGGGACCGCAACGTGCCGATCCCGTTCGGCCCGTACCTCGCGGCGGCTGGCTGGATCGCATTGATGTGGGGACCGCAGATCATGGGCGGCTACCTGACGTTGACCGGCCTGCGCCATTGATCGCTCAG
>JAABQQ010000131.1 GCA_011391405.1 Gammaproteobacteria bacterium
CCTCTTCTTCACCTTCTTCGGCATGGACGCCGTGCACAAGGATCGTCACGACCACATCAAGGTCGCAGCGGTCGGCAACCCCGGCCTGCACATGCCGACCATCGCCGGCATGATCCCCGGCGCCTCATCGCTGATCACGAAGTACATGGAGAAGCAGATCGAGAAGCTCGACTTCCCCGGTATCGCAGAGTTCATCGAGATGATTCACGACACCGGCGCCGGCCTCTACGCCTGCCTTGCCTCGGTCGATCTGTTCGGCATGGAGCGTGAGGACCTGATCGACGAACTCGACGACATCATCACCGTCGGCGAGTTCTACGACATGGCCGCCGGCGGCCAGATCATCTTCACCTGATCGGCGAGCGACCACCCCGTCCGATCTCGTGAACAACTCCGCGTCTCAGGCGAGGACTTGTTCACGAGAAGCTGATGGTCAGCCGTCAGCGACGTCGAAGGTGCCGATCATGCCGAGTTCGGTGTGCGGCTCGTTCGTGGCCGGGTCGACGAGGATGCACTGGTAGGTGTACACACCCGGCGCGGTGAACGTCATCGTCGCGCCGCCGGACTCGCCAGGATTGGTGGCTGCGACTTCGCCGATCGGTTCGCCGTCAGGGTCGAGCACCTCGAATTCGTGGGCCTGCTCACCGGCGTTGTCCATCGCGAACCGGATCGTGTCGCCGTCGGCGATGCCGGTGAGATCGAGGTTCTCGTACTCGAAGTCGACGGCCTCGAAGGCGATCTCCCGGTCGGGCTCTGCCTGGGCGGTGCCGCCGTCGCCGGTGACGGTGAACGGTGATTCGAACCCGTCGCCGGTCTGGCCGGGCTTGCACCGAACGAGGTAGTCGCCCGCGACCAGGTCGACCGTGAGTGTGCGCGACGTGCCGGTCGTGACGTTCTCGACCTCGCCGAGCGTGTCGCCGTTGGCCTTCAGCACGTACAGCTCGTTGACCTTGCTCGACTCGTTGGTGAACTCGAAGCCGACCTTGCCGGCATCGACGATGTCCTGGGCGATGACGCACGCGTCGTCGGTGCCGGTCACGTCGACGGTCGAGTCGGCCGATTCGGTCGAGCAAGCGGTCAGCGCGAACAGCGCAGCGACAGGGAGGGTCAGAACGACTCGACGTCGGGACATGGTGGAACTCCTCGTGGGCATGGGGGTCGGGGAAGTGGAAGCGCGGGATTCAGCGAGCGGGCTCGCCGACGGCCGCGGCGTGTGCTGCAACGCTGTCAGCAGGGGTCGTGCGAGGCGGGCGCAGGAACAGCACCATCGTCGGGATGAGATAGCCGACGTAGACGACGATCTCGAGCACGGTCATCTGGGGGCCGAGGTTGAAGATGCCCTTCAGCAGGGCGCCGTACCAGCTGGTGATCTCCCAGCCCTGGACGTCCCAGGCGAGGTTGTCGATGCCGGGCAGGATGCCCGCTTCCTGCAGGTCGTGGACGCCGTACGCGAGTACACCGGCAGCAATCACGATCAACGCAGCACCGGTGAACTTGAAGAACGTCGCCAGGTTCATCGACACGACGCCGCGATACAGCAGTACGCCGATCACGACGGAGGTGAGGATGCCGAGCAGCGCGCCGATCGCCGGCCCGGCGCCAGCGCCCTGTGCCTGGAACGTGGGATAGAGGAACAGCGCCGTCTCGAGGCCTTCGCGTCCGACGGCGAGCAGCGCGGCGGTGAACACGCCGATCGTGCCGATCTCGACGGCGGCAGACATCTTGTTCTGGAGCTCGCCCTTGAGTGTGCGCGAGGCCCGCTTCATCCAGAACACCATCCACGTGACGAAGACGACGGCAACGATCGAGAGGATGCCGCCGAAGGCCTCTTGGGCCTCGAAGCTCATCGACGCCGAGGTGTAGTGCAGCAGCGCCCCGAAACCGAACGACAGGATCACGGCGACGGCAACGCCGGCCCACAGCGCGGGGATGCGGTCGCGATGGCCGCTGCGGACCATGAACGACATCAGGATGCTGACGACGAGCGCCGCTTCGAGGCCCTCGCGGAGTCCGGTGAGGAATGTCTGCAACACGTTGATCTCCGGATGTTCTGAGTGCAGACCCAGTGGTCTGCCGTCCGGCCACGCCGAAGTTAGGCCAGCCTAACAACCAACCTTCTGACCATGCAACACGCTCAGCTGTTGAGGTCGGTGATCACCGGTGACGCGGGCTTCGCTGCTGCCTGCTTGGCCGGAGCTGGCTGCTTCTTCGCCGCTGATTTCTTCGCGGCTGATTTCTTCGCGGTCGCCTTCTTCGCTGCGGCCTTCTTCTTGGCGGGCGCCTTCTTCTTCGCGGCGCGCTTCTTGGTCGGGCCGCCCTTGGCGATGATCGCCTCGCGGCGGATCGCCAGCAGTTCGTAGGCGCGCTCGGGAGCCATCGCTTCGAGGCGGTCGCCCTTGCCGAGCGACGCGTTGGTCTCGCCGTCGGTGACGTACACGCCGAACTTGCCGTCCTTGGCCACGACCGCACGTTCGCTCACGGGATCGGTGCCGAACTCACGCAGCGGGCCCTTCGCGGCCATGTTGCCGCCACCGCGCTTGTACACCTTGGGCTGGCTGAAGATCGCCAACGCCTCGGCCATCGTGATCTGCAGGAGCTGGTCCTCGGAGTCGATGTTGCGGTAGTCCTTTTCCTTCTGCACGTACGGGCCGTAGCGGCCGTTGTTCGCGTAGATCGGGACACCATCGGCGGGGTCGTCGCCGAGGTGGCGCGGCAGCTGCAACAGCGCCTCGGCCTCGTCCATCGTGATCCGCTCGAGGATCATCGTCTTGAACAGGCTCGCCATCTTCGGCTTCTCGAACCCTGTTGGCGGGTCGTCGTGATCGCCCCATTGCACGTAGGGCCCGTATCGGCCGTTCTTCGCGTACACCGGGTAGCCGTCGAGTTCGCCGATCGGCTCGTCGGACTTCGGGGCGGC
>JAABQQ010000132.1 GCA_011391405.1 Gammaproteobacteria bacterium
CCCGTCCGCGGGGCGCGTGTAGCGCGGCACTGGATCGAAACCCGCATCCTTCAGCTGCGACGAATAGAACTCGATCTTGCCCGAGGGCGTCGGAAACTCGGCCGGAACACCGTCCTCGAAGTACAACGGCTGCTGCGGACCGCGGACGAGGCCCTTCTGCTTCAACTCGGCGAGGCTGAGCCCGGCACCCTTGAGCCGGAAATCGAGGTATTCCTCGATGTCATGCCAGGGATAATAGGCGCCGAGACCCAACTTGAGCGCGAGCTCGCGGGCGATCCACCAGTTGGGCTTCTGGTCAGCCGGGGGAGTTACAACCGGTTGCCGCAACGCGATGAACGGTTCACGGAAGGTCTCGACATTGAGGTCGTCATAGCGCTCGAGGTAAGTGGCCTCGGGCAGCACGACATCCGCCCACCCCGCGATCTCCGACGGGATGACGTCGACGACGACGAGCAGGTCAAGCGCACGGATGGCGCGGATCGTTTCCTCCTGGTTCGGCATGGCATGGATCAGGTTGGTCGCGTACACGAACCAGCCCTTGATCGGATACGGCTGGCCGGTGATCGTCGCCTCGCGGATGCCCGTGGTGATGGCTTCCGTCGCGAAAGGAAAGCGCTGGTTCGGGTTGTCCACCTTGCCGCGCGCCGACTGCGGGTAGGGCGGATATGGATAAGCGGGCACGTCCATGCTCGACGGGTAGTAGAAGCCGCCTTTGCGGCCCCAACTGCCGAGCAGCGCATTGAGCAGCGCGATGGCGCGGCTGCGCTGCGAGTCGTCCCCGTACCAGGTCGCATGGCGACCCGGGTGCACCAGCGTCGCGGGGCGGTGGCACGCCATTTCGCGCGCCGTAGCGCGGATGACGTCGGGCGCGATCCCAGTCTCCGGATAAGCCCACTCCGGCGTGTACTGCGCCAGTTCGGCCTTGAAGTAGTCGAAGCCGTAGCCGTGCTTCGTGACGTAATCCGTATCGTACAAGCCCTCGGTCACGAGGACGTTCATCCAGGCGAGCAACAGCGCGAGGTCCGTACCCGGCTTCACGGGCAGGTAGTGCTTCGCCTTGCTCGCCGCAATCGAGAATCGTGGGTCCGCCACGATGATCGTCGCGCCGTTGCCGTTCGCCTCCGCGAACTCCTGTACCTGCGTGTTGTGCATGTTCTCGCCGAGGTGCGAGCCGATCAGCACCAGGCAGCGGGCATTACGGATGTCGGTGCGTTCTGGAGAACCGATTTCCTCGCCGAACGTCAGGTTGAAACCCACGTCGCGGGGGCCGCGGCACTGCGCAAACGAAGGAGCCGCGCTATTGGTGATGCCGTACGCCCTGAGCGTGTGCTTGAGGAACGTCCCGCCGATGCCGTGGCTGAACAGGGCGACCGCTTCCGGTCCGAATTTCGCCTTGATCGTCTGCATGCGCTCGGCGATGTAACCGAGCGCCTCGTCCCAGGTCACCTCGACCCACTTTTCCTCGCCGCGCGCCTTGTGCCGCAGCAGCGGTGCCCGCAGCCGATCCGGGTCGATATGAGCGCCGACGCCGCCCGTGCCGCGGGGGCAGAGCCGGCCATTGCACAGCGGATCGTCCGGGTTGCCGACGATCTTCCACAATTGTCCATCGCGCACGTGCGCGACGGCATTGCACTTCCAGAAGCAGATGTCGCAATACGTTGGAACGGTGTGGACACCGGCTGTGCCTGCAGGCATCGCGCCGCTCAGCGGCCGGGTCGAGGCTGCAGCCAGCGCGGCGGCTCCAGCGCCGAAACCGGCGATCTTGAGAAATCGCCGGCGCGAAATGCGATTCATGACCTCTTTCCTGCGCTGCGCTAATTAGAATTTGCTAATATAGATTAGCGGTACGTAGCGATGACTGCCTCGGTAATAACACCTAGGTGCGTGCAAGCGAGGGAATAGCAATGTCCACTGACAACATACTGCTGGGCCTGGTCATTGCCTATTTCGTCTGGCGAATCCTCTCGTCATTCCGCGCGCGAAGGCGAATCCCCGCGCTGCTGCAGGAAGGGGCCCAGATGGTGGACGTGCGTACGCCAGGCGAGTTCGCCGCCGGACATGCCCCGGGGAGCCTGAACATTCCCCTGCAGGATCTTGCCGAGGGCGCCAAGGTGCTTGATCCGAACCGATGGGTCATCGTTTGCTGCGCGTCCGGCACCCGCAGTGCATTCGCGCGCCGCAAGTTACGCAGCCAGGGATTCGGTCGTGTCCTGAACGCCGGATCCTGGCGCAACCTGCCCTGAAGGATTTTCAGAGAGTCACGAACGCAAGGCGCTACGCCAGGATCGAACAAGCGCATCGGCCGCCACCGCGATATCGGCAGCAGTCGTCCCACGACCGAGCGTGAGCCGAATCGAACCGACTGCGTCTGCGGGAGCGACGCCCATTGCAAGAATGACGGCCGACGCGCGCTCGCCGCCCGCGTGGCAGGCCGAGCCAGTCGAGGCAGCAATTTCCGGGGCGCCTTCCAGAATGGTGTTACCGGAGACGCGAGGAAAACGCACGTTAAGCGTGTTCGGGAGCCGCAGCGTGCGGTGACCATTGAGCATGACACCAGGCACGGCCGATTCGAGCCGCTGCCAGAGATCGTCCCGCAGGGCGGCCACGCGCGTTACGACGGTCTCCATGTCGCTGCCTGCGATCTCGCACGCCATGCCGAGTCCGACGATCGCGGCCACGTTCTCTGTGCCCGGCCGCAGACCACGCTCATGGCCTGCACCGAGCACGAAGGGGGCCATCGGCGTGCCGCGCCTGACGTAGAGCGCCCCGATGCCCTTCGGTGCGTAGAGCTTGTGGCCGGCGACGGATAACAGATCCACACCCAGCTCGCGCGCATTGAGCGCAACCTTCCCAGCCGACTGCGCGGCGTCCGTGTGCAGGATTGCGCCCGCTGAGTGGGCCAGCTCGACGAAATCGGCGATGGGCTGCAGCACCCCGGTTTCGTTGTTCGAGTGCATCACCGTGACCAGAGCAGTGGCCGTGTCGATAGCTGCACGCGCCTCCTCGACGCACGCCCGGCCGTCGACATCCACGCCGATGCGCGTCAAGCGCATTCCGTGCCGCTCCAGCCACGCACAGGGCCGCTCCGTTGCCGGGTGCTCGATCGCTGTCGTAACGACGTGTCGTCGATCGTCGCGGGCTTCGACCACGCCACGGATGGCGAGGTTGTTGGCCTCGGTACCTCCGGACGTGAAGATCACCTCGTCGTCGTCGCAACCGAGCAGTGCCGCCACCTGACTCCGCGCCCGTGCGACTGCAGCGTGGGCGCGCCGGCCGTAGACATGGCCGCTCGACGGATTCCCGAAGTGCTGACGCAGATACGGGAGCATCGCGTCCACCACCGCGGGAAGTATCGGTGTAGTGGCGTTGTGGTCGAGGTAAATGGGCATCTCTGCTGTCACGTGCGTTCCCTGGGCCGCCCGGCAGCCGCTGTCGTCAAAAAACCAGCGCCTTGTCCGCCCATGCCGTCCAGTCCGTCAGCTGGCTGAGCGTTCCCCGCTTCGTTCCTGCCGCAAGCTCGCCATCGGCAATGCCGCGCGCGTCCATGCAGGTGCCGCAGACGCCGACCTCGACGCCATGGCGCGTCGCGGGGCCTTGCAGCATCAGCTCGACGTTGTAGTAGCCCGGCGGCACTTTCTGGTTCGCCTTCGCGCAGCTTGCCGCGTCGCCCATCAGGAAAATCTTCACTTCCTCGTCGGGCCGACGTGCGAGCGAGCCGGCGAGCCGCAGCGCGTTGTAGCTGCGTTCCGTGCCATACGGCGGGTCGTTCAGGATGAAGAGGGTCTTTGCCATGGATCAAGCTCCTTGAGCAGCGGTCTCTGGTACACGGCGCAGCGTCTCGCTCATGCGCAAAACCACCACCATGCCGGAGACGAACGTGAGCGCAGCGACGACCCACATGGCGGCTGGCAACCCGAATGCATCAGCCGTGACGCCAGCGAGCAGCGCCCCAACCGCATAGCCAAGGTCGCGCCAGAGCCGGTACACGCCGACCGACGATGCCCGCCACGAGGGATGGGCGACATCGCCGATCGCCGCTAGCAGCGTCGGATAAACCATTGCTGTGCCGACGCCGAGCAGCGCGGCCCCACTCGCGAAGCCGGCAAAACCGCCCGCCAGAACCACGACCCCGATGCCGACGGCCTGGACCCACATTCCCGCGGCAATGAGCCACTTCCGCCCGACCCGGTCGGACCACGCGCCCGTGAAGAGCTGCATGACGCCCCAGGTCGCCGGGTAGATTGCTGCGAGCGCGCCGACCTGCTCGAGGTTCATCCGGGCGGCTACGAAGAAGAGCGGAAACAAACCCCACGCCATGCCGTCGTTGAGATTATTGACGAGACCCGCCTGGCTGACGCTCGACAGATTTCGATCGGTGAGCGTCGTGCGCCAGAAAATTTCACGCTGGGTGGGTGTCGCTGCGGGCGACAGCTCTCCGTGCAGCTTCGACTCGGCCGCGACGTGATGCTTCGTCTCGCGCACCAGCAGCGCCGAAAGGAACAAGCCAGCTGCCACGAAACCTATCCCGAGATAGAACGGCTCCGGACGCAGCCCGTAGCGTGCAGCGATGAAGCCCGTTGCCAGTGCGCTGCCGGCGACGGCGAAGTAGCCTGCAAACTCGTTCAGGCCCATCGCGAGGCCGCGATCCTTCGCTCCGGCGAGATCTATCTTCATGATGACCGTGGTCGACCAGGTGAGCCCCTGGCTCACGCCGAGCAGGGCGTTGGCGGCGAGCACCCACGACCACGTCGGCGCCCACATCAGCAGGAACGGCACCGGCGCCGCGACGATCCAGCCGGCCACCAGCACGTGCTTGCGACCGAAGCGGTCCGCGAGCCGTCCCGCAAGGTAGTTTGTCAGCGCCTTGGTGACGCCGAACACGACGATGAACGAAAGCACCGCGGTCCTGGCCGCGAGATGAAACTCCTGCTCGGCAATCGGTGGCAGGATCGATCGCTCCATGCCCACCATCGCGCCGACGAAGGCATTGACCACGACGAGCAGGGAGAACTGCGCCAGGTTTTCGCGCAAGCCGAGGCGCACAGCGGTCACGGGCGTGGCCTCGATCGACTGCCTTTGCGTGACTCGACTGCGGCGGTCTCGATGCGCCAGCCGCGCGCACGCCACTCGAGCACGCCCTGTTCCAGACGCTGGGCCTTGAAGCCCTTGTTGCGCAGCAACGTGACTGCTTCCACGGCCATGACGCAGTGCGGACCGCGGCAGTACGCGACGACCTCGCGCCCCTGCGGCAATTCCCCGAGCTTTGCCCGAAGGTCGGCCACCGGAACGGAAAGTGCGCCCGGGAGGTGTCCGGCCCGGTACTCCTCAGCCGGCCGCACGTCGAGAACTGTGACCTCGCCGCTTCTTACCCGACGCAGCAGTTCGTCGCCATCGACCGACTCCGGCGCTCCACGCTGCTCGAAAAACGCGCTGGCAACCTTGTCGATTTCTGCGAGTCGAGACTCCGCCAGGCTGCGCAACGAAAAGTAGAACCGGCCGACTTCCTCGTCCGCCAACCGATACTCGACATAGAGGCCCTTCTTTTCGGCCTCGACGAGGCCCGCCGCCCGCAGGATCTGCAGGTGCCGCGAGGCATTGGCGATGGAGACGCCAGCCTGCCCGGCAAGAACCTCGACGGTGCGGGGACTCTGGCACAGCAGATCCAGCAGCTCGAGTCGCTTGGGCGCGGCGACGGCTTTGCCAAGCCGCGCGATGTGGCCGTAGACACTGTCCTTGAAGCGACGCGGATCCCGGCGCATCGTTCAAGTATTATCGATTACACTTGAATACTCAAGCCGGCGGGCCGGGCTGCCGGCAGGACGCGGGTGGCGGCAGGCCGACATATTAGAAACTATTCATTTATTGAGACGGGCGTGCTACACAGGGGGACGGGGCCATCCGCATTCCCCGAGGAATCCAGCCATGACGCGCCACCCCTATTCGACGTCGCCCCGCTTTCCCCGCCGACCGCCATCGGTGTTGGTCGCCTTGGGCCTTGTTGTCACCGCGTCGCTCGTCGGCTCCGTCGCACGGTCCGCCGAGCCCGCCGTCATGTCAGGCGAATGGGGGCCCGCCGCCTGCGCCGCCTGGAACGCGGACCCGGTCCTGACCAGGGACCTCGTCGACAGCGGCTGGATCAAGAACGACAAGGGCCGCGGCTTCAAGGTACTGCAGGTCTACCGCTCCGACTGCGACGACAAGCCGACGATGGAACTGCGCGTGGCGCTGCAGGACGGCAAGGCGCAATGCGTCTATGGCGGGCCCGTGCAGACGCAGCAGCTCGACCGCGGCGCGGACTACGTCATGCACGCCACCAGCAAGCGGTGGCAGGAAATGGGCGCCGGCGAGTACGGCGCAATGAAGGCCATGATGCTCGGGCGCCTTTCGTTCAGCGGCCCCTACGGCGAGGCGATGGGAAACATGAAGCCGTTCGGCAATTTCCTGCTGCTCGCGGGCAAGGTGCCGGGCGACACCAGTTGCCCCTGACCGACACCCCGCCGGACGTAACCGCCGCTGACGGTGATTAAGCCGCCACTGCCGTAGGACGGCTCAGGCCGGCTTGCCAGCCTCGAGCTCGGCGAGGCGCTGCTCCAGGGCCGCGAGCTTCTCGCGCGTCCGGCGCAACACCGCGCTCTGCACGTCGAATTCCTCGCGGGTCACGAGATCGAGCCGGGTCAGCTGCGACTGCAGCACACCCTTGAAGTTCTGCTCGAGGTCGCGCCGCAGGGCGCTCACGTTCTCGGGCACCGCGCCAGCGAGGCGGCGGGCCAGGTCATCGATCATGCGGGGGTCGAAAGCCATGGTGACTGTGGAGTGCGTGGACGACGCTCGTAGTGTAGCGGCCGGCGCGGGTCCCTACAGGTGGCCGATGGCGTGATTCGGTGCACGGCACCCCGGCAGCGCTCCATCGTGGTGCATCGCGTCATGCCGAACTGACGCAATCCGCGATCAGGGCGACTCGCAACTCGTGGCACGCTTCCTGCATTGAGGGTCTCCGACGTTCACGCGCGACTCTGGTCGCCCCGGGAGACCCTCGATGAAGCTCATCACCGCCGTCATCAAGCCTTTCAAGCTCGATGAAGTGCGCCAGGCGATTGCCGACATCGGCGTGCAGGGCGTCACCGTGACCGAGGTCCAGGGCTTCGGCCGGCAGCGCGGCCACACCGAGCTCTATCGCGGCGCGGAGTACCGCGTCGACTTCCTGCCCAAGACCAAGATCGAGATTGCCGTCGACGACACGATCGTCGAGCAGGTCATCGAGGCCATCACCAACGTCGCCCGCACCGGCAAGATCGGTGACGGCAAGATCTTCGTGACCCAGCTCACCCACGCCGTGCGCATCCGCACGGGCGAGGCCGGCGCCGATGCCGTCTAGGGACGCCACTCCGCTCCACCACGACACGACATGCAGCAAAGACTCATCGACAGGAGAACACCAGTGAAGACCTTGACCGCCGCGCCAAGCCGCCCGTGGGCCGCCGCGCTCGCATTGGGCGCCGTACTTGCGCCCGCCTTAGGGCTGGCCCAGGACACCCCCGTGCCCGACAAGGGCGACACGGCCTGGATGATGACCTCGACCGTGCTGGTCATCCTGATGACGATCCCTGGCCTCGCGCTCTTCTACGCGGGCATGGTCCGCTCGAAGAACGTCCTGTCGCTGTTGATGCAGGTCTTCATGACCTTCTGCCTGATTTCGCTGCTCTGGGCGATCTACGGCTACAGCCTCGCCTTTACCAGCGGCAACGACTTCATCGGCGGGTTCGACCGCTTGTTCCTGCAAGGGCTGACGACGAGTTCGGTGGCGGCGACCTTCAGCAAGGGCGTCTACCTCCCCGAATTCACCTGGTTCATCTTCCAGCTCACCTTCGCGGCCATCACGCCCTGCCTGATCGTCGGCGCCTTCGCCGAGCGCATCAAGTTCAGCGCCGTGCTGCTGTTCGTGACGCTCTGGTTCACGTTCGCGTACCTGCCGATGGCGCACATGGTCTGGTGGTGGGCCGGCCCCGACGCGTACACAGACGCGGCTGCAGGCGCGGCGGCAGCCGAGACCGCGGGCTTCCTGTTCCAGAAGGGCGCGCTCGACTTCGCCGGCGGCACGGTCGTGCACATCAACGCGGGTATCGCCGGCCTGGTCGGCGCACTGATGATCGGCAAGCGCATCGGCTACGGCACGAGCGCCATGCCCCCGCACAACGTGCCGATGGTGATGATCGGCGCCTCGCTGCTGTGGGTCGGCTGGTTCGGCTTCAACGTGGGCTCGGGCCTCGAAGCGAACGGCTTCACCAGCATGGTGTTCGCCAACACGATTCTCGCGACGGCGGCGGCAGCGCTGGCCTGGTCGTTCGCCGAATGGATCCACCGGGGCACGCCGACGATGCTTGGTGCAGCCTCGGGTGCGGTCGCCGGCCTCGTCGCGATCACCCCGGCCTGCGGCTGGGTCGGCCCGATGGGTTCGATCGCGATCGGCATCATCGCGGGCCTGCTCTGCCTGCTGGCCGTGGTCGGCCTCAAGTCGAAGCTCGGCTACGACGACTCGCTCGACGTGTTCGGCGTGCACTGCGTCGGTGGCATCGTGGGTGCGCTGCTCACCGCAGTGTTCTGTGATCCGGCCCTCGGCGGCACGGGCGTGTACGACTACGTCGCCAACGCTGTGGCGCCGTACGACATGGCCGCGCAGTTCAAGGCGCAGCTCTGGGGCGTGCTGACGGCCCTGGTGTGGTCGGGCGTGGTCGCCACGGTCGCCTTCAAGCTGATCGACCTGACGCTCGGGCTGCGCGTGCCGGAGGAAGCCGAGCGCGAAGGTCTCGATACCGTGTCGCACGGCGAGCGCGCGTACAACTGACGGTGTCTGTGGCAGGCGACCGGTTCCTGGTCCGGTCGCCTGCTCCCCCGCTTGCGGGCGCTCCGGCGCCCGCTTTTTTTGCGCTGAATACTTGAACTCGGTCAGGTTTCCAGCGCCCGAGGTGCACTCCCAGGGGCGGGGCTGCTGCTAGAATTCAAGGGGCTAGGGGATAGGGGTTAGGGGTTAGTCGATCCGAGAGCGGCCGCGGCGCGGCCTGCCGACTAACCCCTGGCCCCTAACCGCTAGCCCCTTCTTCACCGGAGTGCGCCATGCAATGGTTCCTTCTGCTAGTCGCATCGCTGCTCGTTCTGGGCTCCGCCCAGGCGAGCGAAGTGTTCGTCACCAAGGACGCCCAGGGCCGGCCGATCTATACCGATCGCCCCGATAGCCTGCCGGCGCAGAAGGTCCAGATCGCGAGCCAGTCCACCGACACGGTGGCGGTGCAGCAGCATTACGACGAAGAGATGAAGTCGTACTCCGACGCCGACAAGGCCACGACGCAGGCGGCGAAGAAAGCGGTCGATTCGCAGCAGGCGAAGGAGCTCTCCGCCACCGACAAGGCGAAGCGCTGCCAGGAGTCGCGCGCGCAATACCAGAAAATGATGAACGCGCACCGGCTGTACGAACCGGGCTCGACGGGCGAGGATCGCCGCTATCTCGACTCGAGCGAGATAGACGCCGCGCGCGCGAATGCGAAGAACGTGATGGATGAGTTCTGCGCTGGACAGTAAATCAGTGACCAGAGCGCAGGTCGGATTCGCAGGCCTCGGCGCCATGGGCCAGCACATGGCCCGCAACCTGCACAAGGCGGGGCTGTTGCGGGCGGTGTGGAATCGCACGCGGGCGCGGGCGGACGTGCTTGCGGCCGAACTCGGCGTTGCCGCCGCGACGGATCCAGCGTCGCTGGCACGCGAGTGCGACGTGATCGTGCTCTGCGTTGCCGCAGACGAAGACGTGCTGGCTGTCGTCGACGCGCTGCTGCCCGGCTTGCGCGCCGGGGCACTCGTCATCGACTGTTCGACCGTCAGCGCCGACACCGCCCGCGAGGCTGCACGTCGCCTGGCGACACAAGGCGGCGAATTCCTCGACGCGCCCGTGAGTGGTGGCGTCGAAGGCGCACGCGACGGCACCCTGGCCATCATGGCCGGCGGCACCGAGTCGGCGTTCGCCAGGGCGCAGCCCACGCTGCAGGCCATGGGCCGCACGATCACGCATTTCGGCCCGAGCGGATCCGGCCAGGCTGCCAAGGCGACGAACCAGATCATGTGCGCCGGCGTCATCCAGGCCGTGGCGGAAGCGATGGCGTTTGCCAAGTCGCAAGGCCTGCCGCTGCCACAGCTGATCGAAACGCTTGGCAAAGGCGCGGGCTCCAGCTGGTACTTCGTGAACCGCGCGCCGAACATCGTGCGCGATGCGTTCCCGGCTGGCTTCCGCGTGCGGCTGCACGAAAAGGACCTGCGGATCTGCCGCGACATGGCAGCGCAGTTCGGTGTCGCGCTGCCGGTGGTCGAGGCGACTCTCGCCCAGTACCGCGAACTGATCACTCAGGGCCACGGCGACGAAGACATCTCCGTGCTGTTCCGCCTCAAGGACGCGCTGTTCGCCGCGGCCGCTGCGCAGTCCAGCGCCAAGTCCCCCAAACCCGCATGAGCGTCCCGGCGTCCCCGCCGGAGCGCCGTCGCGCCGACGAACGCGACTTTTTCCTGCCCGACTTCTGTGAACCGATTGCCGTGCTTGCGATCGTGCTGATCGCTGCCCTGCTCGGGTTCGTGCTGGCGCTCGCGCGCCAGTCCGGTCACGGCATGTTCTGGTTCGACCTCGCGCGCATCACGGCCTTCCTGCTCTGGGCCGGGCTGCTGTGTGCCGCGGTGCTGTGCCGCTCGCGGTCCTGGCTCGCGGGGAAATCGTTGCGAGCGGGGATCGCCTGGTCGCTGCTGCTGATGGTGGGTACGGTGGCCGTGCTGTCCGAAGCGGTTTACCTGCTCGGCCGCCTGTGGGCTGCGCGACTCGGCGCGCCCTCCGCCATCCTGCCCGACTCGCACTGGCGGTTCGTGCTGCCCAACCTGCTGATCGCCGCCGTGGTCGGCGCGCTTGCCCTGCGCTATTTCTACGTGTCGCAGCAGTGGCGCCGCTCAGTCGAACTCGAGGCCCGCGCGCGCATTCGTGCGCTGCAGGCACGGATCCGGCCGCATTTCCTGTTCAACAGCATGAACACGATCGCATCGCTCACGCGCTCGAACCCGGCGCAGGCCGAGGCAGCGATCGAGGACCTGTCCGACCTGTTCCGCGTCAGCCTGAGTGATGCGCGCGCGCAGATCTCGCTGGAGGAAGAGGTCGAGATCGCACGTACCTACCAGAGAATTGAAAAACTGCGGCTCGGCGAACGACTGCAGGTGCGCTGGGATGTCGACGACCTGCCGCTCCATTGCCTGGTGCCGAGCCTGCTCCTGCAACCGTTGCTTGAGAATGCCATAAGGCACGGCATCGAACCCCTGCCGCAGGGCGGCATCGTCGACGTCTGCGGCCGCCTCGGCGACGACGTGATCACGCTCGAAGTGACCAACCCGAAGCCGTCGGGCACGCCGCCGCCGCTGCGGCGCGGTCACCGGATGGCGCTCGACAACATCCGGCAGCGGCTGGACCTGGCCTTCCCGGGCCGTGCGGCCGTCGAAGTCGACGTCACGTCGAGCCGGTACACGGTCCGGCTGCGATTCCCGCGCGCCGAGGACCAATCCGACTTCCCCGGTACCACGCTGTCGGGCATTGCCGCGCTGCCTTCGTGACACGCGGCCCGGTCCATCGGACAATCCCGGTCCGCGCATGCACGAAGACACCCCCTCCCCCGCCGATTCGGAAAAGCTGCGAGCGCTGATCGTCGACGACGAGGCACCGGCGCGCGAGCGGCTGCGTCGCCTGCTCGAGGAGCTCGGTGACGTGAAGATCATCGGCGAAGCCACCAACGGCGCCGAAGCGCTGGACCGCTGCGCGACGCTCGATCCCGACCTGGTGCTGCTCGACGTACGCATGCCTGGCATGGACGGCATCGAGGCCGCCCGCCACCTCGGCGCGCTCGACGAACCGCCTGCGGTCATCTTCACGACCGCCCACGATGAATATGCGCTCGCGGCGTTCGAGACCGAGGCCGTGGGCTACCTGTTGAAGCCGGTACGCCGCGAGAAGCTCGCGCGCGCAGTGAGACACGCGGCGCGGATTGCCGGCCCGCAGCTCGCGCGCCTTGCTGAATTATCGCAGCTTGGCCGCCGTCGCACGCAGATCTGTGCGCGCCTCGGCGAGCAACTGCGGCTCGTGCCCATTGAGGACGTGTGGTATTTCAGCGCCGGGCAGAAGTACGTGACACTGCGGCACCGCGGTGGAAGCGAACTCATCGACGAATCGCTGCGCGCGCTCGAACAGGAGTTCGCGCCGGACTTCATCCGCATTCATCGCAACTCGCTGGTCGCGCGCCGCTACGTGCAGGTCGTCGAGCGCAGCCCCGAAGGGCATCTGTTCGTGCGACTCACGAGTTGTGACGAAACCCTGCAGGTCAGCCGCCGGTACGCGGCAGAGGCCCTGCGCCAGATCCGCACCGGATACTGAGACTCCATGAACTCCTCCCGCGAAGACGTCGGCGAAGCAACGATTACCCTGCCCGAGCCGCAGGCTGCCGCGTCGCAGAAGATCTTCTTCGCGCGCATCGGCATGCTGATGCTCATGGCAGGGCTGCTGTACCTCGTCTGGCGCATCGTCATGCCCCTGTGGCAACCGGTCACCTGGGCTATATTGCTGGGCGCGTTGCTCGCGCCGACGACAGCCCGGCTTGCCGCGCGGCTTGGCAATCGCCCGAGACTCGCCAGCAGCCTCATGACCGTCGCCGTCGTGCTGCTCCTGCTGCTGCCCGTCCTCGCGCTTGGTGGCGCCGTGGCGGCACAGGCCGCGCAGCTCCTGAACAGCATCGATACCTCCTCGCTGCGCACGTCGAACCTCGACCTCTCGGACTTTCCGGTGCTGGCCGGGCCACTCACGTGGCTCGAGGCAACGGCAGGCCTGTCGCTCGCGCAGATCGAGGGCTGGTTGGTCATGGGCGCCAAGCGCCTGCTCGAATTCGTGGCCGCGTCGGGTGGCGCCGTGTTCCTGGGGGCGCTCGGCACGATCATGAAATTCCTGCTGATGCTGTTCGTGCTGTTCTTCATGCTGCGCGACGGTCCCTGGATCGCGCAGACGCTGGTCCGCATGCTGCCCATCGAAACCCACCTGCGCGGCAAGTTGTGGCGGCACCTGATCGACGTAACTCGCGCAGTGTTCATGGGCATCGGGTTGACGGCGCTGGCGCAGGGAACGCTGCTCGGCATCGGCTTCGCAATCGCGGGCCTGCCTTCGCCGCTGCTGTTCGGCGTGCTGGGCGCACTGTTCGCGCTGGTGCCGATCGTCGGCACCACCATCGTGTGGGTACCCGCGACACTCTGGCTGCTGTCGCAGGACCAGCTCCCATACGCAGTCTTCATGATTGCCTGGGGCGTGGTGGTGGTCGGCGCCGTGGACAACGTCCTGCGGCCTATCCTGATTTCCGGCCGCACCGAAGTCCCTACCCTTGCCGTCTTCATCGGCGTGATGGGCGGCCTCTCTGCCTTCGGGTTCATTGGCCTGTTCCTGGGGCCGATCGTCCTGGGCCTGCTGGTCGCGCTGTTCCGGTTCACATCGGAAGAGCTCTCGCCCGGATCGAACGAAGCCTGAGCCGCCTGGCGCCACGAGGAGTCGAGTCTTGTCGAACACGCCCCTACGCATTGCGACCCGTCGCAGCAAGCTGGCCATGTGGCAGGCGGAACACGTGCAGTCACTGTTGCGCGCAGCGCACCCGGGGCTTGCGGTCGAACTCGTGCCGATGAGCACACAGGGCGACCGCGTACTCGACCGCGCACTGGCTGAAGTCGGCGGCAAGGGTCTCTTCGTCAAGGAACTCGAGGTCGCGATGCAGGAAGGCCGCGCGGACATTGCGGTCCACTCGATGAAGGACGTGCCGAGCGAATTGCCGCCGGACTTTGCGATCGTGGCCGTGCTGCCGCGGGCAAATCCGCTCGATGCCTTCATTTCGCGCCGTTTCAAGCGTTTTGAAGACCTGCCGCGCGGCGCTCGCGTCGGCACGTCGAGCCCGCGTCGCCAGGCGCAGCTGCGTCACGCACGTCCCGACCTGCGGCTGGAACTGCTGCGCGGCAACGTCGATACCCGGCTGCGCCGCCTCGACGAAGGCGAGCTCGATGCGATCCTGCTGGCCTGCGCCGGACTCGAGCGTCTCGGCATCGCCCACCACATCACGCAGCAGCTCGACGTCGAGCTGTCGCTGCCGGCCGTGGGCCAGGGAGTGATCGGTATCGAGAGCCGTACGGACGACCAGCGCAGTCGTACCGCGCTGGCGGCGCTGCATCATGCCGATTCATTTACACGGCTCGTGGCGGAGCGCTCGTTCGCCGCCACGCTCGGCGGCAGCTGTCATTCACCGATCGCGGCCCATGCCACGCTCGACGGCGGCACGCTCGTCGTGCACGGTTTCATCGGCGCGCCCGACGGCAGTGAAACCTATCGTGATCGCGTGAGCGGGCCAGCCACCGAGGCCGAATCCCTGGGCCGTGGACTCGCCCGTCGCATGCAGTCGGCCGGGGCGGAAGCCCTGCTCGAACGCCTGCGGCAGGAGGCCGCTGCAAGCTCGTGACGCTCCCGCTCGACGGCGTCACGATCATCGTCACGCGCCCGGCAGCCCAGACCAGCCGGTTTTTCGAACTGGCGCGTGCCGCCGGCGCCGTGTGCATTCCCTACCCGACGCTGCAGATAAGCCGCACCTTGCTGGACGACCACACTCGCGCGCATCTGCAAAGTCGCGCCTGGGACTGGGCAATCTTCACCAGCACCAACGCGGTCGAATCGGCGCTCGAGCAATGCCCCACCCCGCTCGCGGCGCGGCATGCCGCCGTTGGCCGTGCAACGGCGCGCACGCTCGAACGGCATGGCGTCAAGGTCGACGCGTGCCCCGAGAGCGCGAATTCCGAAGGGTTGCTGGAATTGCAGGAGTTTGCAGCGCTGGCGGGCCGCGGCGTGCTGCTGGTCAAGGGCAGCGGCGGCCGCGAGCTTCTGCGCGATGCCCTGCGCGCACGGGGCGCCAGCGTGCTCGAACTCGACGTGTACCGTCGTTCGCTCACGGCACCGACCGCGGCGGCGGCGGCGCAGCTGCACGCCGCGCTGACCAGCGCGGGTCCGCTGGTCGTCGTGGTGACCAGCGTCGAAGTCCTGCAATCCCTGCTCGAGCACGTCGCAAGCGACGACGCAGCACGACTGCGCAGCCGGACGCTGCTGGTGCCCGGGCCCCGAGTCGCCGCGGCCGCCGCGCGTCTCGGCTGGACCGGACCGGTCGTCGCAGCGGCAACAGCCGAAGACGAGGCAATGCTCGCCGCCCTGACCGGCCTCGCGGCGGGGTCCAATCCGCCTGCGTGATAGCATTCGTGGCCGCCGGCCCCGGATGGCCCGCGAGTGCCGATGACCAACGAAATCGAATCCCTCACCACGGACATGCATGCGCGCCGGACCGGCAGCGGCCTGAGCCCGATGCTGTTCGCCGTCGGCGGCCTTGCACTGCTGCTCGCCGCCTATGCGCACTGGCGTTTCGGCCAGTTCGACGAGCGCATCGACCGGCTGCGCGGGCAGGTGGTCGAACTGCGCGCGACACAGGATCGCCTCGGCGTGCAGATCGGAGCTGTCGGTACGCAGCTGCAGGAGGCAAATGACCAGGTGCGGTCGCAGATCCGCTTGCTGCGCGAGGTACCCACGCAGCTGGGAGAGCTCGGCCAGAGCGTCGCCGAATTGCGTGCCCGCACCGACTCGCCGCAGCGCTCCTGGGTGCGAGCGGAAGCGCTGTACTTGCTTGAACTCGGCGCCCGGCGCCTGCGGCTCGAACATGACGTGCCCACGGCAATCGCCGCCCTCGAGTCCGCCGACGCGCGCCTGGCGACCGTGCCGGATCCCGCGGTGGCCGAGGTGCGGACTCAACTCGCGCGCGAACTCACCGCGCTGCGCGCGGTCGACGTACCGGATATTTCATCGGTGCTGTCACGGCTCGCAGCCATCGAGAAAGCTGCTGCGAATTTCCGCGTCCTCGGCATGCCTGTCTCCAACGCGCGTCGCCTCGGTGAGACCGGGGCCGAGGACCCCGAGAGCGCATTCGACCGCGCGACGCGCCGCTTGCGCCAGGCGTGGCGCGACCTGTTTTCCTACCGGCGCATCGATCCTGCGCACTCGCGGCTGGTCACGCGCGAGGAAGAATCGCTGCGCCGTCAGCAGTTCGAACTGCAGCTGTTTGCGGCGCGGATCGCTGCCATGCAACAGGATCGTCCAGGCTACGTGCAGGCGTTGCAGTCGGCGACGGCATTGCTCGAACGCTCTTTCGACGCACGCGACGAGACCGTGAGCGCAGCCCGCACCGAACTCGCGCTGCTCGCTGCGATCGACGTAGACCCGGCGGCGCCCGAGATCGGCACCGCCGCCCAGCTGCTGCAGCGGGTCATCCGTGCAAGCTCGCCCGCGAAGCCATGAAGGGCAGCGTCCTCACGGCGTCGGCGCTGGTCGGTGGCGGCCTCCTCGCGCACATCGTGCTGGACGATCCGGGCTACGTCGCAATCAGCGTCGGCAGTTCGCTGCTGGAGACGACGGTACCCGTGCTCCTGCTGCTGCTCGCAGGCCTGTATTTCCTGGTGCGCGCAATCATCGAATCGCTGACGGCGCGACGCCGCCTGGCGACGTTGCGCGCGGAGCGCCGCAAGCGCCGCGCACGCGACGACACGCAGCGTGGCTTGCTTGATCTTGCGGCAGGACGCTGGCGCAGTGCCGAAGACCTGCTCTCGCGCGCCGCGCCGGAAGCCGACTCGGCCGCAGCTAACTATCTGGTCGCGGCCCGCGCCGCCGACCTGCAGGACGCCGTCGAACGTCGCGACGAATGGCTCGCGCGGGCGCAGGAAGCCGCTCCCGCTGAACGGGCGGCAGCGCTCGTCACGCTCGCTGAAATGCAGATGCGGCGCGGACAGGACACCGCCGCGCTGCAGACTCTCGAACAACTCGATGCGTCGGGCGACTTGAATTCGCGCGGGCTCGAGCTCATGGCGCGGCTGTGCCAGAAACTCGGGCGTAGCGAGCAGCTGCGTGCCCTCGGGCCACGCTTGCGCAGCGCGAAGGAATTGCCGGAGTCACAGGTCAACGAGATCCTGGCGCAGGTACAGCTCGCCGAAATCCGGTCGGCGGGTGAGCGTCGCGACGTGCCTGCTGCGAACGAGGCCTGGTCCAACCTGCCGCGGGCGACACGCAAGCTGCCGCAGGCCATCGCAACCTACGTCCGCGCGCTCGTCACGGCAGGCGAGGCAGTGGCTGCCGAGAAACTGCTGCGTGATGCAATCGACGATCGGCTCGAGCCCATGCTGGTGCGGCTCTATGGCGAGCTCGTGCTGCCGGATGCGCTGACTCCGCTGGACCGTGCCGAGAGCTGGTTGCGCAAGGCGCCAGAGGATTCCGAATTGCTGGCAGCCTGCGCTCGCCTCGCGCTGCAGGCGGAACTCATCGGCAAGTCGCGCAGCTATCTCGAGGCCTCGCTTGCCCGCAGATCGTCGGCCGAGAACAGCCTGCTCTACGCGGAACTGCTCGACCAGCTGGGTGAAGGCGAGCGAGCGCGCACCGTGTTGCGTGACAGCGTCGTGCGCTCAGTGGGCCGTCGACCGGCGTTGCCGCGCGTACGCTTGCGGCGGCGATAAGCGCTAGCCAGCATGGCGCTCGGAACGAGCGCTTTGCGGTAGCCGCGGCAATGCCGAGAGTTCCGGAAGGCCGTCGCGCGACATGGACGTCGCGCGCGAGCCTACAGGTACGTATTTACGGCGCGCCTTCCGGGACTCTCGGCGTTGTCGCGGCCACCGCAGTGGCAGCACATCACGATCGTCACGGGCTATCCGACTTCCGCATCGCCGCAAGCGTATCGGGCGCGTAGTCGAACGAGTCGAAGAACAGCTGCGCGCGCGGCAGCCCGCGCTCGACGAACGTGTGGCGGATCGCCTCCACCATTGCCGGCGGGCCGCTCGCGTAAACGTCGTACTGCGTGAGGTCGGCGCCGAGATCGGCGAGCGCCGCCTCGTGCACGAGACCGCTGCGACCCGTCCACTGCGACACTTCGGCCTGAGGCTCGGACAACACCGGCCGGTACGCAAAGGCTGGACGGGTGGCCGCGACGCTCACGAGCCAGTTGTGCTCGTAGAGATCCTGCGTCGTGCGTGCGCCCCAGTAGAGCGTGAGCGGGCGACGGTCACCGACGGCCAGCAACTGCCGCAGCATGGCGCGCAGCGGCGCGTAACCCGTGCCGCCGCCAATCATCACGGCGTGCCGTGGCGAATCGCCACGGAACCAGAACTGCCCGAGCGGGCCCTCGACGCGCAGCAGGTTACCGGCGCGCATGGTGTCGAACAGCTGGCCGGTGAACCCGCTCGACGATGCGCGACGCACGTGCACTTCGAGCACCTTGCCGTCGGCCGGCGCGCTCGCCAGCGAAAAGCTGCGGCGGCGCCCGCCCGACAGGATGAAATCGATGTACTGGCCCGCGCGGTAATGCAGGTCCTCGACGGCCGGCAGCTTGAGGAACACTGCCATGACGTCGTCGGCCACTCGCTCCATGCGCTCGATCCGGCTCGGCAGGCTTTTCACTTCGACTGCGGGGGCCGGCCGCATCTCGCGCGTCTCGATCGTGATGTCCGTGATGGCCTGGGCCTGGCACAACAGCACGAAGCGTTCGGCTGCCTCGTCCGGGGTGATCCCGGCAGGGAGCTCGCGCGTCGGATAGGTCGTCGCACCCGACAGCAGCCGCGCCCTGCAGGACGCACAGTGCCCGCCCTTGCAGCTGTGCGGCAGGTTGAGACCAGCCCGCAGCGCAGCCGTCAACACGGGCTCGCCGGGATCAGCGGCGAAACTTTCGCCCGTGGGCACGATCGTCACCTGAGGCATCGACGTAAGACTCCGGCGCGGCGCAGCGGCGTTGGGCATCCCTTCGCGTATGCTTTCGCTATGGATGCGGACCTATCATGCCTGATCGTGGGTTGCGGTTATGTCGGTTCGCGGTTGGCGCGCCGCGAATCGGCCCGGCGCCCGCTCCTCGCGCTCGTGCGCTCGGGCAGCAACGCGACCAACCTGCAGTCGGTCGGGGTGCCAACGCTGTGCGTCGACCTCGACGCCGCCCCCGCCCTGCAACCTGCGCTGGCTGCAGCGGCAGGCAAGGCAGCCGTCGTCTACCTGGCACCGCCGCCCGAAAGCGGCACGACGGACCCGCGGCTGGCGACGTTCCTGGCCCAGATCGACGACATCCAGCCCGCGGTCTTCGTCTACATCAGCACGACCGGCGTCTACGGCGACGCGGATGGTGCGCTGGTCGATGAGTTCACGCCGGTTGCTCCATCGAACGACCGCTCGCGCAGACGGGTCGCGGCCGAAAGCACGGCACAGGCCTGGTGCGCGGCACGCGGTGTACGTTGCGTGATCCTCCGCGTACCGGGCATTTATGGACCGGACCGCCTGCCGCTCGAGCGGCTGCAGCGGCGCGAGCCCGCCCTGCGCGAAGAGGACGCAGGCCCGGGTAACCGCATCCATGTCGACGACCTCGTCGCGGCCATCGTCGCTGCAGTCGATCGCCTGTCGGCACAGGGTGTTTTCAACGTGACCGACGGTGACTACGCGAGCACCACAGCGTATCTGCAACTGACGGCAGCAGTCGCCGGAATCGAGCCGCCCGCGCTCATCAGCAAGGCCGAGGCGCGCGCGAAGATTCCGGCCGGCATGCTGTCGTTTCTGCTCGAGTCTCGCAGAGTCGACAATCGTCGCATGCTAGCCGACCTCGGCCTGCAACTGCAGTACCCGACGTTGCAGTCCGGCGTGCTCGCAAGCTACGCCGAGATGTGCCGCACACACGAGGCCGCCGCAACGTGACGACATTTCACAATCCTTCCCTGGCCGACATTCGCGAACTGCTGCGAGCCTCGCGCACGATCGCCGTGGTCGGTATTTCGGACAATCCCGCTCGGCCGAGCCACGGCGTGACGACATCAATGCGCGACTTCGGCTACCGCATCCTGCCGGTGAACCCCGCTCTGACGGAGTGGCAAGGCATCCCCGCGCATCCGACGCTGGAAGCCGCCGCGCAGGCGCTGGGCCCGGACGAGAGGATCGACATCGTGAACGTGTTCCGGCGACCCGCTCAGGTGGGCGCCCTGGTGGACGAGTGTCTCAGGCTCGGGCTGCACACGTTGTGGCTGCAGCAGGGCGTGATCAACGAACCGGCTGCCGAACGTGCGGTCGCCGCGGGCATGTCGGTCGTGATGGACCGCTGCATCTACGTCGACCGCGCTTCGATGCGTGGGTGAGTCACGAGTCGGGTATCCTGCTCGCATGCGGCTTGCCTTCACCAAGATGCATGGCCTCGGCAACGATTTCATCGTGTTCGATGCCGGCTCTGCCAACGACCTGCCCTCTCCCGACGACCTGCGCCGTCTCAGCGACCGACGCACCGGGATCGGCTTTGACCAGGCGCTGGTGCTTGAACCGCCGCGACGCAATGGCACCGACGTCTATTACCGCATCTTCAACGCCGACGGCTCCGAGGTGGAACAGTGCGGCAACGGTGCGCGCTGCATCGCGCGGCTCGTCGCGAGCCGGCGCGGCGAGGTCGACCGACCGTTGCAGATCGACAGCCCCGGTGGAATCGTCCAGGCGCGACTGCGGCCCGACGGCCTGGTGTCCGTGGCGATGGGCGTGCCGAACTTCGATCCGGCCTCGCTTCCTTTCGACGCGCCATCGGCAGCGGCGACCTATCACCTCGACACGCAGGCAGGCCCGGTTGAAATCGGCGCCGTGTCCATCGGCAACCCGCACGCCGTGATCCGCGTCCGCGACGTGCAGCAAGCTCCCGTGGACAGCGTCGGACCCGCAGTGGAAAATCACCCTCGCTTTCCGCGCCGGGTGAACGTGGGTTTCCTCGAGATCGTTGCGCCCGATCATGTGCGGCTGCGCGTGTTCGAGCGGGGCGTCGGCGAAACCCGGGCCTGTGGCACGGGTGCCTGCGCTGCGGTCGCCATCGGCCGGCGGCACGGGCCGCTGGTCGAGGAAGTGAACGTGGATGTCCCTGGCGGACGAATGATCGTCCGCTGGCCCGGCCCGGGAGAGCCGATCTGGCTGACCGGTCCGGCCGAAACGGCCTTTGAAGGCCAGGTTGAAGTGACGGGCGCAGAGTCGCCGGAGTCTTGCAGATGAATAAACCGATCCGCGGTGCCGAACCCACCACGCAGCTGGCCGAAGACCAGATTGCGGACTTTCTCGTCGCGCACCCCGACTTTTTCGAGCGCCACGGCGCCGTGCTGGCACGCATCAAGCTGCCGCACCAGCGCGGCAGTGCCGCCATCTCGCTGGTCGAGCGCCAGGTGCTGGTGCTGCGCGACAAGCATGCGGCGCTCGAAAAGAAGCTGCACGAACTGATCGAGAATGGTCGTGCGAACGACGCGATCTCCGACCGCTTGCATCGCCTCACGCGCAGGTTGCTGCGCGCGCGGGATGCCGTCGGCGTCGTCGCGGCGCTCGAGACCTCGCTGCGCGAGGATTTCGGCGCCTCGCGCTGGGTACTGCTGGCCACCGACCCGTCCGTGACCATCCTCGGCAACCTGCCGAACGGCCACGTGCGCGTCGTGCCGCGCGGCAGCCCCGAACTCAAGATCTTCGAGACGTTCTTCGAGTCCGGACGTCCGCGCAGCGGCCAGATCCGGGACACGCAGCGGGACTACCTCTTCGGCGGCGAAGGCAGCCAGGTCGGCTCGACGGTGCTGATTCCACTCGGCGAGCGCGCGGGCCTCGGCCTGCTCGCCATCGCGAGCCACGACACCGAACGCTACCTGCCCACCATGAGCACCGATTACCTGGTGCGCATCGGCGAGATCGTGACCGAAGCGGTGTCGGCGCGACTGGCATGACCGACGAGCCGCTGCGCAGCGGCGTCGATCACTACCTCGCGAGCCTGCGCAACGAACGGCGGTTGTCGCCGCATACAGCGAGCAATTACGGCCGCGACCTCGCTTCACTGCTCGATTACTGCAAGTCCCAGGGCATCAGCGACTGGCAACAGCTCGATCCGCAGCACATACGAATGTTTGCGGCGCGCGAGCACCGTCGCGGCCTGGCCCCGCGCAGCATCCAGCGCAGGCTCTCGGCCTGCCGCGGCCTCTTCCGTTACCTGTTGCGTGAAGGCGAACTGCAGCGCGACCCGACCGGAGACGTGCAGGCACCCAAGGCCCGCAAGCGCCTGCCGACTCCTCTGGACGCCGACACGATGGCACGACTGCTCGAGTTCCGCGGCGACGACAGTCTCGGGGTCCGTGACAAAGCGATCATGGAGCTGCTCTATTCGTCGGGGCTGCGCCTGTCGGAACTGCTGGGTCTCGACCTGCTCGACCTCGACCTGCGCGATCGCACGGTCCGGGTCGTCGGCAAAGGCAACAAGACGCGGATCGTGCCTGTCGGCCGCCAGGCAATCACAGCGCTGCAGCGCTGGATCGCAGAACGGACGACGCTGGCCGCGGTCGGCGAACACGCCCTGTTCGTCGGCGTAAGCGGCACCCGCCTGGGTCCGCGGATCGTGCAACGCCGCATTGCCCGCTGGGCCCGGCTGCAAGGATTGCCAGAGCACGTGCATCCCCACATGTTCCGGCACTCGTTCGCTTCCCACCTGCTCGAGTCGTCGCAGGACCTGCGCGCCGTGCAGGAGTTGCTCGGTCACGTGAATATCAGCACGACCCAGGTCTACACGCACCTTGATTTCCAGCACCTGGCCCGCATCTACGACGCGGCCCACCCCCGGGCCCGCCGCAAACGCGCGGTTCCAGGTCCTGCTGCCGACTCCTCGTCCGAAACTTCCTGAACTTCGTCCCCTTCCTGACCTTCCTCCCCTAACCCCTTCCATGTTTGACCCCCACGGCACCACGATCCTCTGCGTCCGCCGCGACGGTCGCGTCGCCATGGGCGGCGACGGCCAGGTCACGCTCGGCAACACCGTCATGAAAGGCAATGCGCGCAAGGTGCGCCGACTGCACGACGGCTCGGTCATCGCGGGCTTCGCCGGTGGCACCGCCGATGCGTTTACACTGTTCGAGCGCTTTGAAGCGAAGCTGCAGCAATACGGCAACCTCACGCGCGCGGCGATCGAGCTCGCCAAGGACTGGCGCAGCGATCGCAGCCTGCGCCGCCTCGAAGCGCTGCTGCTGGTGGCCGATGCAGGTCACACGTTCGTGATCTCGGGCAATGGCGACGTGATCGAACCGGAGCACGACCTCATTGCCGTGGGTTCAGGCGGTCCGTTTGCGCAGGCTGCGGGGCTCGCGCTGTTGCAGAACACCACTCTCGACGCGCGGTCGATCGCGGAGCGTGCGCTCGGCATCGCGGCCGACATCTGCATCTACACCAACCGCAACACCACTATCGAAGAGCTCTGATGTCATCGATGACCCCCCGCGAAATCGTCCAGGAACTGGACAAGCATATCGTCGGCCAGTCCGCTGCGAAGCGCGCGGTCGCGATCGCGCTACGTAATCGCTGGCGTCGCATGCAGGTGGGCGAACCGCTGCGAGCGGAGATCACTCCCAAGAACATCCTGATGATCGGGCCGACCGGCGTCGGCAAGACCGAGATCGCGCGACGGCTGGCGCGACTGGCAAACGCCCCGTTCATCAAGGTCGAGGCGACGAAGTTCACCGAGGTGGGTTACGTCGGCCGTGAAGTCGACTCGATCATCAAGGACCTGGTCGACGTCGCCGTGAAGATGACGCGCGAGCAGGAAATGGAGAAGGTGCGTCACCGCGCGATGGATGCAGCCGAAGAACGCGTGCTCGACGAATTGCTGCCGCGTCCGCGCGCGTCGTCCGGTCCGGCGATGGGTTTCGGCGTACCGACGGACGAGTCGCCGCCAACGCCTAAAGAGAGCGACACCCGCCAGCGCTTTCGCAAGATGCTGCGCGAAGGCCAGCTCGACGATCGCGAGATCGAAATTGAGCTGCGCGCGGCGGGTCCCGGCATGGAAATCATGGCGCCGCCAGGCATGGAAGAGCTGTCGCAGCAACTGCAGGGCATGTTCGCAAACCTCGGCGGCAACCGCACGAAGTCGCGCCGACTCAAGGTCAGCGAAGCTTTCAAGCTGCTCACCGACGAGGAAGCCGCCAAGCTGCTCGACGAAGAGGAGCTCAAGACGCAGGCGCTGCGCAATGCGGAGCAGAACGGCATCGTCTTCCTGGACGAGATCGACAAGATCGCGCGCGGCCAGAATGCCGTGTCGGGGGTCGACGTCTCGCGCGAAGGCGTGCAGCGCGACCTGCTGCCGCTCGTCGAGGGCAGCACGGTCAACACCAAGTACGGCATGGTGAAGACGGATCACATCCTCTTCATCGCGTCGGGCGCGTTCCACATGTCGAAGCCGTCCGACCTGATCCCTGAGCTGCAGGGTCGCCTGCCGATCCGCGTCGAGCTCGAGGCGCTCAAGGTCGAAGACTTCGTGCGCATCCTGACCGAGCCCGACGCGTCGCTGTGTACTCAGTACGGCGCGCTGCTGTCCACGGAGGGCGTGACGCTGAAGTTCGATGCGAGTGGCGTCCGTCGCATCGCCGAAGTCGCCTTCGACGTCAACCAGCGCACCGAGAACATCGGGGCGCGCCGTCTGCACACCGTGATGGAACGGCTGCTCGAGGCGATCAGCTTCGAGGCCTCCGACCGCTTCGGCACCGAACTCGTGATCGACGGGGCCTATGTCGACTCGAGCCTCGGCAAGCTGGCGCAGGACGAAGACCTCGCGCGGTACATCCTGTGACCGCTGCGACGACGGACAAGGAACGCTGGGCCGCGCGCACGCCCACCGAGATCAAGCTGCGCAGGCAGTCGCGCGTGCTCGACGTGGCGTTCGACGATGGCCAGCGGTTCGAGCTGCCATTTGAGTACCTCCGCGTCTATTCGCCATCGGCCGAGGTGCGCGGACACGGCCCAGGCCAGGAGACGCTGCAGCTCGGCAAGCACGAGGTGCAGGTCGTCAAGGTCGATCCGATCGGCAACTACGCGGTGCGGCTGGTGTTCAACGACGGCCACGACACGGGCCTGTACACGTGGGGTTACCTCTACGAACTCGGCGAGACTCGTGCGGCCAAATGGCAGCATTACCTCGACCGGCTGCAGCAACTCGGGATTCCGTACCCCACGCAGGTTGCGCACAAGAAAGCCTGAGCCCCACGGACCCGTAGTGGGCCGCGGCCGACCGGAACGGCGTAGAATGCCCGTTCCCATGAGCGAAACAGCCCCACCCCGCAAGGCCCCCGCCTCCGCCGCAGCGACCCCGTCGGTCGATTTCGGTTACGAGGAGGTGCCGGCCCCCGAGAAGGCACGCCGCGTCCGCGCGGTGTTCGATTCCGTCGCCGACAAGTACGACATCATGAACGACCTGATGTCCGCCGGCGTGCACCGGCTCTGGAAGCGTTACACGCTGAGCCAGACAGGGTTGCGTCCCGGTATGTCGGCGCTCGATGTCGCAGGCGGCACGGGGGACATCGCTGCTGGCATGGCCCAGCAGGTCGGCGACAAGGGCCTCGTAGTGCTCTCCGACATCAACGCCGCGATGCTCGAGGTCGGTCGCGACCGGCTGCTCGACCGTGGCTTGTTGCGCAACGTGCAGTTCTCGCTCGCCAATGCCGAGTGCCTGCCTTTCGCCGACGAAACGTTCGATTGCGTGACGATCGGCTTCGGCCTGCGCAACGTGACGGACAAGGCGGCAGCAATCGCTTCGATGCGGCGCGTGCTCAGGCCAGGTGGCCGGCTGCTGATTCTCGAATTCTCGAAACCCGTGTTTCCGGGCCTCAAGCCCGTGTACGACGCGTATTCGTTCAGCGTGCTGCCGTGGCTCGGCGCGCGCATCGCGAACGACCCGGACAGCTACCGCTACCTCGCCGAGTCCATCCGCCGCTTTCCCGACCAGGCAACGCTGCTCGGCATGATGCGCGAGGCCGGCCTCGAGGACTGCCGCTACCACAACCTGACCGGCGGCATCGTCGCCCTGCACAAGGGGTTCCGCTATTGAGCGCGAATCCGCTCAATGCCATCTTCGACCGGTTGTCGACGATGCTGAACCGCAACGTCGCGCAATCGGAGCGCGCCTCGGCGCTGGCGCGGCAACTCGAAGGGCGCGGTCTCTCGCTCGTGTTCGAAGGCACGTCGCTCGCGGTTTTTTTCCGCGTGGCTGACAGCCGTATCACGCTCGACACGCGCGACGCAGGCGAGGCCGACGCGACACTGTCCGGCTCACCAATCTCGCTGCTGTCGCTGGTCGGACCGGGCGCCGAAGACCGCCTGCGTGGTTCGTCGATCCGCATCGCGGGCGACGCCGAGGTCGCGCAGCGCTTTCGCGACCTGCTGCAGCACGCCCAGCCCGATTTCGAGGAAGAGCTGTCGCGCGTCGTGGGCGACGTCGCGGCGCACCAGGTGGCGAATATCGTCCGCAACGTCTTCGACTGGGGCCGCAAGGCCGCCGATTCGTTCTCGACCAACTTGGCCGAGTACCTGCAGGAAGAGGGCCGCGACGTGCCGTCGCGCGTGGAAGTCGAGGAATACCTCGAGGCCGTCGACCAGCTGCGCGAAGCGACCGACCGGCTCGACGCCCGCCTGAGCCGCGCCGAATCCCGCGCCAAACAAAGCTCGAAGTAGCTGTGCACTCGATGCTCGAAGCGCAGCTCGTTCCGACTAACCCCTAACCCCTTCCTCCACTTCCTCCACTTCCTCCCCTCCCAATGCGCCTCCGCGTCGCCACCCGCCTGCTCCAGATCCAGCGCGTGCTCGTCCGTCACGGGCTCGACGAGATCATTCTCGCGACTCACCTGTTCCGTCCGCTGCGGTTCGCGTTCTACCTCTCGCCTGCCACGTGGTTCGAGCGCCGCAAAGGCGGTCCACGCGGTGAGCGCATTCGTCTCGCACTCGAGGAACTGGGGCCGATCTGGGTGAAGTTCGGCCAGGCTCTGTCCACGCGACGCGACCTGCTGCCGATCGACATCGCCGACGAGCTCGAGAAACTGCAGGACCGCGTGCCGCCGTTCCCTGGGCTGGAAGCCAAAGCCATCATCGAGGGCGCTTACGGCAAACCAGTGGGCGAAGTGTTCGCGGAGTTCGACGAGACGCCGCTCGCCGCTGCCTCGATCGCGCAAGTGCACACCGCACGACTGCGTTCCGGCGAAGAAGTCGTCGTCAAGGTCGTGCGTCCCGGCATCCGGGCGAAGATCGAGCGCGACCTGGAGGTGATGTACGTCCTCGCGCAGCTTGCGCGCGACTATTCGAAGGACGGCTACCGGCTGCGACCCTACGAGGTCGTGCAGGAGTACGAGAAGACCATTCTCGACGAACTCGACCTCATGCGCGAAGCGGCGAATGCCGCGCAGTTGCGCCGCAACTTCGCCGGCTCGAAGCTGCTGTACGTGCCGGACGTGTACTGGGATTACTGCCGGCCCGAAGTGATGGTGATGGAGCGCATCCACGGCGTGCTGGTCAGCGACATGGACGAACTGCTCCGTCGTGGCACGAACATCCAGGCACTCGCCGAGAACGGCGTGGAGATCTTCTTCACGCAGGTGTTCCAGCACAATTTCTTCCACGCCGACATGCACCCGGGCAACATCTTCGTGCAGACCGACGACCCGCAGCGGCCGGTCTACGCAGCGGTGGACTTCGGCATCGTCGGCTCGCTCGACGCACGCGACCAGCACTACCTGGCCGAAAATTTCCTCGCGTTCTTCGACCGCGATTACAACCGTGTCGCGCGCCTGCACGTGGATTCAGGCTGGGTGCCCAAGGACACGCGCGTCGACGAGCTCGAGGCGGGCATCCGTACTGTCTGCGAACCCATCTTCAACAAACCGCTGTCCGAGATTTCGTTCGCGCAGGTGCTGATACGGCTGTTTGAAGTCGCGCGCCGCTTCGACATGCGCGTGCAACCGCAGCTGATCCTGCTGCAGAAGACCCTGCTGCAGATCGAGGGCCTCGGCCGCCAGCTGTACCCGCAGCTCGACCTGTGGAAGACGGCGCAGCCGATCATGCAGGAATGGGGCGCTGACCGGCTGAGCGGCCGGAACATCGCCCAGGAACTGCGCCGGCAACTGCCCGACCTGTCCGAGTCCATACGAATGCTGCCGCAACTGCTGCAGCAGTTCGTGCAGAAGGCATCCGAAGGCACGCTCCGCATCCGGGTGGACAACGAGCCTTACGCGGAATTGCGGCGCGAAATCCAGGCCAGCGCGCGGCGTCGCGACCAGACCATCGTCGGCGCCGTCGTCCTGCTCGCCGGGATCCTGTGGCTCGCCTTCCGCACGGACTGGATGCCCGGCGTCCTGCTCACGGCAGCGGGCCTGTTGACGGCACTGCTCGCACGGCGCTGAACGACTGCCCTCTGCCGCCGCGGTGGTAGAGGGGTCGCGCGAGGGTTACTTCCGAGCGACTTCGATCCAGGTGGTCAGCGCCCGGGCGCAGAGTTCGCCGTCTTCATCGAAGATGGCCGTGCCGCACCGGTACTTGCGACCTTCGCTCGCAATCAACCAGCCCAGCACCATGCAGGCCTCGCCGACGTGCACGCGACGGTCGACGTGCGCCTGCATCTCGCCGAGCAGCATCGTCCGGGGCGCGTCGCCGACCGCGGCGAAGTAGCCGGGGCAATCGAGCGCGGCCCAGTGAAACTCGACGGCCACCTTGCCGTCGCCGCCGTCCAGGTCGTCCGCCGGAATCCAGGGCGCGGCGACCATGCCCGAGTCGAGCAAGCCCGGAAAGATCCGCATGCCATCGCCACGGCGACGGTGCGGGCCGCACACGAAACAATCCGGGAAAGTGTGCTCGCGAAACCCCACGTAGTGCTGTGATGCCCAGACCGCCTGCACGTAGGGCGGCGCGCGCGGAACCTCGAGCTGGAGCGGTGCGGCCGGCGTTCCGGACGCCACTGTCTGGTCAAGATGCCGCAGCCGCCACAGGTCATCCGTTGCCGTGTGCTCCAGTGCCAGGGGCGTGTCGAGTGGTGGCGGCGCCAGCAGACGGATGCGCAGTTCGGTTCCCGCGGCAACGGCAAACGCGCCGCAGACATAGCCGCCATTGCCGGAATCGGGCGGCCCCTTGAAACGGCTGGCTATGGTCAGTGAGGTGGCGTCTGGCATCAGCGATCGGTTCCTGCAGTCGCTCCGGCAATCTCCTCCGGCGTCGAGCACCGCCAACAGGCGTCGAACTGTCCTTCCAAACGCTCGCCGCAATGACGGCAGGTCCAGTCCGGCGACGGTGCTGCGTCGGCACGCGCGTTATCGATCAAGCCCCGCGCGTTCAGTGCGTCGCCGTTACGCAGGACCCAAAGCTCAGGCCAGCATTCCACGAATGGGATTTCACCGACCGCACCACCCAGGCGCTCGTTCTTCACGTAGCACGCGATACCGGCCTGCTCGAGCACGTTGCGCAGGTGCGCAATCTCGATGATCGACTCGGCCGTGTGAACCTTGCGCAAGTCTCGCTCCCTGCCGCGGCGTCGGTACTGCGGTAAACGACCGTTTCGCAAGTCGACCCGCCCCGCTAGCATGGCGGGATGCCAAACGCTTCACCCGCTACCATACTGTCCCGGCGCTTTCCGTCAAAGCGCGCCTTCATCACCGGTGCTGCAAGCGGCCTCGGCCTGGCGATGTCCCAGTTGCTGGCCCGCGATGGCTGGACGCTGGGCGTGCTCGACCTTGACCGCGAGGCCCTGGAAAGTGCCGTCACCCGGTTGCGAACCTCGGGCGCGGCGAACGTCACAGCCTATCCCGGCGACGTTGCCGCGCATGATTTCGTCGCCGCAGCCATTACCGGCTTCAGCCAGGCAAACCAGGGCCTGGACGTGATGGTGAACAACGCGGGCGTGGCCGTGGCTGGCGCGGTCGAGGCCACCCCGGTCGATGACTGGAACTGGATCGTCGGCATCAACCTGCTTGGGGTCGTCTGGGGATGCCGCACGGCCCTGCCGGTGATGAAGCGTCAGGGCAGTGGACTGATCTTCAATATCGCGAGTTCCGCGGGCTTCGCGGCGGCGCCGCAGATGTCCGCTTACAACGCCACCAAGGCTGGCGTCATTGCCCTGAGCGAAACGCTGGCGAGCGAGGTGGCGGGAACCGGGTTGCAGGTGTCGTGCGCGATGCCGGGCTTCTTCCGCACCCACCTGCTCGACCACATGCGGGCGCCCCCGGAAGAGAACCGGCTCGCGCACCGGATCATGGACAATTCGGGCCACGACCCGGACGAAGCCGCGCTCGCGCTGCTGGGAGCCGCGGCCGCAGGCGAGCTTTACGTCGTGTGGCCGCCGGAATACCGCTGGGCGTGGCGGCTCAAGCGCTGGTTTCCGCGCTGGTTCCTCAAACGAGTGCAGTCTTTCCGGGACGCCCAGGCAAGCAAGGCGGGTCGACCGCCAGGATGAAGCGCGTGTAGATCTCGGGCAGCCGGTCGAGGACGTGTTCCTTGCCCAGCATGTCCCCGCCCGCGATGGCCGAGCGCAGGACGGAAAGCGAAAGCGCCTCTACGGCCTCGCGCGCGACAGGGGCATAGCTCAGGTGCCAGGGCTCGATGCCCGCGCCGCCACGGTCCGAGCCATAGGGCCGGAAAAACCCAAAGCGCCCCTGATTGCGGTCGAGCCAGCCCGTCAGCCGGCCGAACACGCCGTCGGACGCGTATTCCGCCGGCACCAGTTCCACCTGGTAACCCGCGGGCATCGCGGCGGCATCGATCACGTCGATGTCCGATCCCCAATGGTGCCGGCTGCCGCCCGGAATGGCGGACCACGCCAGGATCGCGTCGACCCGCTGCGGCTCCGTCAGCCGGGCAGGGTCGAGAAGCGCGCCGGTGCGATCGTAAAGCGGCCGGTCGCCCCGCCATTTGCGGTTCCAGAGCACCAGTTGCCGGTCGAAGTCCCGAAAGCTCGAGACCGCCTGCAGGTCGATGCCCTCGGCGCGCGCGGCGTCGCGCATGCCGAGGAATGCCGCCACGGCTTCGTAGTGCAGCGTGCAGCGCGGTGCGTCCAGTTCGATGACGTGGGTGCGCGCGCGACCCGTCAGTTCCAGCGCGTTCATGCGATCGGTGTTCCCGGGATCGAGGTCGGCTATGATGCCGCGCAGGCGGTCGGACCGCACACAAAATAAAGAGATCGAAGGGGCGGGGAAAGCAGCCCGGAGAACTCAACGTCGATGGTCGGACTGGGACTCAAGCTGCGTTACGTCGCTGCCGTACTGACAGTGGGCGCGCTGCTGACCGCAGGCGTCGCCGTGGTCACCCATTACTCCGAGACTGCCGAGCACGAGAAACTGCGCGCTGTCGATGAACAGCTGGACGCGATCTCGGCGCTGGACCCCCGCCTCGCCGCTGCGCAGGAGCGGCTGCACGGAGTCGTCGAGGAAGTGTATGACGGGCAAACGGTCAACATTGCGATCGCCGGCGCCCTGTTGACGCTCATGGCGGGCCTGGTCGTCCTGCTGATCATGGTCCGGATCGACCGCGCACTCGTTGCGCTGATGGACAACGCGCAGTCGATCGGACGCGGACGCTACGCCGAGCCCATTGCGGTCAGTGGCGTCGCCGAAACGGCCGCGCTCGAAAGTTCTCTCGAACAGATGCGTCAGGCTCTCACCACCACGACGATCTCGCGCGATTTCCTCGACGATGTGCTGAACGGCATCAAGGACGCGGTGCTGGTCATGACGGACGGGCGCATGCGAACCGCAAACGCGGCCGCGGCCCGCCTGTTCGGCATGCCGGAGCAGGAACTGATCGGCGTTGCGTTCAAGGACCTGATCGCACCGGACCACCTGGCGGCATTCAACCTCGAGCGACTGCAGTCCGCACCCGGCGAAACGGTGATACGCACCAGGAGCGGCCAGACGATTCCAGTGTCGGTGCACATCTCGACCCTCGGGCGCGAACCGGCGGGCGGCAACCGCGGCACGATCCTGGTGCTGCGCGACATCACGGAACGGAAGCGGGCCGAGCGGCGGATCCGCTACCTCGCGCGGTTCGACACGCTCACGAAGATGCCGAACCGCATGCAGTTTCAGCACCAGTTGCATCAGGCGATCACCCGCAACACACGGCAGGGACGCGGCCTCGTGCTGCTGTACATCGACATCGACAACTTCAAGGAAATCAACGACACCTTCGGCCACGACACGGGCGATCGCGTGCTCGAAACCATCAGCGAACGCCTGACGCGGGCGCTGCCGCGCGAGTCGGTCGCCGGTCGCCTGGCTGGCGACGAATTCGCCGTGTTCGCCGAGGGCGTCAAGGATGACCAGGCCGGCCACGAACAGGGCCACGATCTCGCGCGACTCGTGCTCGGCGAAATCGCCAAACCGGTGCACCTGCCCGGCCAGGAGATCGACGTCACGGCGAGCGTCGGCGTGGCGCTGGTGCCGGAACACGCCGACAACGTCATCGACCTGATCCGCAACGCGGATGCGGCGATGTATCACGCCAAGCGCCAGGGCCGGAACTGCCACGTGTTCTACGTGCCCGAAATGAACGCCGCTGCCGTCGAACGCCTGCTGCTGAAGAGCAAGTTGCGCCGTGCGCTCGAGCGCGACGAGTTCGTGTTGCGCTACCAGCCGAAGGTGGACCTCGCGAACGGCGAAGTGGTGGGTTCCGAGGCCCTGCTGCGCTGGCGCCTGCCCGGACATGGCGAGATCGCGCCTTCGCAATTCATCCCGCTGGCCGAGGAATCGCGCCTGATCCTCGACATCGGCGCATGGGTCCTGAACCAGGTGTGCATCGACTACGCGGCCTGGCAACAGCGCGTGAGCGATCCAGGTCGCGTTGCGATCAACCTGTCGTTGAAGGAACTGAGCCAGGCGAGCTTCATCCCGCGCTGCCGCTCGGTGTTCGAACGGCACAACGTGTCCGCCTCCTGCGTCGAACTCGAGATCACCGAGACGACGTTGATGCTCGATGCGGAGCGCACGCTGCCGCTGCTGGACGAGTTGCGCTCGATGGGTATCCACCTGTCGATCGACGATTTCGGCACGGGGTACTCCAGCCTCAGCGCCCTGCAGCAGTTCCCGATCAGCACGCTCAAGATCGACCGGTCGTTCGTGACCAACGCCGCGACCGATCCCGACGACGCCACCATCGTGCGCACGATCATCGAGATGGGGCGCAGCCTCGGGCTGCAGGTCATCGCGGAAGGTATCGAGACCGAGGAGCAACGGTACTTTCTGCTCCACAGCGGTTGCCAGATGGGTCAGGGTCGCTTGTTCGGCGACGCCATCTCGAGCGACGCGTTCCTGGAATTGCTGCTGCGGCAGGCAACCGGCGAACACCCGGCCCTGCAGTTGCCGGCCTGATGCCGGCCTGATGCCGGCCTGATGCCGGCCGCGATGCCCGCAGGACCAGGGGGATCTCCGATGACCAGCAAAAACGTCGCCCTGGACTATGACTGGCTGATCATCGGTTCCGGCTTCGGCGGCAGCGTCTCGGCGCTGCGACTCGCCGAGAAGGGATACAAGGTCGGCGTGCTCGAGGCCGGCCGTCGTTATCGCGACGAGGACTACGCGAAATCCACCTGGGACCTGCGACGCTTCCTGTGGGCGCCGTCGCTGGGACTGCACGGCATCTTTCGGCTGACGCCGTTCAAGGACGTTTTCATCGCCAGCGGCTCAGCCGTCGGCGGCGGCAGCGTGGTGTACGCCAACACGCTTTATCGGGCCGCTCCCCCGTTCTTCACCAACCCGCAGTGGTCCGGCCTGAATGAATGGGCAGCTGCACTCGCTCCGCATTACGACACCGCCGAGAAGATGCTCGGCGTGCAGACGGTGCCGCGCGAGAGCGACGGCCAGAAGCTGCTGCAGGAAGTCGGCCGGCACTTCAACGTCGAGAGCACGTTCCACCGCACGCCGGTCGGCGTGTTCTTTGGCAAGGCCGGCGCGACGGTGCCGGACCCGTATTTCGGCGGTACCGGCCCCGACCGGACGGGATGCACGTACTGCGGCGCGTGCATGGTCGGCTGCCGCGAAGGCGCCAAGAACACGCTGGTCAAGAATTACCTCTGGTTCGCGGAGCAGCGCGGCGTCGAGATCCACCCGGAGCGCCAGGTGACGGACATCCGGCCATTGGGCGCCGAGGATGGATCCGAAGGCTATGTCGTGACGACAGAGTACCCCGGCGCGTGGCTGCGCAAGCGGCGGCGCACGTTCACCGCTCGCGGCATCGTCATGTCCGCAGGCGCGCTGGGTACCAATCGGCTGCTCGCCGAGTGCAAGCTGTCGAACGCGCTGCCGCGGATCAGCGACCGTCTCGGGGAACTGGTGCGGACCAACAGCGAGTCGGTGCTCGCGGTGACGCTGCCAGAGGGCATGGCGCGGCCGTGGAACGATGTCGCGATCAGCGCGAGCGTCTACCCCCGGCCCGATACGCACATCGAGTTCGTGACTTACGGGCGCCACGGCGATTTCATGGCGCTGCTCTATACGCTGCTGACGGGGGACGGCACCCGGTTGACGCGCCCGCTCTTGTGGCTCGGCCAGGTGCTGCGGCACCCGCTGACGTTCCTGAAGACGCTCTGGCCGATCGGTTGGTCAAGACGATCGGTGCTGTTCCTGGTCATGCAGAGCCTGGACAATGCCATTGCGTTCCGGGCCAGACGCGGCTGGTTCGGCCGCGTCTCGCTCACCACGGAGCAGGATCCCGCAAAGCCGAATCCGACGTTCATCGACGTGGGCAATCGTGCGGCCGAATGGCTGGCGCAACGAACTGGCGGCTACGCGCAGAGCATGCTGCTCGAAGCCTGGGCCAACATCCCGACCACGGCCCACATCCTTGGCGGCGCCGTGATCGGTCGCGACGCCGCGAGCGGTGTCGTCGACCAGAACAGCCGCCTGTTCGGCTACCGGAATTTCCTGGTCTGCGACGGCTCGACCGTTCCGGCCAATCCTGGGGTCAACCCGTCGCTGACCATCACCGCGATGAGCGAGCATGCGATGAGCCAGGTGCCCGCCAAGGGCGCCGCAACCTCAGCCTGACGGTAACGGACCGCGCGCGATGGGCGCGCGGCGAGTGACTATTGCGCCGGCAATGCCGCCGCTGCGGCCTGCACGCGTGCAGCGATTTCGCTCACGACCTGTGCATTCGCTCGATCGAACGCGACGACGACCGCACTCAACCGATTCTCTGACGCGGGCACGGACGCTTCGCTGACGAAGCTCGTGACGCGCGCGGCTCGACGCGAATCGACCAGGCTCGCCTGCACCTGGACGTGGACCACCGGTGCCGCACCGGAGGATGCTGCGTCCGCGCCCGCCGTGACCACTTCGAATCGTCGCAGCTCCACGTCGAGCAGGAGTTCCGTCGGCACGCGAGCCGGGGCTGTCATGACGCCGCCACCGAATTGAGCCGTGGCTGCCAGAGCGCTGACGAGGTTCTGCTGCAGCATCTGCGGGGCGGATTCGGCCCAGCGTGCAGCGGAGTAATAATCGAAACGATTACCCGCGGAGTGCACGGCGATGCGATCCGTGTCGATCGCTGCCGCGGCCCGCGGACGAGCGACCGCGATAGCCAGTCCGGCGGTCGATGCGGTTGCGTTGGCTGCAGGGGCCATCGTCGCGACGACACCGAGACGGAAGGTATCCGGAGCCTCGGCGTCGGATTTCAGCAGGCTTCCCGCGCACCCTCCCAGCAGCGTTGCCAGCGAGAAAGCGCACGCCAGCCTCAGGGCCGGCTGATTGAAAGCCCCGGCCGTTGCAGTCGTCATCGCGGAATCTCCACACCGGCCGCCTGCGGCTCGAACAGGACACTCGACGGCCGCTCCCGCAGCGTGCGCGCGAGCTCACGCACTTCGTTGCTGGCACTGCGGGCATCGATCACGAGTTGCTGCAGTTCAGCGATGCTGGCGCCAGCGGCCTTGCCGAGCCCGCCTTCGTTCTGGTTCAGCAGGCGTTCCAGGCTATCGGCGGTGCGCGCCAGGTTTGCGGAAGCAATGCGCGCGTTGGCGAGCGTCGCTTCAAGGTCCGGCTGCGCCTTGCCCAGCGTCTGGTTCAGCCGGTTGGTGAGTTCGAGCGTCGAGCTTGAAATTCCGCGCAGTTCGGTCGCCAGCGCGCGCGCATCGGCCATGGTCGCCGGCAGGGATCCCGCAGCCTGCTCGATGTGGGCGAGTGTCTGTCCGATCGAGCGGACGTTCTCGTCCGACAACACGTGCTCGATGCGCGACAGCACTTCCGTGGCCTGGCCGAGGATCTCCGGCAAGCGCTCGACGGAAGCTTCGATGCTGCTCTTGCGCGACGGTATGACCGGGTGCTGCGCTCCCCGCTGCAGTGCCTTGGTGCCGGACGTATCCGGGTTCTGCTGCAGGTCGATGTAGAGCAAGCCGGTAAGACCCAGCAGGCCGAGCTTCGCCAGCGTGCCGCCCGAAATCGGTGCGCTGGAGTCGATGTCGGCGATGACCTTCACCTGGCCCGGATCGGCTTTGTCCACGCCCAGGTACGTCACGCGGCCGACGTCCACGCCCAGGTAGCGCACCGGGCTGCCCTTGGAGAGGCCGCTCACGGTGCCCTGGAAGTAGATCTCATACGTCTGGTAATCACGCTGGTCGCCGCGACCCGAATACCACCAGATGAACGCCACGGCCGCCGCCACGCAGGCGAGCGCGAACAGGGCGATCGTTGCGTACTTCGCGTCACGCTCCACGGTCTTCGCCCTCGCCGGCCGGTGCCATCAGGCGCCCGCGCGCACCGTGAAAATACTCCCGGATCCACGGGTGTTCGTTCCGGACGATGCCGGGCAGCGTATCCACGATGACTTTGCCGTCGACGAGCACCGCGACACGATCACATGTCCGAGCAAGTGTGTCCAGATCGTGAGTCACCATCACCACCGTCAGACCGAGCGCGCGGCGCAGGTAAAGGACGAGGTCGTCGAAGGCGGTGGCTGCGATCGGATCGAGGCCCGCGGTGGGTTCATCGAGAAACAGCAGCGCTGGATCGAGCGCCAGCGCGCGCGCCAGGGCCGCGCGCTTGATCATTCCGCCCGATAGCTGCGCAGGAAACTTTGCGCCTGCTGCGACCGGCAGGCCGACCATGCGCAGCCGCAGCTCGGCGAGGCTCTGCAGGGTGGCTTCATCGAGCTCGAGCAACTCGACCAGAGGCAGGATCACGTTCTCCGTCACGGTGAGTGACGTGAACAGCGCCCCGTGCTGGAACGTGACGCCGTAGCGCTGCTTCACGTCACGCAGCTCGCGATCCGACATGCACGTGAGATCGCGTCCTTCGACCTCGACCACGCCGGAATCGGGCTTGCGCAACCCGAGCATGGTCTTCAGCAACACGGATTTGCCGCTGCCGGAGCCGCCGACGATGCCGAACACCTCGCCCGCATGGACGTCGAATGACACGCCGTCGTGCACGGTCTGCTGGCCGAAGCGGTTGACCAGGTCGCGCACCGAGATGATCACTGCAGGAGCGGCGGCGGCCATCAGAAATCGATCTCGAGGAAAAAGATGGCGAACAGCGCGTCGGCAAAGATCACGAGGAAGATCGATTGCACCACGGCCACCGTCGTCAGCCGACCGAGTTCACGCGACGATTCGCGCACCTGCAACCCGCGCAGCGTGCCCGTCAGGCCGATGAGCAATCCGAACACCGGTGCCTTGACCAGGCCGGCCCAGAACGTCGTGGGCGCAATCGCCTCGTCGAGCCGCGTGAAGAACTGCGGCCAGGGCAGGTCGATCAGGTAACGCGTCAGCATCGCGCCGCCGAACAGCCCCATGAAGTCCGCAACGATGGTGAGCAGGGGCAGCGCGACGATGAGGCCGAGGACGCGCGGCAGCACCAGCACCTCGTACGGATTGATTCCCATCGATTCGAGCGCGTCGACTTCGTCGTTGAGTTTCATCACGCCGAGCTCGGCCGCATAAGCGCTGCCCGTACGGCCGGCGACCATGATCGCCGTGAGCAGCACGCCGAGTTCGCGCAGCACGCCCAGCGCCACGATGTCGACGGTGTAGATCTCGCCGCCGTACGGCCGCAACTGCTGCGCGCTGATGTACGCCGAAATCACGCTGATCAGGAAAGCGATCACGGCGACGACCGGCACGGCCTGGTAACCGGTCTCGTACGCGTGCCGCACGATCGACGCAATACGCAGGTGTTTCCAGGAACGCCAGGCGAGGCCCGCCGTGCTGATGAGCTTGCCGCCGTACGTCAGCGCTTCGTACCAGCTTTCGCCCCGGATCTCGAGCGCGCGGCCGAGACGAACGAGACCGGCAGGCTCGCGTGGAGGCGGCGCGATGTCCGCCGTGCGCGCACTCGCACCATCGAGCATTTCGTCGAGGTAGGAAAAGTGCGCGGGCAGCGAGCCGTTGACTGCGGGTGCCGTCGCTGCATCGGCCATGGCCCGCTTCAGGATCCAGGCCGGCCCGATGTCGAACCGACCCGCGGCAGACAGGTCCACGCTGCGCGACCCTGTCCCAGCCCATTTCCGCAGGGCAGTCTCGAGCGTGCCGAGATCGGCAGCGCGGCAGTCGCCGGCCAGCGACAGCCGTCCCTCGGCGGAATCCACGCGGGCCTGGAATTCGGGGGATTTCGGCATGATGGCGGCTGACCGGACGTGCGTGGCCGGTCAGGGCTGCTGGTGGATCTCCACGGGCGGGAATGCCTCGTTGGAATGCTAGCATCGGTGCATCCGCCGCGTGAGGCCCGATGGCGCACGACTTTCTCAGCCAGATCCTGATCCTGCTCGCGGGCTCGCTGCTCGTGCTGAGCCTGGTGCGCCGCTTCAAGCTGCCACCGATCCTCGGCTACCTGCTGGTCGGCATGGTGCTCGGCCCGCATGCGCTCGGACTCGTGCCGAGCGTCACATCCGTGCAGGTCCTCGCCGAAATCGGCGTGGTGTTCCTGGTGTTCACGCTGGGACTGGAATTCTCGCTGGGCCGCATGGTCGCCATGAAATCCGAGGTGCTCGGCATCGGTGGCTTGCAGGTGCTGCTGTGCGGCATGGCTTTCGGCGGCATGGCTTTCGCCTTTGGCGTCCACGCCGGCGCCGCCATCGTCATCGGCGGCGCGCTCGCGATGTCGTCCACCGCGATCGTGTTGCGCCAGCTCGGCGACCAGATGGAACTCACGCGCACGCACGCGCGGCTCGCCCTCGGCATCCTGCTGTTCCAGGACCTCGCCTTCGCGCCCCTGCTGGCGCTGGCCACCGCGCTCAGCGTGACCGGCGACGTCCCCGGGCCACTGTGGCTGCTCAGCATGGCCGGACGCGGCCTGGTCGCTCTCGTTGTCGTGCTGGTCGTGGGGCGCTGGCTGCTGCGTCCGCTCTTCCGCGAGATCGCGCATCACCGCAGCACCGAAATATTCACGCTGACGGTGCTGTTCGTGTCGTTGCTCGCCGCCTGGGCCACGGACCGGATGGGCCTGTCGATGGCGCTCGGCGGGTTTCTCGCCGGCATGCTGCTCGCCGAGACCGAGTTCAAGCACCAGACCGAGGCCGTCATCAAGCCGTTCCAGGACATCCTGCTCGGCCTGTTCTTCGTTTCCGTCGGCATGCTGCTGGACCTGCGCCTGCTGCTCACGCAGCTGCCGCTGGTGCTGCTGCTCATCGCCGTGCTGCTGCTAATCAAGGCAGTGATCGTCACGCTGGTCGTGCGTCGGTTCGTGCCCAACAACCGCAAGGCGCTGCGCACCGCCATCGCGGTGAGCATGGGGGGCGAGTTCGGGTTTGCGCTGCTCACGCTGCTGTTGCGCGGCGACGC
>JAABQQ010000133.1 GCA_011391405.1 Gammaproteobacteria bacterium
CGATGCGGCCCAGGCCCAGCGCCTTCTTGGCGGCCTCGGCGACGATCCACTTGTACGACTCGCCGTTGATCATGATCTGCCACTTGCCTGAGCGCACCGGCTTGCCGCCGTCCTTCAGCGCCGGCAGGCCTTCCTTCTGCGACTCGGCGCCGTCGTGGCGCACGCCGTCGGCGTCGGTCTTCCAGATCGGCAGGCCCCATTCCTCGAACAGGTGCACCGATTCGTCGACGTGGCGCCCCAGGTCGTAGGCCAGGTCGTCGCGCGTGATGCCCATCAGGTCGTTGGAGACCATGCGCGCGTAGTCGGCCGGGTCCTGCTCGGAGCCGATGTAGGTGTTGATCGCCGACAGGCCCTGGGCCACGGCGCCGGAACGGTCCATTGCCGCCTTGTCGACCAGCTTGATCTTCAGTTCCTGCCCGGTCTCGGTCTTGACGGCCTCGGCCCAGCGCATCATCTCGTAGGCCGCACCGCAGCAGGCCATGCCGCCGCCGATGAGCAGGATGTCCACTTCTTCCTGGACGATTTCGGGATTCTCGAAGGTACCCATGATTTGTCTCTACCTCAGCATTGGTTGTCGGGTCGGGCTCACTTGACGCGCAGCAGTTCGCCGTCGCGGCCGGCGCGGTAGCCGCCGCTGGGCGTGAAGTAGCCTTGGTTCTGGATGTCGGCCAGCTTGGGCATGATCTTGCCGCCGTAGGGGTCGATCGAGCCTTCCGCGGTGGTGCGGATCGGGAACTTGAAGCGCTTCAGCGTGCCGTTGCGGAACTTGATCGTCCACATGATCGAGTCGGACCCGCGCAGCGGCTGCACCGAGCCGCCCAGCGGCACGATATCGGCGTAGTGCCTCACCTCGATGGCGTTCTGCGGGCAGATCTTGACGCAGGAATAGCACTCCCAGCACTGCTCGGGCTCCTGGTTCCAGGCCTTCATCGCATGGCCGGTGACCGACCCGTCCTTGTCGAGCGCCATCAGGTCGTGCGGGCAGATATACATGCAGGCCGTCTTGTCCTGGCCCTTGCAGCCATCGCATTTGTCGGTTCTCACGAAGGTCGGCATTGCCTTTGTCTCCTTTGCTTGCTTCAAGCGGGGGTGGGGTTGTGAACGGGGGGGCTTGGGGGCGCGCTGCTCGCTTCCAGCGTCGCGTAGTACTCGCGCAGGATCTCGACCACTTCGGGCCGGCTGAATTCGGGCGGTACGTGGGCACCCTGGGAAAGCCATTTGCGGAACTGCGTGCCGCTGACCTGCAGGCGTTCCGAGTCGTCGTGCGGACAGGTGCGGCCCGAGGCCATGCCGCCGCACTGGCGGCACCAGAAGCTGACGTCGATCTTGAGCGGCCGCGTCTCGAGCGCATCCTTCGGTATCTGGTCGAAGACGTGATGGGCGTCGAACGGGCCGTAGTAGCTGCCCACGCCTGCGTGGTCGCGGCCGACGATCAGGTGCGAGCAGCCGTAGTTCTGGCGGAACAGGGCGTGCAGCAGCGCCTCGCGCGGCCCGGCGTAGCGCATGTCCAGCGGATAGCCGGCCTGCACGATGGTCGAGTCGACGAAGTAGCCGTCGACCAGCGCCGCGATCGCGCGCGTGCGCACCTCGGCCGGGATGTCGCCCGGCTTGAGCGCGCCCAGCAGCGAATGCACGAGCACGCCGTCGCAGACCTCGATGGCGACCTTGGCCAGGTACTCGTGCGAGCGGTGCATGGGGTTGCGGGTCTGGAACGCGGCAATGCGGGTCCAGCCGAGCGAGGTGAAGAGCGCGCGCGTCTGCGCCGGCGTCTTGTACAGGTCGCCGTACTTCTGGGGGAAGCCGCCCTGCGACAGAACCTTCACCGTTCCGGCCAGGTTCACCGGCGGCTGCTCCATCACCATCTTCACGCCGGGGTGCTCCGGGTCGGTGGTGCGGAAGACCATTGCGCACTCGTGCGCCTTGTTGATGGCGTATTTCTCGGTGACGAGCATCGTCGCCAGGATGGAGCCGTCGTCGGGGTCGACGAGCGCGATCTCGCGGCCCGTGCGAAAGCTCGCCGCGGTGGCCTCGTCCGCCGACAGCGTGATCGGTATCGGCCAGAACAGGCCGCTGGTCATGCGCATGCCGTCGCACACACCCTGCCAGTCGGCATGCGTCATGAAGCCGTCGAGCGGCGTGAAGCCGCCGATGCCCATCATCAGGATGTCGCCGCGCTCGCGGGAGCTGACGCGCAACTGCGGCAAGCCGGCGGCGCGGCGGCGCTCGGCTTCGAGCTCGGCGCCCTGCAGCAGCAGGGGCCTCAGTTCCGCGCCGCCGTGGGGAGGGACGAGACTCATCGGCTGGCGCCCGGCATCGGGACGGCTTTCAAGCGCGGCACAGGCGCCAGCAGCGCACTGGGCGCGGGATGGGAGGAAGACGCGACGTCCATGGTCATTTCCTTGCGGCCCCGGTTGCGGTTGCGGTTGCTGTTGCTGTTGCGTATGCGCTTGCAGGCGCAGGGAATGGTCATCGCCACACCTGCGACAAGGGCATCGTAGTCAGTGCAATTCAAAAGAAAAAGCAGACAATACTGATTAGAGTGACCAGAAAATCAGTTCAATCCACGACCCCGCATGCGGCGCCGCGGCTGCGCCTCATCCTGCGCCAGCTCGAGGTCTTCGTGGCCATCGCGCATGCCGGGTCCACGCGGGCCGCCGGCGATCGCGTGGCGCGTTCGCAGTCGGCCGCCAGCGCCGCCCTGGCCGAGCTGGAGGGCAACCTGGGTGTGCCCCTGTTCGACCGCATCGGGCGCCGCCTGGTGCTCAACGAGAACGGCCGTTCGCTGCTGCCCGAAGCGGCGTCGCTGCTCGATCGCGCGCTCGACCTCGAGCACCTGTTCACGGGTGCCCACGCCGCGCCGTTGCGCCTGTCGGCCAGTCTGTCCATCGGCGAGTACCTGCTGCCCG
>JAABQQ010000134.1 GCA_011391405.1 Gammaproteobacteria bacterium
GCGTTCGAGGCGGTGGCCTGGTACTGGCATTTCGTCGACGTGGTGTGGCTGGGACTCTTCATCTTCGTCTACTGGCTCTGAGGAAGGGGGGAGGAAGGGGAGGAAGGGCAGGAACGCAAACCGACGCCTGCCCCGCCCACCCAAATGAAGAAGGCCGGCAATGCCGGCCTTCTTTAATTGGAAAACTTGAGCTTGAATGCCTGCCAGGGAGCCGAGCTTTACGGCCCACCTTCTTGCCCTTCTTGCCCTTCTTGCCCTTCCTCCCCTTCCCGCTCTTCCTCCCCTTCCTCACCTCACATGGTGCGGCGTGATCAAACCCGCATACCAGGCGATGAACAATAGAATGAACAGCGCGACGGACAGTGCGATGCGCACGGTCAGCACGTTGACCATCCGCCTCGATCTGCCCTCCTCCTTGACCAGGTGGAAGAGCCCGGAAAACAGGCTCAGGACGATGGCGCCGAGGACGACAACGATGAGGATCTTGATGAGCATGGTCGGTCTGCGTGGCGTGAATGCTGCCGGTGCGCAGTATAAATGAGGCTGCGGATTGCCAATCGCGAGTTCGCACCGCGCCTGTGGGCAGCGCTGCTGACCGTCGCCGTGCTCGCAGTCTCCGTTGCAGCGGGTTGGTGGCAGGTGGGCCGCGCGCGCGAAAAGCAGGCGATGATCGAGTCCTTCCAGCGTGGCACCCTGTCGAGCGTCGAACTCAAGGGCGACGTCACCGTGGACGAGCTGCCGCGCTACCAGCACGTGCGGGCCGCAGGCCATTACGAGCCGGAGCGCCAGATTCTCATCGACAACATGCCTTCGCAGGTGGGTCGCCCCGGGTTTCGCGTGCTGACGCCTTTCCGACGCGAAGGCAGCGAGCGTCTGCTGCTGGTCGATCGCGGCTGGGTGTCGCTCGGCGCAACGCGCCAGGACCTGCCGCCGGTGTTCGTATCGCCCGAATTCCGCGCCGTGTCCGGTCGCCTCGATACGCTGCCTGCTCCGGGCGTGCGCGTCGGCGACGCAGGCGTCGCGGGCGACACGAGCTGGCCACGCGTGCTGAATTTCCCGCAGCAGCAGGACATCGAAAAAGTGCTGGGCGGCAGCGTCGAAGCAAGGATCGTCCTGCTCGATCCGGCGGCGCCGAACGGGTACGAACGCGCCTGGCGTCCCGCCATGCGGTTCGGTCCCGAACGCCACCTTGCGTATGCGATCCAGTGGTTCGCGTTCGCGATCGTCGCGCTGATCATCTTCATCGCCTTGAGCCTGCGCCGCCTTGCGGGCGCTGCGCCGGCACCCACGGATTCGACGTCCGACGCACGCTGAGCACGCCGATCGCAATCACCCAGTCATGAACACACCGATCCCAGACCCCCAGCGCCGGCGTGGCCGCCGCCAGCTCATCCTGCTGGCGTCCCTCTTTTTCGTGCCGCTGCTCGTGGCCTTCTGGCTGTATTACGGCGGTGCGGGCTGGCGACCGACCGGCGGCACCAACCAGGGCGACCTGATCAACCCGGCCGTGCCGTTGCCGGCGGTCTCGCTTGCGCGGCCCGACGGCACGCGCACTGCTGCCGATTTCCTGCAGGGCAAATGGACGATCGCGTACCTGGGCGATGGCGCCTGCGACGAGCGCTGCCGCAACGCGCTGTACCTGTCGCGCCAGTCCTGGATCGCGCTTAACAAGGACATGGACCGTGTCCAGCGCGTGTTCCTGGCGACGGGGTCGGGTGTCGACGCGGAGTTCATGGCGGCGGAGCACGGGGACCTGCTGGTCGCGCTCGCAGGCGACGATGCGGACTCGAAGGCGTTGCTCGAGAAATTTCCGGCATACGACGGCGTCGCACCGACGGCCGCCGGCCGGCTCTATTTGATTGATCCGCTCGGCAACCTCGTGCTCAGCTATTCTGCCGCAGCCCCGGACAAGGCCCTGCTCACGGACGTGAAAAAACTGTTGAGACTCTCGCACATAGGTTGAGAAATACCGTGAATACCAAGACGCGACTGACTATGTTCCACAAGCTCTGCCTGTTCGGCACGATCCTGGCGTTCTGCGTCATCGTGCTGGGCGCCTACGTGCGCCTGAGTCATGCCGGCCTCGGGTGCCCCGACTGGCCCGGTTGCTACGGTCATCTCACGGCCGGTCAGGCGGCCGAGAATCACCCTGCCGCGAATGCCGCCTTCCCCGAACGTCCGGTCGAATACGCGAAAGCGCTCAAGGAGATGCTGCACAGGTATCTCGCGACGACGCTGGGTCTCGTCATCCTGGTCATCGGCGCGCTGGCCTGGCGCAATCGGCAGGATCCGCTGCAACCCGTCGGCCTGCCGCTCGCCGCCATCGGGCTCGTCATCTTCCAGGGCCTGCTCGGCATGTGGACGGTGACGCTGCTGCTGAAACCCGCAATCGTTTCCGCGCACCTCGCCGGCGGCCTCACGACGATGGCGTTGCTGTGGTGGATGGCGCTGCAGACCACGCGCCGTTCACGGCCGCAGTCCGAGGACAGCCTGCGTCGCTGGGCCGTGATCGGCATGGTCGTGCTGGTCGTGCAGATCCTGCTCGGTGGGTGGGTCAGCTCCAATTACTCGGCCGTGGCCTGTCCCGACTTCCCGACGTGCCAGCGTTCGTACTGGCCGACCATGGATTTCAAGAATGCGTTCGTACTCTGGCGCGGACTCGGCATCGATTACGAGGGCGGCGTGCTCGACCACCCGGCCCGCGTCGCGATCCACTACACGCATCGGATCGGCGCCATCGTGGCCGCGCTCGTCCTGGGTTTCGTCGCGTGGAAAGCCATGCGGACCGGTCAGTCGCTCGGCGTGCGCACCGCCGGCATCGCATTGGCGGCGGCGCTCGTGACGCAGTGGCTCGTCGGGCCGATCATGGTGATCAAGACGTTCCCGCTGCCGCTCGCCACCGC
>JAABQQ010000135.1 GCA_011391405.1 Gammaproteobacteria bacterium
CACGGACCTTGTGCTGGTCTGGGGTGAAGGCTTCGATATCGCAGGGCTGCCGCCGCGGGCGCGGATCATCTTCCTGAACTCGTACCTGCAACCTGAGAACGGCCATGCGGACGTGTTCCTCCCGGTCAGCATCCAGACCGAGCGGCACGGGCACTACACGAACTTCCAGGGAACGGTCAGCGCGTTCGAACCCTGCTTCGAGAAGAAGCCCGGCGTGCTGCACGCCGAGGACCTGATCAAGGCGCTGGCCGCGCCGGCACGAGGTCACCCGTGAACGCCCCGGACTTTGCCATCAGCCTGGTCTACATCGCCTACGCGCTGGCGGTCCTGCTGACGTTCGGCGCGATCCTGACCTGGGTCGAGCGCAAGCAGGCCGCGATCATGTCGGACCGCATCGGCGCCAACCGCGCCTACGTCCGCATCCCGTTCACGCAGGTCAAGTTGATCTGGCTCGGACTGTTCCACGGCATGGCCGACGGCCTCAAGCTGCTGCTGAAGGAGGACTTCAAGCCACTCGCCTACGACAAGCTCGCTTACGCGCTCGGCCCGTGGCTCGCCATCGTGCCGGTGCTGCTGGTCTTTGCCGTCGTGCCGTTTGGCGGAACGCTCGATCCGGGCAGGCTGTTCCCGAGCCTGGCCGAATGGTTCGGCGGCCGCACCTACCCGATGCAGATCGCGCCGATCGACGCTGGCATCCTCATCGTCTTTGCCTTCAGCGGCATCACGATCATCGGCGCGATGCTCGCCGGCTGGTCGTCGGCCAACAAGTTCTCGCTGCTCGGCGCGCTGCGCGCGGGCTCGCAACTGATTTCGTACGAGCTGGTGATGGGCCTCACCGTGCTCGGCATCGTGCTGATCTTCGGCACCGTCAACCTCGGCACCATCGTCGAGCGGCAATCGGGCACCGTGCTCGGCTTCCTGCCGGCCTGGGGCATCGTCTACCAGCCCTTCGCCGCGGTGCTGTTCCTGATCGCCGGTATCGCCGAGAACAAGCGCATCCCGTTCGACCTGCCCGAGGCCGAGTCGGAACTCATCTCGGGCTACTTCACCGAATACAGCGCGATGAAGCAGGGCGTGTTCATGCTCTCCGAGTTCATCGAGATCGCGGTCATCGGCGCGCTGTTCGTCACGTTGTTCTTTGGCGGCTACAACCTGCCGTGGATGAACGACACCGGCTTCGTCTTCCCGGGCGGCCACGCCGTGCCACTCAGTCACGGCTGGGTCGTCGTGCTGCAGCTGCTGACCTTCCTCGGCAAGGTCTTCCTGCTCTGCAGCTTCCAGATCCTCGTGCGGTGGACGCTGCCGCGCTTCCGCTGGGACCAGCTGCTGCGCTTCGCCTGGAAGTTCCTGCTGCCGCTGGCGATTGCCAACCTGGTCGTGACGGCGGTCGCGCTGTGGGTGCAGCAGGCATGAGGCGCGCAACGACATGACCACGCCCCGCAAACCGCACGTGCGCAGGCAATACTGGAACGAGCCCACGATGGGCTGGTGGGAGCGCTCCTACCTGCTCGAGGTCGCGCGCGGCCTCGCGATCACCGGGGGCGTGTTCCTGCGCAACATGGGCAAGTGGATGACGGGACGCAAGGGCGCGCTCACGGCGTATTACCCCGAGGAAATCCGCGCCGACTACGCGGCCGGCAATCGCGGCAAGCACATCCTGACGCAGCGCCCCGACGGCCGGCCGCAGTGCGTGGCCTGCAACATGTGCGCGACGGTCTGCCCCGCGCAGGTGATCGAGATCGACGCGGCGTTCGACCCGGACGATCCCGCTCACCCGAAGTACCCCTCGCGCTTCGAAATCGATTACTCACGCTGCGTGTTCTGCGGGTTCTGCGTCGAGGCCTGCCCGGAGGACGCCATCCGCATGGTCAAGGAAACGCCGGACCTGCCGGGTTTCGATCGCGACCGCATGTGGCTCGGCAAGGAAGAACTGCTCAACTGGCAGCCGCACGCCGACGTCGCGAAGCCCTACCCTGTCAGGCCGGCGGCGGAACCCGGCAGGAGTCCCGACGCATGACCATCGACCAGCTGCTGGTGTACTTCTTCGGCGCATGCGCGCTGCTCGGCGGCGTGCTGATGCTGGTCGCACGGCACCCGATGCGCGTCGCGCTCGCGCTGATCAGCTGCATGCTGTCGCTGGCCGGCATCTACGCGATGCTGGGCGTGCACGTGGTGGCGGTCTTCCAGGTCCTGATCTACGTCGGCGCGGTCATGGTCTTCATGGTCTACGTGATCATGCTGCTGGACGTGCGCGACCCCTCGTTCGTGCGTCGCTACAGCCGCATGCTGCTACCCGGCGTCGTGCTCGGTGCCCTGCTCGCCGGGGCGCTTGGCATCTCTGCGATAAGGCTCGGCGCCCCCGCCATCCAGCCCGGCGCGGGCGCGGCGCCTTCGTACCTCGTCCAGCCGTTCTCGGTCGAGTTCCTGCGCGAGTACTGGCTGCATTTCGAGCTGACCAGCGTGCTGCTGGTCGCGGCGGTCGTCGCGGCGATCGCGATCATCAGGAGCGGGAGGCGGTCGGATGGCTGACACCCAACTGCTGCTCGGGCTCAGCTTCGTGCTCTTCGCGCTCGGCCTCGTCGGCGTGATGGTGCGGCGCAACGCGCTCGTCATGCTGATGTGCATGGAACTGATGCTCAACGCAGTCATCCTGGCGCTGGTCACTTTCTCGCTCGAGACGGCGACCCTGTCGGGGGCCGTGCTGGTGTTCCTGATCTTCGTCGTGGCGGCCGCGGAGATCGCGATTGCGATCCCGATCGTGCTGCTGCTGTCGCGGCAACGAAGCTCCCTCGATGTCGAGGGCTACGATCGCCTGCAAGGATGATGCGCGCCCGATGAACCTGCTCACCGTCATCGTACTGCTGCCGCTCGCGGGCTTCCTGCTGAACGGCCTGCTCGGC
>JAABQQ010000136.1 GCA_011391405.1 Gammaproteobacteria bacterium
AGAGATGCTGCAGCTTCTGGAACCCGATCGGATTGGTCACGCCGCAGACAGTCTCGTCATTCTTCAGGATGCGCTCGACCACTCCCGGGTCCCGAAGCCGTAGGTCACACGCAATGGACAGGCGCTGCAATTCGCTGGAGACGTCGTCGAGATAGCGGACCCATGGGGTGTGTTTGGATTCGTTCATAGTAATCGTCAGTCCAGTTCCTGCAGGCCGCCACCGCTGATGGTGAGCACCTGTCCGCTGACCCAGGATGCCGCCGGGGAGCATAGAAACAGCGCGGCATTGGCGATGTCGCGTGCTTCGCCCAGGCGGCCGAGCGGCGTGTGCTTGAGCATCGCTTTCTCAATGTCGGGCGTGAGCACGCTGGCCAGCGCCGCAGTCTTGATCGCACCTGGCGCAATCGCGTTGACGCGGATTCCCATGGGCCCCAAGTCGAAGGCGATGTTGCGTGTCATGTGGTTCTCGGCGGCCTTCGACGAGGCGTAAGAAGCCATGCGTTGATTCTTGTTTTCGCCGGCCATCGAGCTGATGTTCAGCACCGCGCCACCGCCTGCCGCCGCAATGTGCGGTGCGCACAGCTGTGTCAGGCGGAAGACCGAAAATACGTTCAGCTGGTAAGCCCAGACGAAACTCTCCATCGGCATGTCAAACGGTTGGGGACCGCCGCCGCCGGCATTGTTGACCAGTACCGTGACTTTACCGAAGGCTGCCACCGCCGCATTGACCAACGCTTGGCGGGCCTCGTCGTTGGTGACATCGCAGGCGACGCCCACCGCCCGCCCGCCCTGCGCAGAGATGTCGGCGGCCACCGTGTCGGCGGCCTCCATCTTCAGATCGCTGACCACCACCGCCGCGCCCGCTTGCGCGAAAAGCTCGGCAATGCCGCGCCCAATACCCGCGCCGGCGCCGGTGACGATCGCCACCTGTCCTTGCAGCCCGAATGCATCCAGCACGTTCATTTGCGACGCGCTCCCGCGACATTGATACGCTGCGAATTGTGACGGTCGGGCACTTCAAGACTCAAGAATCCGCGGACTGATGCTGCCCAAATTGGGGCGTGCCCCATCGCCGCACCCGGCATTACAGCGCTCGGCAACGCGCTACTGGCCGACCGGCGTTGGCATTTCTCTAAGCAACACTTTGTTGGTCTTTGGCGGGTTTGTCGCCGGCGCCGTGCTGTGGCAACGCTTCGCCGGCACGGTGTATGTGAGACCGGTGGTGGCCACGCTGGTCGTCGCTACGGTGGCCTTCGTCGCCACGGCAATCGCCGACTGGCATACAAAGAACGTCATGCTGCGGGGAGGCGCGATCAATGCTTGACGGCTCGACTACAAGGTAGTGACCGAGTGTCGCCCTCGGAAGCGGTGCTGCTCCTAGCCGTAATCCCGCGCCGACGACCGGTCCCTCCCACCTCTAATGACGGTAGCAGCCCTTGTCACGATGATGTAGCGGACTCCTTGCGATCGAACACGCGCAGCCCCTCACGAGCCGTGTCGAGAAAGCGGTCAATCGTCGTCGAGTCGAACTGCGCGAATTGTTTGCCGATGCCGGCTGGGATTAACAGTTCGCCCCGCGTTCCCACGGTTAGCCACCCTTTTTGTTCCAGCCATCGCACCTTGCGTCGGACCGTCTCGCGGGGAATGCCGGTGGCGCTCGCCACCGAGTAGGCGTTGCAGTGACGCATGTGGGCAAGGTGGTCGCCAGTATCCACAAGCTTGTCCAGGCCCTCGCCCGACTTTCGCGCCACGTCTTCGTAGTACCGCTGCATGTTGCGGTTGGCGACCGTAGCCAGCACCAGCGCCGCGACGAGGTCGCCCTCGAACAGGTGATGCACCCGAATGAGGTGGTCCGTCACGAACCCTCCGATCAGAAACGACAACTCGAGGTGCCGCGCCTGCGCTTGCTGGTTTCTCATTTGGTGGCGTTCCGTCCATCACGAGTGCCCGCACCATACCGCGCGAGTATCGACCATACTACCCAAATTGAGGAGTACGGCCAGCCTTCAACATTGCGAAAGTTTTCTTTCTTTATCCGTGGGTTATTGCAACGTTATCGACTGCTCATTTTGGGCTTCGGGGTCCGGTTAGTAGACGACGGAAAGAATGGCTGGGACGACGCAGACGGGTTCTCGGTCAACGTCGGCCTGATGATGCGGTTCTAACAAGGTCGTGCCGGGTAGCACTTGCCGCCCGCCGGGACTCCCCAATTTGAGCATCCCGACCGGGCGCGAGCCTTGCCGGACATCACGGCGTTACGCCATGTTTGCCATTCAACGGCATACCAACCTCCAAGGACAATAATGATGCACCGCCATCTCCTCACTTCATTGCTCTTGCTGCTGATATCAGGCACCGCCGTTCATGCGGCCGAGCAGGCTGCCGCGAATTCCGCGGCACCCACCGTCGACGCCGAGGAGCAACTCGACGACGGGCTGAAGAGCTTCGGCTACCTCACCGGCCTCGCGCTCGGCTGCGTCGTGGATGACCAGCGGGTCTCGCTCGAAACCGAGGCGATCGATCTGCACGCGGCGATCGCACGACTGCTCGGAACCGATCGCGCCTTCTTGTTCTCGTCGGCGTTCGGCTACGGCACCACGGTCAAAGTCGAGACCAAGGACTGCAAGGAAGTCCTGGACCGCTACGACGCCCGCGTCGCGAGGTTCCGGGCCGGCCAAGGGGGTGCGAAGTGAGTTTTCGCGCAGCGATCGCCACCGCAATCTCGGTCGCGATGCTGATGCCCGCCGTCGCGTCTGCCAATCGGTGGGAAGTAAGACAAGAGATCCGCGCGGGCGCCCGCAGCGTGGAACGCGAGAAGCGGGAGGCCGAGCGTGAGCTGCGCCGTTGTGACACGCGGGATTGCGCAAGGCGCGAGATTAGAGAGGG
>JAABQQ010000137.1 GCA_011391405.1 Gammaproteobacteria bacterium
TGCGAAGGACGCTCACGCCCGCATCTGTGGCCACCCTAAGGTGCGGCTATCGATGGCAGGCACGGCGAGCCGGGCTTCAGATCGACTCTCCGACGTAGGGCTCAGTGCCACACGAACGATGACATCTGCCCTGGCGTTCGACATCGGTAGTTCCAGCGATCCAGGGTTCCCCCCACCCCTTACATCAGGGGCAGTGCGGGCGCTCGCCGCCGTCGGCAGTCCGGTCCGCCGCTGCTTCTGCGCGGCGAAGGCCTGATTGAGAGCCTGTCCGTGAGCTCTTGCAAGGTATACACAGCAGCAACCACCGCAATCGCCCCGCTCCAAGACGGCTCTGACCGCTGCGGTCCGCGACGAGCGCCAACGCCCCCCCGACCCGCGGCACCGTCTGGCATACATCGTCTGACGGCGCTGGCGCCACGGCAGTCGCTGCACTGTCCGACGAACGCTTCGAGGCGCTGAGACTCGCCGCTCAGGTATCCGCTTAGGGTCGCCAGCGTGAGTACGCGGACCTCGGATGCAGTCGTTCAGCCGAGATCCTCTCCCGCTCGAAGCTGGCCACCTGCGATCGACTGCTGTCGCTGTCGTTGGCTTTCTCGGCGGCGTGAGCCACGGTCAAGTTTCGAGGTAGACCGGTCGCTCGCCGCAAATCGGCCACGGGCAGCATTGCGTCGGGACCCGGTCTAGACGAACGTCGGCTATCCGGTCGCTCAACTCGGGGTCAGCTTTCCGGCGGTGAGATCGATCACCCTGCTGTCGCTGGTCGACCCCTATGCATAGATGCCAACTATGGGTAGCTCCTCGCCCGAGTACCTCGCCAGCCGGAGCCATGAGCTACGCATAGTCTGGGGCAGCCGACATGCACGCCGCAGCAAGATCTGGGATGGCCCACGTTCTTCGGCGTCACGCCGCCGCCCTGCTTCCCCGAGGTGGCGGGCACCACGGCCGGAACCAGTCGGTCCATCGATCGCGTGAGCCCGGCTTCGAGCGCTCGCAGTGGGTAAGCGAAAACTATGCAGAGCAGTGATCTCGATGTCGCGCCCATCCTTCCTCGTGCGGCATGCCGATCGGATCACGAACTACCCATAGTTGCGCACTATGCATAGGGGTCGCAATGCAAAGCTATGCATTGCGACCCAAGCCGGGCATCCAGTTGCCGAGATTGACTGCCGCGAAGCAGTCCTTGGCGATGCAGTCGTGGCCATGCGATTTCGGTCGTGCCAGCCGGTGCATGACTCCCGCGGCGACATCATCAAGTGCCTGACGCCATCGTGGCGCTCGCCGGCCTCAAGCGCGGCCGCGGGCAAACCGATGTCGCATGAGCAAGCATTGCACGGCCGGCAGCAGGGGGTGATGAACCGCAGCTACGCTGCCAGCAAGGCAACAGGGCGACCGGAAGCGAAAAACCCACTGGCTCACCAGTGCGGACTACTCACCTGGCGGCCCCGCGCCAATTCGCCGCAAGGCCTCCTTCGCCTCACGCATCAGGTCGAGGACGATCTGGGCGGCAGGCTTGATGTCGTTCACCAGTTCGCAGGACTCCCCGGCGTAAAGTGCCATGTGCTCCAGGTCGGCAGTGACACCGGGTTCGGGGATGTAGGCCGAGTACCTCTGTATGTCCACATCCGCCGCGCCACTGGGCATCGATCCGATGACATCACCTTCGCCCGGCCGCTGTCCGCTCGCTGGACGGCCAGCGAGTTCCCATCTATCGAGAGCATGATTGCGCAGCACACGATGCGGCGCCGCGGGGTAGCCAACATCGAAGAGTTCGGTCAACACCGTGTCCTGGGCACGAGCTTGCACGACGCGCCGCTTGTAGTCCGCAGCAGCGTTGGCCTCGTCGCTGGCGAGGAACCGTGTGCCGATCGACACCGCTTGTGCACCCAGGCTCAATGCCGACACCAGGCCTGCACCATTGCCGATGCCACCGGCCGCGATCGCCGGAACGGGCCAAACAGCCTCGACCACGGCCGGGAGCAGCACCGACAACGAGGTCGTTCCCTTTACATGCCCGCCCGCCTCCACACCTTGCGCAATAACTCCATCGACACCCGCCGCGGCGGCAGCCTGTGCCTCGGTAACGGAGCCAACCTGAGGGAACACCTTGACTCCGTGGCGATGGGCTTCGACGACGTGAGGTTCCACGTCGCCCCAGAAAAGTACCAGCAGCGGCACCTTCTCCTCCAGGCAAACCTCGATCTGCCCGCGCCGCACGATGGCGAGCACCACGTTCACGCCGAACGGCCGATCGGTCAGGCTGCGCAACTGCCGGATCTGCTCCCGCACCACTTTCGCCGGCAACGACGCGGTGCCGAGGACACCACAGGCTCCGGCGTTCGATACAGCAGCCGCCAATGCGGGGCCAGCAACGGTGCCCATCCCGACCGAGAAGATCGGGTGCTCAATACCGACACGGGTGCAAAGTTCCGTTTTCAGCATTTCGGCTCCTCCTGCGTCTGCCGCACGGCTCCAGCGTTCATCGCAAACAGGAGCATAGATTCCTTCGCCGTAACTTCACTGCTTTTGCCGAAGAAGGTCACCTGTTACTGCGCGAGGCGCGGGTGTCGGCGACGTACAGATTGAGGTCGGGGCGGCGGCGGAGTCAACTCCGCGAAGGACAGCCCGGCCGGGACGACCAGCGCGTTCGGGACCTTGCCAGCACCGACGTAGGCGGCTGCGAGCTGCTCGGTCATCTGGGGTTTGTCCTGGAGGGCCCATGACATGAAGAAGACCGGTTCGGCACGATTCGCACGCCTCGAATCATTCCGGTCTTACCTCGTTCTTCCATTCTCCGCGGTTGCCGCCGGAGGCACTCCCGGTTGGGCGACGGACTCACGGTTCAACCCTCCCGCAGCGCTGCCGAC
>JAABQQ010000138.1 GCA_011391405.1 Gammaproteobacteria bacterium
TCGCCAGCGGCGAGCAGATCGCCGCCGACCACGTGCTGCTGGCGCTGGGCCACAGCGCGCGCGACACCTTCGAAATGCTGCACCGCCGCGGCGTGTTCATGGAGCCCAAGCCGTTTTCGGTGGGCGTGCGCGTGGAGCACCCGCAAGGTGTGATCGACCGCGCCCGCTTCGGTCCGAATGCCGGCCACCCGCTGCTGGGCGCGGCCGATTACAAACTCGTGCACCATGCCGGCAACGGGCGCAGCGTCTACAGCTTCTGCATGTGCCCGGGTGGCACGGTGGTGGCCGCCACCTCGGAGCCCGGCCGCGTGGTGACCAACGGCATGAGCCAGTATTCGCGCAACGAACGCAACGCCAACGCCGGGCTGGTGGTGGGCATCACGCCGCAGGATTACCGCCAGGACGGCGCCACCGCCGGCCCGGTGCACCCGCTGGACGGTATCGCCTTCCAGCGCCACTGGGAGAGCCGCGCCTATGAACAGGGCGGCGGCGGTTACGTGGCGCCGGCGCAGCTGGTGGGCGACTTCATCAAGGGCCAGCGCTCCAGCGTGCTGGGCAACGTGCTGCCCTCGTACCAGCCGGGCGTGCAACTCACCGACCTGGCGGCGCCCGGCCGCGCGGTGCTTCCCGAATACGCGCTGGCCGCGCTGCGCGAAGCGCTGCCGGCCTTCGAGCGCCAGATCAAGGGTTTCGCGATGCCCGACGCCGTGCTCACCGGCGTGGAAACGCGCACCTCGTCGCCGTTGCGCATCACGCGCGGCACGAACCGGCAGAGCCTGAACGTGGCCGGGCTGTACCCAGCCGGCGAAGGCGCGGGTTATGCCGGCGGCATCATGTCGGCCGGCGTCGACGGCATCGAGGTGGCCGAGGCGCTGGCGGCCGAACTGCTGGGGCTGGCGACCGCCTGAGACGCGCCTGCGTGCCGCCTGCGGGCTCGGTCACTTCGATACAGAACGTAGCGAATCGACTGCAGACCGCATGAAACTCGGAGTTCAAGGAGAACCAAGCCGCTCTTGGACACAAACTTGGACATCTCATCAACGGATCACTGGTGTGTCGTCAACCAAGCGCCACGCATCGGTGCGGTGCGCGGACACGGTCACCGCTAGCCTAGATGGCTGGCCGGTCGCGGTCACGATGCAAGTAAACTTTCTCAGCCAACGTTGACATGTCGCCTGCTCAGGCCAAGTATGCGTCCATGAGTATGCCCATTGCTGTCAGACAGCTTGGAACAGGATCGGCCGAACCTTGGAGATCGCGATGGCGGATGCACCAGTGAAAGAGCCCTGGCACATTTGGCTGATTGGCATCTTCGCCGTGCTGTTCAACGCCATCGGTGTGTTCGACTTCGTGATGACGATGGTGCAGGGTGCCGAGTACCAGGCCAGTGCCGGCATGACGCCGGATCAGATCGCCCACTATCAAATGATGCCGGGTTGGATGACGGTCGTTTGGGCCGTCGGCGTCTTCACGGCTTTCCTGGCCTCGATCCTCTTGCTGTTGCGCAGGAAGCTGGCGTTGCCCGTCTTTGTCCTGTCGCTCGCTGCATTCCTCGTGAGCCTCCTGTACACCTACGTCCTCACGAACGGCGGCGCCATCATGGGTCAGCAGATGGCGATCACGAGCGCCGTGATCGCGGGGCTGCTGGTCTTCTTCAGCTGGTACTCACGGTTCATGACTGTGCGGTGCGTGCTTCGCTGAGAGGAGGGCAGAGCGGCGGCTCTTTCGAGTGGCAGCGGCAGGGTACCCATCCCACGTCTTCGAAGCCCGGGCACTCGCACTGCCGGCCAACTGCAGCCGTACAGGATCGAGTTCCAAAGCGGTCATCACGCCAGATCGTCCGGCGACTCGCGGTTGAACGCAGACGCGTGCGAGTCGGCACGGTTGGCGGCCAGGAGCGCCGCCGCCTACGTTTGCCTTTGACCCCCAGGTACAAGGCTATGCACGAGGTCACCACGTCGAAATCGCCAGCGGGCTGTGCGACCGAAGTCGCCCGAACGTGGACAGGCGGCTGCGCGAGGCAGGCTACCGGGGTTCCGCGCTCGGGCGCGTGCGCGCCCCCGCTCGCCGCACCGTGGCGCCTTGCGCGGTTTCAGACGGCCGAGAAATCGGGAAGACTTCGCGCACATACGCCGCCAGCATGGCGCAAAAGGCCGTGGCGTACGACGGCAGGGGGCGTCGCTTGTCCCAGAAGATGGCCAGAGGCTCTCGCAACGGCTTGCCCTCGTACGTCACGCGGACGATGCGCAGCGGATAGCGATCGATACGCACCGCGGACGGCACGACCGCCACGCCGTGTCCCCTCTCGGCCATCGCCAGCAGCGCGTGCGGTGTCCTGCTCTCGAAGACGATCCGGGCCTCGATGCCAGCCAGATTGCAGGTGGCGTCGAAAGTGCGTCGCGACACGAAGCTGGTGTCGAGCAGGAGCAGCGGGTGACCTGCCAGTTCCGCCACCTCTATGGCCCCGCCCTTGCCGAGCATCAGCGGGTCATGGCATGCGGCCAGCAGCTCTACCGCCTCCAGCGGATGGTGTGCAAACCGTGAATCGGTGGGCGGAACGGCGCGCAACAGATTCTGGCCGAGGTGAATCTCGCCGCGCTCGAGCATGCCCAGGGTGTCGGACCACGCCACGGACTCGAGCAATCTCAACTGGACCTGGGGGTAGCGTTCGGCGTAGCGGCGCAGGAAACCGGAGAAAACACCCTCGATGAACTGCGGCGAGGCGGCCACCTTCAGCGTGCCCGTGTCGCCGCGCCTGAGCAGTTGCGCGCGCTCGCCGAGCGCGCTGGCGCAGTTCAACAGACTGCGGCAGTCGCCGAGCAGCTGCTCGCCTTCACCCGTCAGCACAAGAC
>JAABQQ010000139.1 GCA_011391405.1 Gammaproteobacteria bacterium
GAGCAGCTGGGCCTCAACGCCTGGGGTGCGACTGGCCCGCGCCGGGATGCTATGGTGATCGGGTGCGGTGCACTTGGCATCGCGCTGGCCGATCAGGCGCGGGTGGGTCGCCACGCACAGGCCGCGATGATAGACGTGTAGCTCGGCAGGGTACTTGTACAGCGTCACCGGTTGGCCGACCAGCCGTTCTGGGACAGAGTATCGGTTCGAATCCATCGAGACGTAGCCGTAGAGGTCGACCACACGCTCCAGCAGTTCATAGACCGGCGGCAGCACGCTGGGCAGGGGTTGCAGGTAAGGCTTCTCCATCACGTAGGCGGCCTCGGCGGACATGCCCAGCACGCGCTTGGGCTTGTGGTTGGCCACCTCCCGGCACCAGGCGAGCACCTGGCGGTTCAGATCGTCGAAGTCGGTGAAGCGACGCCCGGGAAGGAAGTTGGTTTCCACGTAAAAGAATGGGCGCTCGATCCTTGCCTTTCGATCGGGGTGGCCCACGCGGTGGGCGAGGAAGCTAAAGCCCAGAGTGCGGGCGAAGGCGGCCATCTCCGGGGCCATGATGGCCTCGGCGCCGGCACCGGTGGCCACCATCACGCTGGTGTTGTCGATCACGCAGCGCGGGCAGACCCCGTCCATGAAGCGCGCCGCCTCGAGCAGGAAGTGCTTGGCTTCGAAGCGGCTATAGCGCGGGTAGTACTGGACGAAGAGCCGGCGCGAATAGGCCAGCACCAGGGCGGCGCACTGGGCGGTGAGCGTCTTGTCCCCGACGCTGAGCCGGTGCGGGGAGGTGTCGTGCTGCATCTCCTGGCCCGGGGCGAAGCTGTATTCACCGCTGCGCGCGGGCGGGGCGCGCAGCCCCGCCACCCGCACCCAGCGGGTGAGCGTGCTGTAGGCAAGCTCGCTGCCGTGCTCCTCAGCGAGCAGCTGCTGGGCCCGCACCACGTTACCGCCGGCGCGCTCGAAGGCTGCGTGCAGCTGGGCCCGGGTCTGCTCCGGCATCGGCGGCTGTGGCGCCGCCGATTCGCAGCCGCGTAGCACCCGCCGAACCGTATTACGCGAGAGCTTGAGCAGGCGACTGATCTCGCGCAGTCTGTGGCCCTGCGCCTGGAGGGTTTGCACGCTGTTGCGGATCTCGATGGGGATCATGGTCCAGGTAGCTCCCAAGCTCGGATTGAAGGGCGTGCGCGGCGTTGCGCACACGGGTAAGTGCGGGCACCAGGGTCTCGGCCAAGCCCTCCGGGCCCAGCTGCTGTAGGCAGCGGCGCACACGCGCGATGAGCGCAAGAACCTGGCGAAGATCGAGCTCGCACTGCCCCTCGGGCCCCTGGCGCACCCGCTCATCGGCGCGCTGTTCATCCTTGGCGTGCAGGACATCGATGAACAGGCGCGGGTTGGCCACCAGGCGCTCGCGGATGCGATGCGCGCTACCCTGGTAATGCTCGAACCAGCGGTGCAGTTCCCGCGTCGTCAGGGGATGCGAGTCCAGTGAGCCGAGCAGGCGTTGCGCATGCTCCGGGTTGGCGCGCGCCAACGGCGCCATCACCCGGATGGCCGCCCAGGTGGACAGGCTTCCCTCGCGCACCGCGGCGAGCAACGTATCGGGCATAGCGCACACCAACTGCAGGCGCCGGCTGACCCAGCTCACATCGCGACCGCAGCGCCGGGCGACCTCGTGCTGACTCAGTCCCTGGCTGTGGACCAGCTCGCGCAGCAGCAGGGCTTCCTCGATGGCGGCAAAGGCCCGCCCGTGGCTGCGGGCGAGCACCGCAAGCAGGGCCTGGGTCAGATCGCAGTTCCAGGATTCGATGGTGGCGGTGTCATGCCCGAGCCGGCGCAAGGCGGCGATGCGCCGATAGCCGTCGACCACCACCAGGCGCTCGCCGCCGTCCTCGACTACGGCGATGCAGGCGATGAGCTGGCCCGCGCGTTCGATGGAACGGGCCAACTGCTCGACGGCTCGCGGCTCGATCAGTCGCGAATCGGCAAAGCGCAGGTCCAAGCGGTGCAAATCGACTTCCCGGGTGGCGGTTTCCATGATCGGGACGCTACCCGCGGTCGGCCCGGATGGCTATGAGGTCCTCATTTGCAAGAGGCCGCTGTCAGAGCTGACACCGTTGAAAGCAAACGGATTTCAACCGTCCACACGTCCCCATTTGCAAGATCGCCGCAGGGCGCCGGGCTCAACAGATAAGTGCCTGACACAAAGGCAGAGTCACGCCTCCACACGTCCCCATTTGCAAGAAGACGTCTGGCCCGCCGCAGGTCACGTTCGCGCTGTTTCATGCGATTTCCCTCGGCATACGCCGGGTGCTCCTGGCGATAACTCTTCCAGTAATCGGCATGGCGTTGCCGCCACGCCCTCTCGCCGCGCGCTTCGTTGTCTCGGTAGTCGGGATCACTTTGACGACGCGCCTGCTGCCATAGCCGCCGGCGCTCACGCTGACAGGACGACGCTGAACAAAACCGCTGATCAGGCCTTTGCGCACGTGGCCGGAACGTCTCGCCGCAGGCCTCGCACGATTTGGTTTGCATGGACGCGAACCCTCGCGGAAGGAACCATCCACGCAGCGTTGCGGCAAACCTACCCCGTGGCAATGCGCGCCAGCGCCCCCGTCCTTCGTACGACCCGTGGCTCAGCTCAGCTCAGTGGGTCAATTCCGGTGAGCAGAGGTGGGTCAAAACCAATGAGCGCTAAGGCCTTGGCCCAGCACACGGGCAAGACCCTGGGCAAGCGCCAGGTCGAGGAGCTGGTGCGCCGCTCGGCGCAGGACTTCGATCCCTACTATGCCCAGCGCAATGCCGATGCCGAGCGGGCGAGCAGTTCGATCCTGGCCCTGAG
>JAABQQ010000140.1 GCA_011391405.1 Gammaproteobacteria bacterium
GCCACGACCTGCTGTTTGACGATGTCATCTGGGTGCACGAGGCGCAAAAAGACCATTACGACTTCGTGCTCAAGATGCAGGAGCGCGGCGTCGAGGTGCTCGACCTCCACGACATGCTGGCGCAGGCGCTCGACGTGCCGGAGGGACGCCGGTTTGCGCTTGATCGCCTGATCACGGCGAATGCCGTAGGCCCGCTCACGGCCGACGCGATCCGCCCCTGGCTCGACGAGATGCCATCCCAGCAGCTCGCCGAGCACCTAATCGGCGGCATCACGAACGCCGACCTGCCGGAGGCACCCAATCGGAACTGTCTGGTCGAGGCCTTCGGCGACACGAAGTTCATCCTGCCGCCGATCCCGAACACGCTGTTCCAGCGCGACCCCTCCAGCTGGGTCTACAACGGTGTCATCTGCAACCCGATGTTCTGGCCCGCGCGCAAGCCGGAGACCCTGCTGCAGCGCACTGTCTACAAGTTCAACCCGCTGTTCGCGGGGGGTGACTTCCGCATCTGGTGGGGCGATTCCGACGAGAATTTCGCGGGCGCCTCGATGGAGGGCGGCGATGTCATGCCCATTGGCAAAGGGGCGGTGCTGATCGGCATGGGCGAACGCACGACCCGTCAGGCGGTGGTTCAAGTGGCACGCGAACTCTTCAAGAACGGCGCCGCGACGCGCGTGATCGCTTGCCAGATGCCGAAGCGTCGCGCAACGATGCACCTCGACACGGTGTTCACCTTCCTCGATCGCGACGCGGTCACGATGTTCCGCGAAGTGGTCGACCAGATCTGCTGCTATAGCATTTACCCGAAGGATGCCGATGGCGGTATCGAGGTACGCAAGGACGGCAAGCATCTGCTGGAGGTCGTCAAGGATGCGCTGGGGCTACAGGATCTGCGGGTGATTGCTACCGGTGGCGACGCCTACGAGGCCGAACGCGAGCAATGGGATGACGGCAACAACGTCGTGGCGCTGGAGCCCGGTGTGGTCGTGGCCTACGACCGCAACACCCACACCAACACGCTGCTGCGCAAGGCCGGCATCGAGGTCATCACGATCCGCGGCGCCGAACTCGGCCGCGGTCGCGGCGGCGGCCATTGCATGACCTGCCCGATTTCGCGCGATCCGGCGTACTGATCCGGCTCATCCATCATTCCCAGAGAAGTGCGCTCCCATGAGCTTCAATCTTCGCAAGCGCTCGCTACTGGCCGTTCCGGACCCCACCCAGCAGGAATGCAAGGCCCTGCTCGTCGCAACCCTGGGAGGCTGAGGCATGCGCATCGTCATCGCGCTGGGCGGCAACGCCCTACTGAAACGGGGTCAGCCGATGACCGCAGAGGTGCAGCGCGCCAACGTGCGCGTCGCGGCCAAGGCGATCGCGCCGCTCGTCCCAACACACCAGGTCGTCATCAGCCACGGCAACGGGCCGCAGGTGGGCCTCCTCGCGTTGCAGGGCGCGGCCTACAAGCCCGATGAAGCCTTCCCGCTGGACGTGCTCGGCGCCGAGACCGAGGGCATGATCGGCTACATGATCGAGCAGGAACTCGGCAACCTGCTGCCGTTCGAGGTCCCGTTCGCCACGGTGCTGACGATGGTCGAGGTGGACCCGGATGACCCCGGCTTCCAGAACCCGACCAAGTTCGTCGGTCCGGTCTATGAGAAGGATGAAGCCGACCGCCTGGCTGCGGAAAAGGGCTGGGTGGTCAAGCTGGACGGCGCGAAGTGGCGGCGGGTCGTTCCCTCGCCGCTGCCGAAGCGCATCTTCGAGATCCGCCCGATCCGATGGCTGCTCGACCAGGGCACGGTGGTGATCTGCGCCGGCGGCGGCGGCATCCCGACCCTGTACCAGAAAGGCGCCGACCGCAAACTGATCGGCGTCGAAGCGGTGATCGACAAGGACCTCTGCTCCGAACTGCTGGCGCGTGAACTCGATGCCGACCTGTTCGTGATGCTGACCGACGCCGATGCCGTCTACCTCGACTGGGGCACCCCGACGCAGCGCGCGATCCGCCGGGCCACGCCCGCCGCACTATCCGGCATCGGTTTCGCGGCGGGCTCCATGGGACCGAAGGTGGCCGCCGCGTGCGCCTTCGCCCAGGCGACTGGCAAAAAATCGGCCATCGGCGCGCTGGAGGACCTCTCGCGGATCATCGCAGGCGAGGCCGGCACCATGATTTCCGTGCACGGTGACGGGATAGATTTTGCGTCCTGATGGCGAGCAGAGAACCAGGACGATTCAAGACCACACGCCCGGCCGCGGAGAAAAACTGTCCAGCACGCGCAGATAGCTGGCGCGCGCCATGGCGGCAGGGTCGGAGAGATTTTTCTGGCTCATACTGCCCTTGAGCTGGGCGACCGACACATATTCGTGCTCGGCCATCCAGTGTTCCATGTCATGCAAAATCTGCGCGAGTTTGGCCGGTCCATGCTGCAGCAGGCAGGATGCAAGATGCACGACATCGGCGCCGGCCAGCAGCAGCTTGAGGGCCTCCTCATGACTGTGAACACCGCCGGTGGCGGCCAGGGTCAGTCGGGTGCGGCTGTGCAAAATCGATAGCCAGCGGATGCGCAACAGCGCCTCGTCGGGATAGGACAGGTGCAGATGGTCCACCACGCACAACGCATCCAGATCGATATCGGGCTGATAGAAGCGGTTGAATAGCGCAACGCCCTGCGCGCCGGCCAATTCCAGCTGCTTGACGAAATTCGGCAGCGAGGAAAAGAACGGCGACAGCTTCATGACGATGGGCAGGCTCACCGCGCTGCGCAGGTCGCGCAGCAGACTGAGATAGCGCGCCTCCACCGCCGCTCCGGACTCCAGCATCTCTGCCGCGACGTG
>JAABQQ010000141.1 GCA_011391405.1 Gammaproteobacteria bacterium
TGGAGCTGCGCAGCGACGCCTGGGACGCGTGGATCGAGAAGGACGACTGGATCGGCGAGGTCGAGGCCTACGTCGAGGCCCTGGCCGTCGGCAGCTATCCGCCCGAAGAAGAGGGCGGGGCACCGACGCCGCTGCCCTACACCGAGCGCCTGGAAATCCACGCCGGCCTCAGCGACATGCTGCACGACCTGCACTGCCACCGCCTCGAGTCCCTGACGCCGCGCGAGCCCATCCGCCGAGCCGCCACCCCCGAACGCAACGACCCCTGTCCCTGCGGCTCGGGCAAGAAGTACAAGAAGTGCTGCGGCGCCTGAGAGCCGCGGGCCGGGAGTAGCCAGCGCCCAGACGATGCCGAGGCTACAGACCATCCAGCCCGCTCCGGCGGTAAGCGAGGCCGCTGTCGTCGACAAGGACGCGCAGCTGCAGCGCCTGCAGGACTGCAATCGCCGTCTTCGTGCCGAGAACCAGGAGCTCCAGGCCCAGGCTCCGCCGCAAGGCTGATTCCGGCGCGATATTGCCCGACGCGGGCGGCGAAGTTCGCCGCCCGTGCTGCCGAATCAACAGGGTTCAGCCCGGTATCTCGCTGACCAGGTACTGGTCGAAGCGACCGTCGGGTTCGACGTAAGCTTCGACGCTCAGCTTCTTCTTGCTCTTCGTGGTGATTACGAACGTGCGATAGGCCATGCCGCCCCGTGCGCCCCTGCTGGCCTGGCTGATGCTGACCACCTCGCCCAGCGGCGCCAGCGAGCTGGCAAAATCCTCGAGCACCTGGGTGTTGAAAAAACCACTCAGGTCTTCGGTGATCATGGTCCGGTCGAGCTGGCCGTTCTGCAGGCCAACGAAGAGCTGGCGCGCGCGCGCCAGGCTGTTGGCGGTCGCCGGATCCTCCGCGGGGGCGAGCAGCAGCTTCTCGATCTCGGCCGCGATCGTCCGGAACGCCTCGCCTTCGCCGTTGCTCAGCACCGTGATCGCAATGCGGTCATCCGGATAGGTCGCGTTCGAACTGAGGAAACCGGAAGCGCCCCCGGTGTGGCCCCAGCGTCGGTGGCCATTGGCCATCTGCGACACGCCCAGGCCAAGCGCGTAATTGGACGCCGTGCCGTCTTCGAGCAGCGTCGCCGTGCTCAGCGCCGCCAGCGATTCCGGGCTCAGGAGGCTGCCTTCCATGAGCGAGATGTCCCACTTGGCCAGGTCGGCTGCCGTCATCGCCAGTTCCCCGGTGGCCCACATCCAGCCCCTGCCCTCGGAGGCCACTTCCCGGACCGGACCGAGCGCGTACCGGGTGTAGCCCGCCGGATCGTCCGGCCCGAGCGGCCGGACATTGACGTCGATGGCGCTGTCCATGCCGAGCTTTTCGAAGATGCGCGTGCGGAGGAACTCCGCCAGCGGCTCGCCGCTGACCTGTTCAATGATCCGCCCGATCAGGACATAGTTCGTATTGCTGTACTGATACCGTGTGCCCGGCTCGAAATCGAGCGCCTTTTGCGCGTATATCGCCAGGATGGCATCGGGCGTCACGTCGCGCTGCATTCCCGGACTCAGGTAGTCGACCGCGTAGTAGTCCTGGTAGCCGCTGGTGTGGTTGAGCAGTTGCCGCACGCTGACGTCGCCAGCGCGGGTGAGCTGGGGAAAGAAGCGCGACACACGGTCGTCCAGCGAAAGCTTGCCCTCCTCGACAAGCAGCAGGACGGCGGCAGCGGCGATCTGCTTGCTGTTGGAGGCGATCTTGTAGCGCAACCCTGGGGCCGCGGCCGTCCGGGGATCGAGCCGGGCGGCGCCGAATGCCTTCGCGTAGGCGAGCTCCCCATCCTTGACGATGGCGATGGAAACGCTTGGTACCGAGGTTTCGGCGAGCGCCTTGGTGACCAGATCGGCAATCGCCAGTTCAGTTTCCGGCGTCAGCCCCGGTGCTTGCGCCATCGCCGGCAGAGGGCCAGCGCAGGCGATTGCGATGGTGATGGCGAACAGGCGGGTTCTCAGCGCGGCACGGTGAGGGCGGCCAGCTATGGAGAGGGGCATCGAAGTTCCCAAGTCATGTCCCCGGCGAAGGATGCTCGCCGCCCGGGTGTTCGGCAGCATCGAGGCTACCACGCGAGTCGGGAGCCTGAACCGCCGCGTCCGCGCACGATCGCGACCCGCATTTGTTCCCGGTTGCCGGCTCTCGCCGTACCGCTGCGTGTCGTGCGTGCAGCGCAACCCGGCGCTGTCCCGAGACCGCGAATGATCGCAAGAGAGTGCGTCCGCTACCGGCCGAGGCTGTGTGAAAACCCAAGCTTGGACGCCATCCATGGGCAGCAGCACTTTTTGGTGCGGCGGCGCTGCAAGGAAAAAAGCTTGAACCAATCAGGCAGCGATCGCCTGAACTAGGGCTCGCGCACCCATGATCTTGATCATCCGCTTCATGTTGTAGGCGATTACCGCCAGGCTAACCTCCGCCCTAACCCTTGGCAGGGTCTTGGTAAGCAATGGTGTGGTGCCCATCCAGCATTTGAGGGTGCCAAACACATGCTCGACAGTCTGCCGCCGAGCGACCGCTGCTTGCGGCGTCGCGTCGAGTCGGATCTGCATTCGCTCCAGCACGTGCTCATGCTCCCACCGCGTGATTCGTCGATAGGCGGACGTCGTGCATCTCGCCTTCAACGGACAGCGCGGACAGGCCGACGACCAGTATTTGTGCAGCGTCAGGTCGTTCTCTTGTGTCGCGAATCGACGAGTAGCACGCTCGCCAGCCGGGCACTCGTACTCGTCAGCATCCGGGTCGTAGGTAAAGTCCCGCTTGTCGAATCGACCTTCCGCTTTACTGTTGGATGTGAGGGGCTTGGGCACCAACGGAA
>JAABQQ010000142.1 GCA_011391405.1 Gammaproteobacteria bacterium
TGTCGTAGCTCAGGCCATAGCCGGCGCTGGCCCCGGCATAGACTGCGGTGTCGTCGCCGTCACCACCGTCGATGCTGTCGTCGCCGCCGTCGCCCTTGACCTGGTCCTGGCCGCTGCCGCCGTAGACGCTGTCCTTGCCCGCACCAGCGACCACGATGTCGTCGCCCGCGCCGGCGTAGAGGGTGTCGTCGCCGCCCTGGAGGTCGAAATATTCGTCCTGGGCCGACCCCGTCACCACATCGGCGCCGTTGGTGCAACTGTCAGGCGAGGTGGTGACGACGCCCGAACCCGGGATGTTGCCGGCGGCGAGATTGGTGATGAAGATGCCGCTGTCGTAGATGTGGTCGCCGGTATCGGCAATGCCGATCTTGAGGTGGTTGACGGCGCCGGGGGTGATCGGCGCGACGATCTTCAGCACGTGGCTGACGCCGTCGTATTCGATAGGCAATGCGTTGCCGGCGTTGTCCTGGAAATAGCCGGCCGCCAGATTCGAGCTGACGACGCTCAGCGGGTGCATCGGGTCGTGGTTGAACAGCGCGTAGTTGACGCCGTTGACCATGAAGATCGCGCAGTCGACGAACTGGTCGACCCATTCCGGGTATTCGTCGGAACCGAATACGAGGTCGAAGCTCACCGAGGTGTCGGTGGCGCCGGCCGTGATGTCGAATTCGAGCGTGGTGGCGTCGTACGACTGGGTCTGGAAGACGGTATTGACGACGGCGTCGATGTCGGCGTCGCCGTTGTAGAAGCCGCTGGTCGCGCTGTTGTCGTCGCCGAACCACGGCATCGTATTCGAGGTCCCCGGCGTCGTGCCCGAGGTCAACAGCAGGCCGGAACCGACGCCGAGCGCCGCCAGCGTGCCGTCGTAGAAGTTGACCGCGTTGGCACCGGAGGCCTTGAGTACGATCGACCCGGGGACGATAGCCAGGCCCGACCCCGGCGCCAGCAGGGCGTCGGTGAGCTGGCTGATCGGGTTCGTCGGGCTGTAAACGGCAAAAGCAGTCATCTGGCTTCCTCGCGAGGGGCGTGTGGTGGGGCACCGAAGGGCGGTCGGCGCCAGCGCCGGCGACGCAGGGTCGGGCGCGGAGCAGCAGACCGCTGCAGCCGATCAGGCAACCATACCCAGCGAAGATGAAACGAAGCTGAAGGTCCGCGCGGCCGGGCGACCGGCCCGCCTTCAGCCGGCTGGGAAGCTCAGGCTCACGGCAAAGCCGCCGAGCTCCTGCGAGCGCCCGAAATGCAGTTCGGCGCCATAGGACGCGGCGATGCTGCTGGCGATGGCGAGCCCGAGGCCGTGCCCTTCGGTGGCTTCGTCCAAGCGCACGCCGCGCTGCGCGATGCGGCCGATGCCCTCGGGCGAACAACCGGGCCCGTCGTCCTCGACCGTCAGCTTCAGCCCGCCGTTGTGTCGCACCGAAACGAGCACGCGCGAGCGCGCCCACTTGCAGGCGTTGTCGAGCAGATTGCCGCACAGCTCGAGCAGGTCCTCGCGGTCACCCCTGAAGCGCGCACCGGGTTCGATGCGGCAGACGATGTCGAAGCGGCGGTCGCGATGGAGCTTGCGCAGGGTGTCGACGAGCGCTTCGATCTCCGCCTGCAGGTCGAGCGGCGTGCCGTTGGCGCGCCCGCCGGCCACGCGGGCCCGCCGCAACTCGCTGTCGATGCGGCTGCGCAGGATCTGCAGCTGTTCGGCGATCTGTGGGCCGAGCACGGGATGCCGCCGCACGTGGTCGTCGTCGGCGAGCTGCGTGAGCACGGTCAGCGGCGCCTTGAGCGCGTGCGCCAGGTTGCCGAGCGCGTCGCGCGAGCGGCGCAGCCGCTGCGCCAGCAGGGCCAGCAGGCGGTTGACCTCGCGCACCAGCGGCCGCACCTCGGACGGCACCCGTTCGCCCAGCTGATCGATGGCCCCCTCCTCGAGGCGACCCACGTCCGCCTGCACGCGCCGCAAGGGGGTCAGCGCCAGCCGCACGATGCCGATCTGCAGGATCACGAGCAGCGCGAACATGATCAGCGAGACGCGGGTATAGCGCGCCATCAGGCGGTCGAACTGCGCGCGAACCGAAGTCAGGTCGCCGGCCACGGCGATCGTGACGCGGCGTCCCTGCAGCGCGTACCCGGTAGCGCTGACCAGCAGTACCTCCCCCTTGGGCCCGACGGCCTGGATGACGTTGCGCTGGCCTTGGCCGACCTCTGGCACGGCGAGCGCTTCGCGCACCAGCGACGGCGAACGCATCGCCGTGGTTCGATCGAGCTGGATCTGGTAGTAGCGGCCCGACAGCGGCGCCAGGTAATGCGGGTCGAAGTGCGCCAGGGCCAGAGAGGCATCGCGTCCCGGGTCGAGTGACAGGCCGCTGAACAGCTCGTCGGCGTCCTGCGCCAGTTCACCGGCGATGTACTCCTGGATCACCTCGTCGATCGCCACCTGCACCACCGACCACTGCACGCCGAAGACGACGGCCAGGCTGAGCAGCAGGCCGGTGACCAGCGGCGCGAGCAGAGAGCGCATCAGCCCGGCGGCCCGAAGACGTAACCCTGGCCGCGACGTGTCGTGATCATGGCGGCCCCCAGCTTGTTGCGCAGTCGGTTGACGTAGACCTCGATGACGTTGCTGTCGCGCTCGGAGTCGTTGTCGTAGGTGTGTTCGGCCAGGTGCGTCTTCGACAGCACCTGGCCGGGGTGCAGCATGAAATAGCGCAGCAGCCGGAATTCGACACCCGACAGGTCGACCTCGCGGCCGCCCTTCGACACCGACTGCCGCTCTTCGTCAAGCGTCAGGCCGCCGGCCGTGACGACGCCCGCGGGCTGGGCATGGGCGCGG
>JAABQQ010000143.1 GCA_011391405.1 Gammaproteobacteria bacterium
GGCGGCGCGTGGCGCATCGGCGAAGCGATCCTGCCCCGTATCCGTGCCATGGGAGGCGAAGTCTTTACCTACGCGCGGGTGGATGAGGTGCTGCTGCGCGACGGCAAGGTGAGTGGCGTTCGCATGGCGGACGGTCACGTGATCGACTGCAAGGTGGTCATTTCGAGCGCTGGAGCGATCAACACCTTCACCAGACTGCTGCCGCCACAGGTAGTGCAGGAACACGGCTACGACAGCCTGCTCAGGACCGTGAAGCCAAGCATCGGCCACCTCGGCGTTTACATCGGTCTGCTGGGGACAGCGCAGGAACTCAGCCTGCCGAAGACCAACTACTGGATCTACCCGGGCGGCAACGATTACGACGGAGCGCTCGACCGCTTCCTGCTGGATCCGCACGGTCCGTTTCCGGTCGTGTACCTGTCTTTCCCTTCAGCGAAAGATCCTTCATTCGAACGGCGTCACCCGGGTCGTTCGACGATCGAAATCGTGGCGCCAGCGCCCTACGAAATCTTCGAGCAATGGGCGGGCAGCACTTGGGGCAAGCGCGGCGACGATTACGACGCACTCAAGCAATCGTATGGCGAGCGCCTGCTCGAGCATCTCTACGACAAGGTGCCGCAGGTGCGCGGGCACGTCGATTACTGGGAGGTGTCGACACCCCTGTCGATGCAGCACTTCTGTGGTTACGGTCGCGGCGAACTCTACGGGCTGGACCACGATCCCGAACGCTTCCGACAGAGCTGGTTGCGACCGCGCACCCGCATCAAGGGGCTCTGGCTCACCGGGCAGGACGTGATGTCCTGCGGTGTTGCCGGCGCCATGATGGGTGGCATGGCGTCCGCCGCCGCGATCGCGGGACCGCGGCGCATGGTCCCGGTGATGAAGCGGATCTTCGGCTGAATTCCAGCCAGAGACTGCGCTGCTGCTATTTCTCCGGGCCGCTCGGCATCGTCCACTCCCCGGTCTGCGTGCTGAGCTTGTGGCAACTCATGCAGTCGCTCTTGTACGTCGTCACGTAGGCATTGTTCGTGCCACCGACGAGATGCACCAGGTGCAGCAGGCGTGAAAAAGGCGGTGCCTTCTTCGAGCCAGTGTCATGGCAGTCCAGGCACGCACCCGGGATGTCCTCGAGCGAGTCGTCCGCGGCAGGATGTTTGCCCTTCAGCGTGAGCCCCGCCGGTGCGCTGGCCTTGCTCTTCGCGAGCAGGCCGGGCTCGATCTTTCCAGCCGTCCATTGCTGGAGGGCAACGCTCAAGCGCTCGTCCTTGCCTTTGCTCTTGTCGAGCACGTGGCAGCTTACACAGCCATTCGGATAGGGATCGACAGCCGTCCTGCCCACGATTGGCTGGACGCACACAGTCGTGACCAGCAGGGACGCAGCCAGAAACTTCCGGAAATGAATGCTCATGTCGCACACCTCGTAATGTGGGCGCGACGCAGTTGACCTGGCGAACCGTGCCGCGGACCATGGACGGTCAGCGCAAGGCAGCGTCGTTCAAAGGCATCATCCGCTCGTCAGCGGATGCAGGCAAATAACAGGACCGGGCTGATCGCGCTTACGAGCGAGGCTCAGCCTGCAGCAGCGCCTCGGACGGCGGTCGCGCCGCCTGGAGCCTTGCCGCAACCTGCTCGGCCTGTTCCATCACGCGCAACACGTTCGCTCCTGCGAGCTTCGCGACATCCGCATCCGACCATCCCCGACGCATCATTTCCGCGAGCAATGCCGGATACCGGTCGACTGCCTCCAGGCCCTTTGGTGTCGCGGGAATGCCGTCGAAGTCGGAGCCGATGCCGACGTTGTCGATCCCCGCAACCTTGCGAATGTGTTCGATGTGATCGGCGACTTCTGCCAGGGTCACGACCGGCTTCGGATGTGCCTTCTCCCAGGCTTCAAGTGCTGCTTCCGCCTTTTCAGGCTGGCCGATGTACAGCCCCGCATACGGCGGCGAGTTGTAGCGTGTGTGTTCGGCAGCGTAATCCGCCTCCCATTGATTCGCGGCCTCGGAGACGTAGGCTGGATAGAAATTAACCATCACCACGCCGCCGTTCTTCGCGACCAGCCGCAGGAGGTCGTCAGAAACGTTGCGCGGGTGACTGTTGATCGCCCGTGCCGAGGAGTGGGAGAAGATCACCGGGGCCTCGGTGACTGCGAGCACGGCCTGCATCGCGTCTGGCGAGACATGGCTCAGGTCGACCAGCATACCCAGCCGGTTCATTTCCCCGACGACCTCCAGGCCGAAGGGCGTCAGTCCTTGGTGCGTCGGAGTGTCCGTCGCTGCGTCGGCCCAGCCGGTGTTCCGCGTGTGCGTCAGCGTCATGTAGCGCGCGCCCAGGTCGTACATCATCCGCAACGTCGCCAGCGAGTTGTTGATCGAGTGTCCGCCTTCGAGGCCGATCAGCGACGCGATTTTTCCCGAGCGATGGATACGGCGCACGTCGTCTGCGGTGTACGCCATCTGGAAATCGGCGGGATACGTCGCCACCATCCGCTTGACGAGATCGATCTGCTCGAGCGTCGCCTGCACCGCATCGTTGCCCTTGAGCTCCGTCGGCACCCAGACCGACCAGAACTGCCCGCCTACGCGCCCTGCGCGCAGGCGCGGAATGTCCGTCATCAAGGGTGCGCCGCCTTCGGGCACAGGAAGTTTCGCCGTATCCGACCGTAGATCGATCGACGCCAGCGCTCCCTTCGATCGATCGCGCAATTCCCACGGCAGGTCGTTGTGGGCGTCGATGAGCGGCGTTTTTGCCAGTACCCGATCCACACGGACGGTAAAGTCGTCGTCGGCAGCGAAAGCTACGCCCGAGGCCGCGAGGAGGGTGCCCAGTAGCGCCGCGACGATGGCGGGACGTCCGATCTGTCGAACCACGAAGGAATGTCTGGGCATTCAGGTCACCGCACCGTTTGAAGTACGCGTCAGGATAGTCGAAGCGGACGACGTCTTCATCGTCATGCAGGAACTGCAGGCAATTGCGAATGAATGAGCGAGGACCGGATATCCCGCACTCATATCCGGGTTGCCACTGACGTAGTCCGGTAACCAGCCACACTCCCGGTGCCACGTCCTGTGGCGCGGGCGCAGCGCAACCCCCCGGCATGGCGCGTTTCGCTGCGCGACCGCGTGCCCGGATCGGCAATTACCCTGATTGTTTCGGCTGCAAGCTTCGGGCAAAAACGCAGCAGCACAGGGGGAAAAGGATGAACCAGGCACGAGTTGCCGGGTACGAGGTCGTATCCCGGCAGGACTTTTCAGACGTTACGTTCCTGCTTGAGGTTCAGCACCCGCAACTGGCCCGGGCAGCCCGCCCCGGGCAGTTCGTCATCGTCATGGCCAGCGAGCACGGGGAGCGCATCCCGCTGACGATCGCGGACTACGATCGAGAGCGCGGGACGGTCACCCTGGTCATCCAGGCGGTCGGCAAGACCACGCGTGAAATGCAGCGCGACTGCCGCGTCGGGACCCGGCTCGTCGCTCTCGTCGGTCCGATGGGTGTTCCGAGCCACATCGGCAAGGCGCGCAAGGTCCTGTGCGTGGGCGGCGGCCTGGGGGTCGCGCCGGTTTATCCGCAGGCGCGGGGCTACAAGGAAAGCGGCGCGTACGTGATCGGCATCCTCGGATTCCGCAATCGCGACCTGATGTTCTGGGAAGACAAATTTCGCGCCACATGCGACGAACTCATCGTCTGTACCGATGACGGTTCCGCCGGCATCAAGGGCCTGGTCACCGAGGGCATCCGGCTTGCGATATCAAAACACCGGGACATCGACGAATGCGTTGCCATCGGCCCGCCCGTGATGATGAAAGGGTGTGCCGAAGCGACTCGCAGCAGTGGCATCCGCACGATCGTCAGCCTGAACCCGGTGATGGTGGATGGCACCGGCATGTGCGGCGGATGCCGCGTCAAGGTCGGCGAGACCGTGAAGTTTGCCTGCGTCGACGGTCCCGACTTCGACGGTCATCTCGTGGACTTCGACGATCTCATGTTCCGCCTGCAGCGTTACCGCGCGACGGAACTTGCCGCCACCGAGCGTTTCAACGAGAACTGCCGCATGCGCAGCCTGACCGGACAGCCGGTCGTAGCGGAGTGACCTTGTCATGCCAGGCGATGCGAGGCCAAAGAAGAAGACGATACGGATGATCCCGCAGGCGCGCACGCCTGCCCACGAACAGGATCCAGCCGAGCGCGCCTGCAATTTCGACGAAGTGAACCTGGGCTACCTCATCGAGGACGCACAACTGGAGGCGGAACGCTGCCTGATGTGCCCCGAGCAACCCTGCGTCGCGGGATGCCCCGTGGGCATTGCGATTCCCGATTTCATCCAGCGCATCACGGCCCGCGACTATCGCGGTGCGTACGACGTGATCACCGCGACGAACCTGTTGCCGGCCGTGTGCGGACGAGTGTGTCCGCAGGAATCGCAATGCGAGGGATCCTGCACGGTCGGCGACACCCTCGAGCCGGTGGCCATCGGGAGGCTGGAGCGCTGGGTCGGCGACATGGCGATCCGCGAACGATGGTCCAACGTGCCGTACATCCAGCCCAGTGGCTTCAAGGTCGGCATCGTCGGATCCGGACCTGCGGGCATGGCATGCGCAGCCGACATGGCCAAGGCAGGTTGCGAAGTCACAGTGTTCGAAGCCTTCCACGAGCCGGGCGGTGTGCTGAAGTACGGCATTCCCGATTTCCGCCTGCCGAACAAGGTGGTCGATGCAGAGATTGCGAAACTCGAGGCGCTCGGCATCCGCTTCGAGTGCAACACACTGGTCGGCCGGCTCTTCACGGTCGAGCAGATGGTCGAGGAGATGGGATTCCATGCGGTGTTCGTCGGCACCGGCGCGGGCTACCCGAGCTTCATGGGGATTCCCGGGGAGTCCCTGAACGGCGTGCTCTCGGCCAACGAGCTGCTGACGCGTTGCAACCTCATGCATGCGCGGGAGTTTCCAGACTACGACACGCCCTTGCAGCCGGGCAGGCGCGTCGTCGTCATCGGTGCGGGCAATACGGCGATGGATGCGCTGCGCGTCAGCCGTCGTGTCGGCGCAGAGAGCGTCCGCTGCCTGTACCGGCGCAGCCGCGCCGAAGCCCCAGCTCGTGCAGAGGAGCTCCACCACGCCGAAGAAGAAGGGATCGAATTCCATTGGCTCGCCAGCCCCGTCGAGCTGCTGGACGACGGCAAGCGCAACGTCCGCGCCGTGCGGTGCATCCGCATGACGCTCGGCGAACCGGACGCCTCCGGGCGGCGCCGTCCCGTCCCCGAAGCCGGCAGCGAATTCGAAATCGAGGCCGACATGGTGGTCTATGCGATCGGCACCAACGCCAATCCGATCATCGGCCAGACGTCAAAATTGCAACTCGACCAGCGCGGCTACATCGCCACGGATGCAAGCCTCGCAACGTCGATTCCTGGGGTCTTTGCCGGCGGCGACATCGTGACGGGCGCCGCCACCGTCATCGAAGCCATGGGTGCCGGACGCCGCGCGGCCCGTGCAATGAAAGCGTTCCTGGGTTTGCGCGACACCGATCATCTGTATTGCGATGCCGCGGTGGAGCCGGGTTCTCGAATGTTTGGCATCGATCGTGCGGAACGCGGCTTTGCCCGCATCCGCGTGCCGAGGTGAATTCGCCATGAATGCAGTGACGCCCCTGCCCGCGCGAGCCAATGCCGCCCGCATGGGTTCGGCCGCGACCGTCGCCAAACACCTGCAGACGCTCGATCAGCACGTGATCGAGATCATGAGCGACTCGGGCGAGGGCGCGCAGAAGTGCGGCCAGTCGTTCGGCTCGATTGCCGCGCGCACGGGTAACGGCGTGTGGACGGTGGAAATCATCCCGGCGGAGATTCAGCCTCCTGCGCGCAGTGTCGCGGGTGCGAGCGGCAACCGGATTCGCATCGGCTCGCACCAGATCACGAACGGCGGCGACGAGGCCGACATCGCGGTCGCCTTCAACGAGCAGGTGTTGCTGGGCCGGGTCAACGCGGGTGAACTCAAACCCGGTTGCATCGTGCTGCTGGAAAACATGTGGGCGGAGCACGACGACGCGAAGATCGCCGGTCAGTATGCGGAAACCCGCGACCGGCTCGTCGCCGAAGGCTACAGGGTCTACGAAGTTCCGATGGAGACGGAGTGTCGCGCGCTGGTCCCTGACCCGCGCAAGGGCAAGAACATGTTCGTGCTCGGGATGCTCTGCAACATCTACAGCCTCGACATGAATCTTGCACGGGACCAGATCGCGTTCATCTTCGGCAAGAAGGATGCGAAGGTCATCTCGTCGAACGTGGCTTTGCTCGAAACCGGCTGGCAATGGGCGGAGTCGAATCTCGATTTCAAATACCGGGTGCCCGCGGTCAAGGCGACGGTGCCGCAGGTCGTCATCAACGGCAACACGGCCATCGCGCTCGGTGTACTCGCCTCCGGCATGGACATCTGCGCGATGTACCCCATCACGCCGGCGACGTCCGCTTCGCACTACCTCAGCGACGTGTTCGAACGCGCGGGTGGCATCGTGCACCAGGCCGAGGACGAGATCGCGGCGTGCGCCTTTGCCATTGGCGCCTCCTACACGGGCAAGGTTGCCGTGACGATCACCTCCGGGCCAGGCTATTCGCTGAAGCAGGAGGGACTTGGCCTCGCCGTCATGGCGGAAATTCCGCTCGTCGTCGTCAACGTGCAGCGCGGGGGGCCGAGCACGGGCCAGCCAACGAAAGTCGAGCAGGGCGACCTGCTCACCGTCATGTTCGGCAGTCACGGCGACGCGCCCAAGGTCGTCCTGGCGCCAGGCACGATCGAGGACTGCTTTTATTCGATGATCACGGCGCGACGGCTCGCCGAAACCTTCAACATGGTCGTCGTCGTGCTGTCGGATGCAAGCCTCGCAACGGCGCAGCAACCGTTCCCACGTCCGCAGTTCTCCACGGAATGGCTCGCGCCTCCGGTTGACCAGAACCCGGTTCCGGACGGCGCAAAACCTTACGACTGGGATCCAGTCACCGGTCTCAGCCGGCGCTTCGTCCCAGGGCAGCCGAACGGCATGCACACGCTGACCGGTCTCGCGCACGATCGCAACAGTCGCGTCGCCTACGACCCGGAGATCAACGAGCAGGGAATGCGCGCGCGCAGCATGAAGCTCGCGACGCTGCAGAAGACTCTCACTCCGCCTCCGGTGTTTGGCGACCGCGAGGGCGAGCTGCTCGTGGTCGGCTGGGGCGGCACCAGGGGCGCAATCGAGGAGGCAGTGGCGCGGCTGCGCGGCGAAGGTCACCGCGTCTCCTCCACGCACCTGACGTTCCTGCAACCGATGCAGCCCGGCATCGGTGAAATCCTGCGGGGCTTCCGCCAGGTCATCACGGTCGAAGGCAACTGGTCAGACGATCCGAACGACCCGTTGATCGACGAATCCAATCGCCGCTACTCCGCGCTCGCAATGCTGTTGCGGGCGCGCTACCTCGTCGACGTCGACTGCTGGACCGAGGTGCGCGGGCGACCGATCAAGCCGGGAACCGTCTATACCGAGCTGCGTGGACGCCTGGCGCACCTGGAGACTTCGCGATGAGCGCCGCAACGCTGTGCCTGCACCATTTTGCCGAGGAGAACTACGCGCTCGAGGACTACCAGGGCGGCGTGCCGCGCTGGTGCAAGGGCTGCGGTGACAACGCGATCCTGGCGGCGATGCAGCGCCTGTGCCGCGACGAGGCCCTGCGACCGGAAAAGACCGTTTTCGTCTCGGGCATAGGGTGCTCAAGCCGGCTCCCGCACTACATGCGCACGTACGGCTTCCACGGCATCCACGGCCGCGCGCTGCCGATCGCCGAGGGCATCAAGCTCGCGCGCCCCGACCTGCACGTGTTCGTAAATACCGGCGACGGCGACTGCTGCAGCATCGGCGCCGCACACTGGATCCACGCGATCCGCTACAACATGAACATGACCGTGCTGCTGCACGACAACCACATCTATGGGTTGACCAAGAAGCAGGCTTCGCCGACGTCGCCGATCGGGACCAGAAGCAACACGACGCCACGGGGCTCCTATCTCGATGCACTGAGCCCGCTCACGGTCACGCTGGGCGTGCAGAACGTCTCTTTCGTCGCCCAGGCGGTGGACTGGATACCCGAGTCACTGTTCCAGATCCTGACGGCCGCGTACCGGCATCGCGGTTTTTCGTTCGTGCGCATCCTGCAGCGTTGCCCGGAATTCGTCGGCAACATGTTCGAACCGTGGGTGCACGACCCGCAACGCATGTTGATGCTCACGCACGCCGATGGCATTCGCGTCAGCCCCGCCCTGCAGAAAATCTACCGTAACCAGCTGCCCCACGATCCCGCGGACATCAATCGCGCCCGCGAGATCGCGTCGTCCGAAGATCCGATCCCGGTGGGGATTCTCTATCGCAATCCGGAAGTGCCTTGCTACGAGGACCTCCGGGGCGCCGGCAAGCTGCGCACCGCTGACCAGGTTCGCGGCACGCTCGATGCTGAGCTCGATAAATTCACCGTATGGCCGCAATAGCCATGGACAGTCGGCTCAGGTCACAGGTCGTCTTTCATCTCACGGGTCGCCAGCCGGACGATGGCGGAGCCGAGCAACCGTTGCCAGCGGGATTGCGACCGGCTTTGCTGGCTCCGTACCGCAAGCTCGAGTCGATCCGTCACGATTTTCCCGTCGTGCTCGCCGCAGGACCTGGCGAGTACGTGGTCTCCCTCGCAGCCGCCGTGGATGGAGCATTGCGAACAGCAGCGCCGCAGGGTCTGCAGGGCGAAGCGATGCGCAAGCGTGCGCTGCATATCGAGCGCCTGATCCGGGAGGCCGTCGCCAAAGGAGCACAGGGCACATTGCTGCAGGCCTGGGATACAGCCGTCGCTGGTGCCGGCACCGACGATGCGTGGCGGCGCGAAATGACGGCTGTGCGCAACGCACTGGCCGTCGATGGCGAACTGGCCGGATGCGATTCGCGGTTGCCCTCCCGATTCCTGCGACATGCGTGGGCCGTGGTTCAAGGCGACAAGGCGCGTGCCGCGCGTCTCCGCATCGATGCACTGGTCCTGCGTCTCGAAGGCATACTCCGTGCGGACTATGCGCGATCGGCGGTCGCTTTTCAGGTTGCAAACCTGCAGCAGACTTTCGGTGGCTCGCACCAGGCGCTGTTCAATTTCGCGACGATGTCCAGGCTGCTCTCGCCCGCAGCAAGCCAGGGGGGTCTGGACACACCGCGACGCGCGCGCATCGAGTGGGCACTTCGCACGCTGCGCGAGCAGGCATTCTTCCCGCCCCCTGGTGATCCTGGAGCGCAGGAAGCAAACAACGGCGGCTTCGCGTTCGACAACGTGTCGGCTGCACTGGAGTCCTGCCGTCATCGCCTGCCCGACATGCTGTCGTTGCTGAAGGCGCTGTCTCTGGCGGAGCTGGAAGTCGAGGGGCAGTTTGTCGAGCAGCTGCATGCTCCCATTTTCGACGGCATGCAAAGCCAGGACTTCACGGCGGCCGAACTGCAGTTTTTCCCGGACTATCTGGTGACGCTCGACAGCGACGCGCCCGGCGTGCAGGCCGACCTCGGCAATGCCTTGTCGTCGGGCATGCCGGTAAAGGTGCTGCTCGAGGTCCGGGACCTCCTGGAGGAAGCGGCGCCGGGCCAGGGTCGTTTTTCGTTCGGCATGCGCGGCAGTCAGCTGGCGTCCATGGCGATGACGTTCGGCGACGCGTTCGTTTTGCAGAGCGCGGCGTCCAATCTCCTGCACATGCGCGACGGCATCCAGCGGGGCCTGCGTCATGCTGGGCCGACGCTCTTCAGCGTCTACGCACCAGCGGACGGCGAGAGCACCTTGCCCGGCTATCTCGCGGCCGCATCGGCCATGCAGTCACGGGCCTTCCCGGCGTTCAGCTACGACCCGGGCAGGGGCTCCGACAGCGCTACCCGCTTTTCACTCGAGAACAATCCGCAACCGGACGTCGATTGGCCGCTTGAGTTCCTGACGTATGCGGACCAGGACCTGCAGGCCGTGACGGAGGAGCTGGCATTCACGTTCGTCGATTTCCTGCTCGCCGACCGGCGGCACAATCGGCATTTCGCTGTCATCCCGCGCGCCCATTGGGGCGAGGGCCTGATCAGCGCCCGGCAGTGGCTGGAATCCCCGCCGGCTGATGCTGCGACCGGATTGCCCTATGTTCTTGCGGTCGACGATGCGGACCTGTTGTGCCGGGTCGTCGTCGACGAAAGGATGATGCGTGCCGCCCAGCGTTGTCGCGAAACCTGGCATCGGCTCCAGGAGCTCGGTGGCATTCATGATTCACGCACCGAGGCGCTGCTGGCGCGCGAGAAGGCAGCCTGGGAGCAGGGGCGTGCCGTCGATACGGCCGCACTTGCGCCAGCCGCCATTCCTGCGGCACCGGGCGATCAGCCGTCAATTGCCGCTGCGGTTCCAGACACTGCCGCCGCGGAGGATGAGGCCGCACCGAATCCCGATGTCGCGTATATCGAGACCCTGCGGTGCTCGAGCTGCAACGAATGCACGCTCGCCAGCCCGAAGATGTTCGCCTACGACCAGAACAAGCAGGCGTATATCACCGACCTGAAAGCCGGCAGTTACCGGCAACTGGTCGAGGCGGCCGAGAGCTGCCAGGTCTCGGTCATACATCCCGGCAAGCCCTGGAATTCCGACGAGCCGGGCCTCGACGAATTGATCGAACGGGCCAGGCCTTTCCAGTAGCGCACGGTCAGCGGCCATCCGGCGCGGCGAGGTTGGGGAAGACTCTAGATCGACCTGCTACTGAAAGCGGGGGACGTCGTCACGACCGCAGGCGTTTGAGGCCGGCATGCATGGCCTCACCGATGCGCTCGGCGAACTCCGCAGCATCGGCATGGCGACGGCCATAGTGGTCGGCATGTTGAAGCGCGACGTCGATACCTGGGGCCACCTGGTCGAGCAACTGTTGAGCGGCCTTCCCGGACTTTCCCGTCACTTGACGCACGAATTTCAGCAGACGCGCCCGATCGGGGAATTCCCTGGTACCTGACAGCTCGAGAGCCAGGGTGTCCTTTGCGATGTACGGTAACGTGGACACGATGTCATAAGCCGGCGAAAGCGTCACTTCATCCTCGGGGTGCCGGTAGATCACACTGAAATTCTTGAGGTGCGCATCGCCATTTCCGACGGTGCAGCTGTATACCACCATCAGCGCGAACTGTTCCTTGGCCCGGGCCAGCGCGCGCGGCGACACGTAGTCGGTCATGCGCTTTGCAATGCCTTCATACGATCCGTCGTATCGACCGTGTGAGCGACGTCCGTCGAGCACGCAGAAATCCTCAATTCCCAGGTAGGTTCCGTCTGCGGCCAGATCAAATCGGTCTACCACCAGGAACTGGCGATTGTCGGAGAGCTGCACCCGGGGTGTGTCGATGCCTGCGGCCGCGGCGCCACGAGTACAGATGAATTCGTTGGCCGCAAGCTCGGGGTACTGCTGCGGATCGAAGGACTTCACGATGTGAGTGGCGCCATGATGCGTAACTTTCTGGGGCACCTCGACCTCGCGCACCAGCACCTTGGGTTGCATGCCAGAGATGCCTGAGTACGTGGCAAATCGCTCGAGCAGGTGCGCAAAAAGGTCTGCGCCACCCTTGTGCGTCAGTATCTCCGTGAGGTCCTGCGTGGGTACGTTCTCCTCGACGGATTCCTGCAGCGAGTAGCGCAGCCGGCCGATCTGCGAGGTGCCCACGATCTGCAACAGATCCAGATCGTCAAACTCCGGAATGGTCTTTGCGAACTGCAGCCGCAGTCGTTCCCGCAGCGCGCCTTCGGGCAGGTTCATCTCGAAGAGCGGCAACAGGCCCGCCATCGAGTCGTATTGATCGGCCCGGACCGGCATTGTGAGCGACACCGCGCTTTCGGACCTGACGTCAGCCCGATAACCGAAAAGGATCGTGTCCGGCTCGACGTCAGATCGCGTCATCGACCCGACAGCGGCATTGGCTGCAAACACGTGAAGCGGTGGCTTCTTCACGAGCTTCGACGTTCCGCCCGCAGGTCATCAATCGTTGGCCGGCTCTTCCTCGGCGCTACCGTGATCTCGAGGCCTACTCGCTCCAACAGCGCCACCAGCTTCTGGAAGCCTATCTCCTCGCACCTGCCACCTTCGATCGCCGAAATTGTTGCGCGGCTCATCCCAAGCGGTCGGGCGAGTTGATCCTGCGACAGTCCGGCTTTACGCCTGGCCTGTTTGAGCAGCGGACCGACGTCAACTAGAAGCATGGGGGTACTGGGACCTTGGTAATCGATAAAAGCATCATATATGATGCTTTTTACGAATATCAAGCAATAATGCATCATTTATAATGCATTAGAGCGATCAGATTTATGAAGATTGCCTTGGACCGGCGCTGGCAACGAGCCAGCGCCTATTCGACCGTGACTGACTTCGCGAGGTTGCGAGGTTGATCGACGTCCGTGCCCTTGAGAATGGCGCAGTGATACGCCAGCAGCTGCAGCGGAATCGTGTACACCGCCGGCGCCTGGAAGTAGCTCACGTGCCGCGGCATCTCGATCACGTGCACGCCGTCCGACGATTCCATCCCTGACTCCGGATCCGCGAACACGTACAGCTCGCCGCCGCGCGCGCGCACCTCCATCAGGTTCGACTTCAGCTTCTCGAGCAGGTCGTTGTTCGGCGCCACCGTGATGATCGGCATGTCCGCGTCGACGAGTGCGAGCGGACCGTGCTTCAGTTCTCCCGCCGGGTACGCCTCGGCGTGGATGTACGAAATTTCCTTGAGCTTGAGCGCGCCTTCCATCGCGATCGGGTGCATCGGGCCGCGGCCGAGAAACAGCGCGTGCTGCTTGTCGACGAAGCGCTTCGCCAGTTCCTTGATGACCGGATCGAGCTTCAGCGTCGCCTCGATCAGCGACGGGATGCCGAGCAGGCGCTGCACCAGGCCACGCTCGCGCTCGGCGTCGGCGCCATGGAACTTGGCCAGCGCCACGACCAGCATGCCGAGCGCCGTCAGCTGCGTCGTGAATGCCTTGGTGGAGGCCACGCCGATCTCGGGGCCCGCGCGCGTCAGCATGACGAGATCGGACTCGCGCACGAGCGAGCTCTCCGGCACGTTGCAGATCGCGAGCTGCGACAGGTAACCCGCCTGCTTCGCCATTCTCAGCGCGGCCAGCGTGTCGGCGGTTTCGCCCGACTGCGAGACGCTGACGAACAACGTGTTCTTCGGCACGACCGGATTGCGGTAGCGGTACTCGCTGGCGATCTCGACCCAGCATGGCAGCCGGCAGATCTGCTCGATGAAGTACTTTGCCACCGACGCGGCGTGGTAGCTGGTGCCGCATGCAACGATGCGCACGGCTTCGGTCTTCGCAAAGACGGTCTGTGCCGCCGGACCGAACGCGGCCTCCAGCAGCTTGCCACCGGCAACCCGTTCCTCGAGCGTCTGCGCGACGGCACGTGGCTGCTCGTGGATTTCCTTCAGCATGTAGTGCGGGAAGTCGCCCTTCTCCGCCGCATCGGCCGAGAGCTCGCTCTCGTGCACCTTGCGCTGGATCGTGTTGCCGTCCTGGTCCAGGATGCGGTAGCCGTCCCGGCGGATTTCGCAGACGTCGCCTTCCTCGAGGAAGATGAACTTGCGTGTCACCGGCAGCAGCGCGGCCACGTCGGAGGCGACGAAGTTTTCGCCATCACCCAGGCCGATGACGACCGGGCAGCCCTGGCGCGCAAGGACCAGACGCTCGGGGTCCTTCTGCGAGATCACGGCGAGTGCGTACGCACCCTCGAGCTCGGCCACGGTCGCACGAACCGCCTTGAACAGGTCGCCGGTTTTCTGCAGGTGGTAGTGAACGCGGTGAGCGATCACTTCGGTGTCGGTCTCGGACGTGAACTCGTAGCCGGCGGCCTGCAGTTCCGCACGCAGCTCCTCGTGGTTCTCGATGATGCCGTTGTGGACGAGCGCGATGCCGTCCCTGGAAATGTGCGGGTGTGCGTTGCGCTCGCTCGGCACGCCGTGCGTGGCCCAGCGGGTGTGCGCTATGCCGAGCAGGCCGCTCGTGGGATCCGCATCGAGCGCATCCTGCAGCATGCGGACCTTGCCGACCGCGCGCAGCCGCTTGATCGTGCCGGCGCCCGTCAGCACGGCAACACCCGCGGAGTCGTAGCCCCGGTACTCGAGGCGTCGCAGGCCCTCGATCAGGATGGGAACGACATCACGCTGCGCGACGGCACCAACGATTCCGCACATGCTCAATCCTTTGTTCGCGGGGCGGCGAGACTAACATTTTTTCTTTGTGAATCAGAAGTCTACGCTTACCCGTACGGTTTTGCGCCGGATCAAAGCCAGTGCTTGCGCCGGAACACGAAGAACAGCCCGCCGCAGATCGCAACGCTCAATGCCACGATGCCTGCAAACGCCAGCGGACTGTGCGCCCCCGGCAGGCCTACGTTCATGCCGTAGACACTGGCGATCAGGGTCGGCACCGCCAGGATGATCGTGACCGACGTCAGGACCTTCATCACGGAGTTCAGGTTATTGGAAACGATCGAGGCGAATGCATCCATCATGTCGCTCAGCACGTGGTCGGCAATCTCGACCATCTCGATGGCCTGGCGCAGTTCGACGCGCACATCGTCGAGCAGTTCCTGGTCCTGGTCGGCCCAGTGCAGGGTCGGGACGCGTTGCAGGCGCTCCAGCACCAGCTCGTTCGCCTTCAAGCCGGTTGCGAAGAAGGTCAGGCTCTTCTGGAAATCGAGCAGGCCGAGCACTTCCTTGTTTCTGATCGAGCGTTTGAGTTCATTTTCAAGTCCTTCGACGCCAGCATTGATCTCGCGCAGTCCCCGCAGGCAGGCATCTGCCAGCTGCCAGAACACGCGCAGGACGAACTCCGTTCCACGGTCGGTAGACAGTCCCTGCACATGGCCGTCCAGCAGGGGCTGCAGAAACGACGTGGTTCCCTGGCTGAGAGTGACGATGCCCTGCGGGGTGAGCAGCACGCTGAGCGGCAGTGTGCGCCACGGAGGTCCCGTGGATTCATCGCGCCGCAGCGGGTAGTTCATCACGACGAGCACGCACTCACCGGCGTGCGCGACTCGCGGCCGTTCGTCGATGTCCGATACATGGTCCAGCAGCGAGGCAGGAGCACCGAACTCACGCACGGTTGCCAGGTCGGCCTCGGTAGGTTGCGTCACGTGCAGCCAACAGCCCGCGCATGGGGCGGTGGGTCGCTCCATTCCAGCAATCGTGCTGCGCCGGATTTCGAGCATACCATCAGCCCTTGGGCTGTTTCACCGGGCGTTTCCAGCTGTCGAGCGTCACCTGTTTGCTGCGCTCGAGCGTGAGCTTGTCGTCCGGAGCGTCTTTGGTGATCGTCGAGCCGGCGCCGATCGTGGCTCCGGCGCCGATCTTCACGGGCGCCACCAGCATCGCACCCGAGCCGATGAACGCGCCCGCGCCGATCTCCGTGCGGAACTTGTTCACGCCGTCGTAGTTGCACGTGATCGTGCCGGCGCCGACGTTCACTCTCTCGCCCACTGTCGCATCACCGAGATACGTCAGGTGGTTGGCCTTGGCGCCCGCACCCAGGATGCTGTTCTTCACCTCAACGAAGTTTCCGACGTGCACGCCCTGGGCCAGGCTGGAACTCGGCCGGAAACGCGCGAACGGACCGATGTTGCAGTTGGGTCCGATACTGGCGTGGTCGATGACGCAGTTGGGAAACACCACGGTGTCGTCGCCGATCTCACTGTCGCGGATCACGACGTTCGGCCCGATGCGTACGCGGTTGCCGAGCGTGACCTTGCCTTCGAGCACGACGTTGACGTCGATGTGCACGTCCCGGCCTGCGGTGACGGAACCGCGCGCATCGAAGCGGGCAGGATCGACCAGCGTCACTCCCTGCAACATGAGTTCGGTCGCGCGGCGCTTGCGGTAGATCGACTCGACTTCGGCGAGCTGCACCTTGTCGTTGACGCCGAGCACCTCGTCCTCGCTGTCGGCGGGAATAACGTTGACCTTGAGCCCCGCCTTCGCCGCCAGCACGACGACGTCCGTCAGGTAGTACTCGCCCTGCGCGTTGTCGTTGCGCAGCTGCGCCAGCCATTCGCGCATCCGCTTCGCCGAGGCTGCCATCAGCCCGGTGTTGACCTCGTCGATCGCGCGCTCCTTCTGGTTCGCGTCCTTGTGTTCGACGATGCGCGCCACTGTACCCGCGCGGTCGCGCACGATGCGGCCGTAACCGGTCGGGTCCTGCATGCGTACGCTCAGCACGCCGAGCGCTTCGCCGTTCGTGGCCGCATCGACGAGTCGCTGCATCGTGGCGCCCTGCACCAGCGGCACGTCGCCGAACAGGATCAGCACGAGGTGGTCGTCCGGCACGGCTGGCATGGCCTGCTGCACCGCATGGCCCGTGCCGAGCTGCTCCGCCTGCAGTGCCCAGGTCACGTTCTCAGCGGCAAGGGTTTCGCGTACGCGCTCCCCACCGTGACCGTAAACGACATGAATGTCGCTGGCGGACAGCTCGCGCGCGGAATCGATCACATGCTGCAGCAGCGGGCGCCCAGCGACGGGCTGCAGGACCTTGGGCAGGTCTGACTTCATACGCTTGCCCTGGCCGGCTGCCAGGATGACGACGGAAATGGGCATCGGGCGTTCCGGTTCTGAACGGTACGCGCCATTGTACCGGAGCGTTGGTCCCGGCTTTGAGCGGCCGACCCACAGAAGAATGCCCCTGCAAGCGCATTGCTCACAGGGGCATGTTCAACGGCCTCGTTCGGGGCCGCCAGGCGCGGCCAGCGACCGATGGTTACGGCGCGGCCATCACCGGCGCGAAGTTGGCGTGCACCAGCATCCACTTGCCGTTCATCTTCGCGTAGACACGCGTCGACTTGGCGCCGGCCGGTGACACCTTGCCGTCCTTGTCCTGTCGCACACCGATGTAGTTGTAGGTCAGGATGGCCGTATCGCCATAGACCTGCACCTTCGGGTTTGCCATCTCGCCGACCAGCGCTTTCGAGCCGTCTTTGCTGGATGCTTCGGCGAGGCGGTCGCTCAGGGCCTTGCCTTCGATGCGCGCCGGGTAATCTGCATTGAACTCCGTGTAGTCATCGGCGGTGTTCGCCGACTGCTCGGCTATGCTCTTGCCAGCAGCTTCGGCGGCCCACTGCGCGCGCGCCAGGGCCATGATTTCAGCAGCCACTTTCGGGTCGTCCCCAGCTTGGACCGGGCCCGCAAGCAAAAGGACGCCCATCAGCACCGGACTGAACATTGCAAGTTTCATGCGTTTTCCCCTTTTATTTTAGTAGCGCGGTGCCGAGCCGATCTGGGTCGCACCCGGCACCCCGAGGGCGCGGTATATCAGCCATTCGATGCAGCTGAAAGGTCTGTCGCAGCAAAGCGATGGTGTCCAAGGTCTGCCCGACGCTTTACTGCGGTGCATCATGACCAGATATAAGCGCGAGCGTAGATTGCCGACCCACGGGGCTGCCGCATTCACGCTCGAACGGGTGGGTAAAAGCGCTCCGCTTGCAAAAAATACACCAGAGGGGAATTCAGGATGATGATCAAGTCACGTGCGCTCGGCGCGCTCGCCGGGGTGTTTTCGTTTGTTGCGCTGGTGGCCACTGCGCAAGCGGCGGACCGTCCGTACTCGGAAGGCACCGTCTCGGTCGTGTCGTCGATTCGCACGGAACCTGGCCAGACCGAAACCTACATGAAGTACCTGGCCACGACGTACAGGCAGCTCATGGAAGAGCAGAAGAAGGCCGGGCATATCGTCGATTGGTCGGTCTATACGACCCGGCCACGGACACCTGGTGATCCAGATCTTTACCTGCTCACGACTTACAAGAACCTGGCGGCAATGGATGGCCTGCAGGACAAGGTCGAGGCGATCCAGGAAAAGTTCATCGGCAATCAGGAGGCACGCGATGCCGCCATGGTGTCGCGCGGCAAGATGCGGTCGCTGGTCGGCAGCGAGGTGATTCGCAAGGTCGAGTTCAAGTAACTCGGCGAATCAGCGTCTGTAGCGAAAAGGGTCCGCACAAAGCGGGCCCTTTTCTTTAACTTCCTGGCCTTCCTGTCCTTCCTGACCTTCCTGACCTTCCTGGCCTTCCTGTCCTTCCTGGCCTTCCTGTCCTTCCTGACCTTCCTGCCCTTCCTGCCATTCCTCAGCGCGTCTTGCGCAGCTTCTGAATCGCCTGCAGCTGGGCGGACAGTGCCGACAGCTCGGCTTCGACGCTCGCGATCTCCTGCTTTTCGCTGCGGGCGCGGAGCGCCTCTTCAGCCAGGCGCTTCGCCTCGAGCACTTTCGCTTCGTCGAGGTCGGCGGCACGAATTGCCGTATCAGAAAGAACGTTGATGTGGTCGGGCTGCACTTCTAGGAAGCCGCCCTGCACGTACACCATCTCTTCTTCCGTCTTGCCCGGCACCTTGATGCGCACGACGCCAGCCTTGATCTGCGTGATCAGCGGGGCGTGACGCGGGTAGATGCCCAGCTCGCCAGCGATGCCCGGAAGCACGACGAACTCGGCATCACCCGAGTAGATCGCTTCTTCGGCGCTGACGACATCGATGCGGATAGTGGCCATTTTCGTACCCCCTATTGCAGGGTCTTGGCTTTCTCGACGGCCTCTTCGATCGCGCCGATCATGTAGAACGCCTGCTCGGGCAGGTGGTCGTACTCGCCGTTGACGATCGCCTTGAAGCCGCGGATCGTGTCCTTGAGCGGGACGAACTTGCCAGGGCTGCCGGTGAACACTTCAGCGACGTGGAACGGCTGCGACAGGAAGCGCTGGATCTTGCGGGCACGCGACACGGCCAGCTTGTCTTCCGGCGACAGCTCGTCCATGCCAAGGATCGCGATGATGTCGCGGAGTTCCTTGTAGCGCTGCAGGGTTTCCTGGACCGCGCGCGTGGTGTTGTAGTGCTCTTCCCCGACCACGTTCGGATCCATCTGGCGGCTGGTGCTGTCCAGCGGGTCGACCGCGGGGTAGATGCCGAGCGAGGCAATCTCGCGCGAGAGCGCCACCGTCGAGTCGAGGTGACCGAAGGTGGTCGCCGGTGACGGGTCGGTGTAGTCGTCCGCCGGGACGTAGACGGCCTGGATCGAGGTGATCGAGCCGACCTTGGTCGAGGTGATGCGCTCCTGCAGGCGGCCCATTTCCTCGGCCAGCGTCGGCTGGTAACCCACCGCCGACGGCATGCGGCCGAGCAGCGCGGACACTTCGGTACCGGCGAGCGTGAAGCGGTAGATGTTGTCGACGAAGAACAGGATGTCGCGGCCTTCGTCGCGGAAACGCTCGGCCATCGTCAGGCCGGTGAGCGCGACGCGCAGGCGGTTGCCGGGCGGCTCGTTCATCTGGCCGAACACCATCGCCACCTTCGACTGGCTCAGGTCTTCCTGCACAATGACCTTGGCGTCCGACATCTCGTGGTAGAAGTCGTTGCCTTCGCGGGTGCGCTCGCCGACGCCGGCGAACACCGACAGGCCCGAGTGCGCCTTGGCAATATTGTTGATCAGCTCGAGCATGTTGACGGTCTTGCCCACGCCGGCGCCGCCGAACAGGCCGATCTTGCCGCCCTTCGCGAACGGGCAGATCAGGTCGATGACCTTGATGCCGGTCTCGAGCAGCTCGACCGAAGGCGACAGCTCGTCGAATTTCGGTGCGGGCTGGTGGATGCCGCGGCGCTCGTCGGATTGGATCGGGCCGCGTTCGTCGATCGGGCGGCCGAGCACGTCCATGACGCGGCCGAGCACGCCCGGGCCGACCGGCACCGAGATGGCGGCGCCCGTGTTACGCACCTTCATGCCGCGCTGCAGGCCGTCGGACGAGCCGAGCGCGATGGTGCGCACGACGCCGTCGCCGAGCTGCTGCTCGACTTCGAACGTCAGGCCCTTTTCGGCCAGCTTGTTGCCGCTGTCCTCGAGGACCAGCGCGTCGTACACCCTGGGCATCGCATCGCGCGGGAACTCGATGTCGATGACCGCGCCGATGGTCTGGACGATGGTGCCGAATGCTTGTGACATGGTCGTTTGCCTGAAAAAGTGATTAGTGACTAGTGAGTAGTGACTAGCAATAAATGGTGCCGCGTCAGACGGCCGCCGCGCCGGCCACGATCTCGGAGAGTTCCTTCGTGATCGAGGCCTGCCGGCTCTTGTTGTAGACAAGCTGCAGCTCATCGATGATGGTCCGCGCGTTGTCGGAGGCGGCCTTCATCGCCACCATGCGTGCCGATTGCTCGGACGCGATGTTGTCGGTGGCCGCCTGGTAGACCGCGGTCTCAATGTAGCGGACGAGCAGCTGGTCGAGCACGGCCTTCGCGTCCGGCTCGTACAGGTAGTCCCAGTTGCCAGCGCCCACGTTGGCCTTCATGACCTGCCCCGTCGGCAGGACCCATTCCTGCGGGATCGGGATCATCGTCGCGTGCGTCGGCTCCTGCTTCATCGTGTTGACGAAGCGCGTGGAGAAGATGTGCACCTCGTCCAGGCGGCCTTCGAGGAAGCCGTCGATGAGCATCTTCACCGGGCCGATGAGACGATCGAGCGCCGGATGGTCACCGTAGTTGGTGACCTGCGACACGACCTTGCCGCCCATGCGCTGGATGAAGCTGAATCCCTTGTTGCCGATCGCGCAGTACTCGACCTCGATACCCTGCGTCAGCCATTCCTTGTGCTGGTTCAGCACCAGGCGCAGCACGTTGGTGTTGAGGCCGCCGCAGAGACCCTTGTCGGTGGTGATGACCACGACCCCGACACGCTTCACCGCATCGCGTCGCGTGAGCAGCGGATGCTTGTATTCCGTGTTGGCGCGCGCCGCGTGCATCGTGATGTCCAGCAGGCGCTGGGCGTACGGGCGACCGCGCCGCATGCGCTCCTGCGCCTTCTTCATCTTCGAGGCAGCGACCATTTCCATCGCCTTCGTGATCTTGCGCGTGTTCTGCACGCTCTTGATCTTGAGGCGGATTTCCTTGGTTCCGGCCATGTCTTTCTGCTACCTGTGCGGCGAGTGCGGAACGGAGCTCAGTACGCGCCGTTCTTCTTGAAGTCTTCGATCGCGGCCACGAGCGCCTTCTCGTCGTCGGCGTTCATGTCCTTGGTCGATTCGATGCGGTCGAACAGGTCCTTGTACTTGCTCTTCACGTGGGCACGCAGCGCCGCTTCGAACGCCAGCGCGCGCTTCACCTCGACGTCGTCGTAGAAGCCCTTGGTGACGCCGAACAGCGTGATCGCCTGTTCGGCGACCGACAGCGGCGAGTACTGCGGCTGCTTCATGAGCTCGGTCACGAGCTTGCCGCGCTCGAGCTGCTTGCGGGTCGCGTCGTCGAGGTCGGAAGCGAACTGCGCGAACGCCGCAAGTTCACGATACTGCGCGAGTGCCAGGCGCACACCACCGCCCAGCTTCTTGATGACCTTGGTCTGGGCGGCGCCACCGACGCGCGACACCGAGATACCCGCGTTGATGGCGGGGCGGATGCCGGCGTTGAACAGGTCCGTCTCGAGGAAGATCTGGCCATCGGTGATCGAGATCACGTTGGTCGGGACGAACGCGGACACGTCGCCCGCCTGCGTCTCGATGATCGGCAGCGCGGTGAGCGAGCCGGTCTTGCCCTTGACCGCGCCCTTGGTGAACTTTTCCACGTACTCTTCGTTGACGCGCGCGGCGCGCTCGAGCAGGCGGCTGTGGAGATAGAACACGTCACCCGGATACGCCTCGCGGCCCGGCGGGCGGCGCAGCAGCAGCGAGACCTGGCGGTAGGCCCACGCCTGCTTGGTCAAGTCGTCATAAATGATCAGGGCGTCCTGGCCGCGGTCGCGGAAGTACTCGCCCATCGTGCAGCCGCTGTACGGCGCGATGTACTGCATGGCCGCCGATTCGGACGCCGAGGCGGCGACCACGATCGTGTAGGCCATGGCGCCAGCTTCTTCGAGCTTGCGCACTACGTTGGCGATCGTGGAGGCCTTCTGGCCGATCGCGACGTAGATGCAGGTGAGGTCCTTGCCCTTCTGGTTGATGATCGTGTCAACCGCGACGGCCGTCTTGCCGGTCTGGCGGTCGCCGATGATCAGTTCGCGCTGGCCGCGGCCGACCGGCACCATCGCGTCGATCGACTTGAGGCCGGTCTGCACCGGCTGGCTGACCGACTTGCGGGCGATGACGCCCGGCGCCACCTTTTCGATGACGTCGAATTCCTTCGCGTCGACCGGGCCCTTGCCGTCGATCGGCTGGCCGAGCGAGTTGACGACGCGTCCGATCAGCTCGGTACCAACGGGCACTTCGAGGATGCGGCCGGTGCACTTGACCGTGTCACCTTCCGAAATGTGCTCGTACTCGCCGAGGATGACCGCGCCGACAGAGTCGCGCTCGAGGTTCAGCGCGAGGCCGAACGTGTTCTTCGGAAACTCGAGCATTTCGCCCTGCATCACGTCCTGCAGACCGTGGATGCGCACGATGCCGTCGGTCACCGACACGACGCTGCCGACGCTGCGCGCCTCGGTTGCGGCGGTGAAGTTCTGGATGCGTGCCTTGATCAGTTCGCTGATCTCAGAAGCCTTGATGGACATGTTGCCAATCCTCTGCGGGCCTGCCGCAATGCGCGGCGTGGGCCGTTGAATCGTTTTCGGTCGTCAGCCAGTCGTCAGGTCGGTGCCAAGGCGCTGGAGCTTGTTCGCGATCGAGCCGTCGATGAGCAGGTCGCCCGAACGCACCACCGCGCCGCCGATCAGCGCAGGATCGACAGTGCAATGCAACCGCACGTCGCCGCGCAGTCGTGCGCGCAGGGCCTGGGTGAGGCGCTCGCGCTGGACTTCGTTGAGCTCGGCAGCCGAGACGACCTCGACGTCGGCGACCTGCTCGTGCTCGGCCTTCAGCTCATCGAAATGCGTGGCGATCTCGGGCAGGTAGGCAATGCGGCCGTTCTCGGCGAGCAGGTCGAGCAAGGACCTGGCGTTCGCGTCTAGCGCGTCGCCGCAGACATTCGCCACCAGCTCCTTGAGCTGCTGCTTGCCGACACCCGGGCTGCTCGCGAACGCCTTGAACTCGTCGCTCATGACGACCGCGCGCGCGGTGCCAAGCCAGCCCGACCAGGCGTCGAGCGTGTTCTTGTCCCGCGCGTGGGCGAAAGCCGCCTTGGCGTAGGGTCTCGCTACCGTGGCCTTCTCAGCCATGCCTCGTTACTCCAGGTCCCGGTGTCGTCGCGGTGCCGCGGCCGTCAGGCCTTGGCGCCCTCGATCTCGCGGGCCAGTTGCTCGATCAGGTCGGCGTGTGCCTTCGGGTCGATCTCGCGCTGCAGCAGGCGGGAAGCACCGGCCACGGCCAGGCTGGCCACGTCCTTGCGCAACTCGTCGCGCGCGCGGGATTTTTCCTGCGCTGCGTCCTGTCGCGAGCCGTCGACGATGCGCTTGCCCTCTTCCAGGGCGGTCGCGCGTGCTTCGTCGACGATCTCGACCTCGCGCTTGTGCGCCTGGTCGACGATCTTTTTGGCCTGATCGCGGGCTGCGTTGACGATCACCTGGGCTTCCCCATGGGCGGTCTGCAACTCGGTCTGGCCGCGCTCAGCGGCAGCCAACCCTTCCGCGATCTTTTTCTGTCGGTCTTCAATGGCCTTGGTGAGCGGCGGCCAGATGAACTTCCAGGAGAACCAGATCAGGACCCCGAACACCAGCATCTGGCCGAGCAGCGTCGCATTGATATCCATGACGGTCTGCGCGTCAGGTGCGGGTTAACCGAAACGGGCGAGCAGCGGGTTCGCGAACGCGAAGAACATCGCGAGCGCCACGCCGATCAGGAACGCCGCGTCGATGAGGCCGGCCAGCAGGAACATGCGGGTCTGCAGCGTGGGGATCAGTTCCGGCTGGCGGGCGGCCGCCTCGAGGAACTTCGAGCCCATGATGCCGATGCCGATACAGGCGCCGATGGCGCCCAGGCCGATGATCAGGCCGAGTGCGATCGCGGTGTAGCTCTGGACCTGTGCGATGAGCGCGAGGTTTTCCATCTCAATCTCCTGGCGGAATGTGCGGTTGCAGTAATCGGAAAAGGAATGCGGTACAGCGGCGAGCGATCGCCTCTAGTGGTGCTCGGTGGCCATCGCGGAGTACACGACGGTGAGCATCATGAAGATGAATGCTTGCAGCGTGATGATCAGGATGTGGAAGATCGCCCAGACAGCGCCCATGGCGAGCTGACCGAAGAAACCGAACGCGCTGCCCACGGTCAACGTGAAAACGCCCGCGCCGAGCAGCGCGATCAACATGAACACGAGTTCGCCGGCGTACATGTTGCCGAAGAGTCGCATCGCGAGTGAGACGGGCTTCGACAGCAGCTCGACGAGGTTCAGCACGAAATTCGGGATCCACAGCACCGGGTTCGATCCGAACGGCGCGGTGAAGAGCTCGTGGATGTAACCACCCGCACCCTTGGCCTTGAAGCTGTAGAACAGGACGACGAGCAACACGGTCAGCGACATCGCGAACGTCGTGTTGGCGTCGGCGGTGGGCACTACGCGCCAGTAATGAATGCCGAACAGGGCCGCAACCTTCCCCGGCAGGTCGAGCGGCAGCAGGTCCATCGCGTTCATCAGGAACACCCACACGAAAATCGTGAGGGCGAGCGGGGCGAGGAAGCTGCGATCGAGGTGGAACACTTCCTTGACGGTGGTGTCGATGAACTCGACGACCATCTCGACGAAGGCCTGCCACTTGCTGGGGACGCCGACGGTCGCCTTGCGGGCCGCGGTATAGAACAGGCCAAGCGTGACGATGCCGAGCAGCACCGACATGAAGATCGTGTCGACGTGGAACGACCAGAACCCTTCGCCGACCTTCAGGTGGGTCAGGTGGTGGGTGATGTACTCGGTGCTGTTCGCGGGACCTGCGGTGGCGTGTTCAGCGGCGGACATTGTCTAGTTCCCACTCCGACCGGACGGACTATTGCTTCTGCGTCGGCTCGCCCAGGCGAGCCGCCCCAAACCAGTATCCAAAGAACGTCGCGACGTACGCTGCGAGCAGCGGCGCCGCCTCGACGTTCGGCGACCGGAACGCGGTCACCAGCAACGCAATGGTGAAGCCGACCTTCACCAGCCACCCCAGGAAGAACCCGATCGTGGCCCGCATCAGCGTCGCGCCTTCGCCGTGCCGCAGCATCGCGAAGGCCATCAAGCTCGTCGCCGCCACACCGATTCCGGCTCCCAGCAGCGCCGACGCGCCGGCACGGGAACCCGAGATCGCGAAACACACGGCCGCGACGGCCGCCCCGAGCAGGACCTGACTCAGCACGACGGCCAGCGCCTGGCGCCTGCCTTTCTGCACGTCGAGGTTGCTCAAGGCCTCATCCAACTTCCGGGCAACAAAAAAGCCACTTCATGCCGGTTGGCCGGCCACGGGTGGCGTTGAAATCCGTTACCCGGGCCAGCTCACGCCGAGGCGTGGCCGCCGGAAAGGCGCGGAAGTATAGGGGCCTTTTTGCAGTGCTTCAAATCCGCATCTCCCGCGCTCGGAGTGCGCGGGAAAGGGGCTAGGGGTCAGGGGATAGGGGTTAGTCGGAACGCCAACTGATGCAGCTGATTCATGCGGCCAAATGACGACGAAGAATATCACCTCAGATTATGAAGCTCAGCTCGACTAACCCATAACTCTCATCCCATAACCCCTCGCACATTAATTAGCTTAGCTACTTAATATGTTCGAGGATTCCGTCCAGCTCGTCGAGGCTGTTGTAGGCAATCACGAGCTTGCCCTTGCCGGTCCTCGCGTGCTGCAGCGAGACCCTGGCGCCGAGCTTGTCCGCCAGATCCTGTTCAAGTCGGGTGACGTTGGGGTCGGGCCGCGGGTCGTCTGCGTCGTTCTTGCGTTGGGTTTTGTCGCCATGGGCGAGCATCCGTTTCACGAGCGCTTCGGTCTCGCGGACCGACAGGCCCTTCTTGGCGACCAGCGCACCGACCTCGGACTGCTGCCGCGCCTGCGACAACCCGAGCAGCGCGCGGGCGTGCCCCATCTCGAGCTGCCGGTGCTCGACCAGCGTCTTCACTTCGTCAGTCAGCTCGAGCAAGCGCAGGAGGTTGCTGACGGCAGCCCGCGAGCGGCCGACGGCATCGGCGGCCTGTTGATGGGTGATACCGAACTCGCGGATCAACCGGTCGAGCGCGCGGGCCTCCTCGAGCGGGTTCAGGTTCTCGCGCTGGATGTTCTCGATGAGCGACATCGCGACCGCGGCTTCGTCGGGCACGATGCGGACGACGGCGGGGATGTCGTGCAGGCCTGCCATCTGCGCCGCGCGCCAGCGGCGCTCACCCGCGATGATCTCGTAGCGGATCGCCTCGCCGGCTTTCTGCGCAACGAGCGGGCGCACCACGATCGGCTGCACGACGCCCTGGGCGCGGATCGAGTCGGCCAGTTCCTGCAGGCTTTCGGGACGCATGTCGAGGCGCGGCTGGTAGCGGCCCCGTTGCAGCAGGTCGACCGGAATGCGGGCGAGCTCCTCGTCGCGCGGCGCGACCGCGATCGGCGCAGGGGTCTGGGCGGAAGACGTGCCGGGTGCATCGACCACCGCGGCAGGCGTCGGGGCAGGCGCCGACGTGACGGAACCGAGCAGAGCCTCGAGGCCCCGTCCGAGGGAGGGTCGCTTTGTTGCCATAGCGGTCTATTATGCCGCCCGCGTCGCGAGGGCGCAGGAAACCCCGCTGAATCGAGTTCGAGCCGGAGGCTTGCATGCGTCCCGTTGCCGCCCTGCTGCTGGGTGGGCTGATCAGTTGTTGCAGCAGCGGTGGCACTGCCTCGGCACAGGCCCTGGATTCGCCGTCGCTGGTGTTTGCTGCGGGTGTGTTCGCGCTGGTCGAGGCCTACGACTACCCGTACAGCTTCGGCGTGACTTTTGTCGCGCGGCCGCTGACGACGTGGCGCCTTGCGCCCGGTGCGGGTTTCGCCGTGGGACCCGACGGCATCGCCTTCATGTACGTGGACGTGCGTCGCGACTTCGCGCTGGGCGAACGCTGGTATGTCACGCCGAGCCTTGCGACCGGCTGGTTCCTCAACGGCGACGTGATCGGACCGCGCGATCACCTGGAATTCCAGAGCGGCATCATGTTTTCGCGGCGCTTCGACAACGGACTGCGGCTCGGACTGGCGGGCCTGCACATTTCGAACGGCGGGTTGGAGCAGCCGAACAACGGCACGGAAGCCGTGCTGCTCACATTGCAGGTGCCACTGCAGAAATAGAAATAGGGGACGTGCACCTATTTCCTGCCGGAAATAGGTGCACGTCCCCTATTTCTCACTCTTCGTCGGGCTCGGGCGCCGGTCCCGCCAGCGCTTCTTCTTCACGACGAATCATCTCACCAGCGAGCGCCAGGTACGCGAGTGCACCGCGCGAATCCTTGTCGTGGAACAGCACGGCCTTGCCGAAGCTCGGCGCTTCCGCGAGCCGCACGTTGCGCGGGATCACCGTGCGGAAAACCTTGTCGCCGAAATGCATCAGCAACTGACCCGACACTTCATTCGAGAGGTTGTTGCGCGGGTCGTACATCGTGCGCAGGATGCCTTCGAGCCCGAGGTCGGGATTCACGCTTGCACGGATCTGCTCGACCGTGTTCATCAGCGACGAGAGGCCCTCGAGCGCGTAGTACTCGCACTGCATCGGCACGAGCACGCTGTCAGCCGCGACCAGCGCGTTGAGTGTCAGCAGGTTCAGCGCCGGCGGGCAATCGATGATGATGACGTCGTAGTGGTCGCGGACCGGTTTCAGCGCATTCCGCAGCCGCACCTCGCGGCCGATCATGCTCATCAGCTGCACTTCCGCGGCGACCAGGTCCTGGTTGCCGGGCAGCAGAGTGAAGTTGCCGGGATCGACGGGCACGAGCGCAGCCGCCAGTTCGCAGTCGCCGAGCAGCACGTCGGTCGTCGACCGCTCGAGGCTGGCCTTGTCCACGCCGCAACCCATCGTGGCGTTGCCCTGCGGATCGCAATCGATCAGCAGCACCTTGCGGTGCGTCGCGGCGAGCGACGCAGCAAGGTTGACGGAGGTCGTCGTCTTGCCGACCCCGCCTTTCTGGTTCGCGACTGCGATGACCCGTTTCATGGAACGCCCAAGGATACAGGGGAATCAGACTTTTTCGTGGGAGTGGGCGAGTTCGACGAGGTGCCGTTCCTCGTCCAGGCCGGGCACGTGCAGCTTGTGCACGGCCACGACCTTCCAGCCGCTGAAGCCTTTGGCCAGCTCGTCGGTCGGATAGCGGCCCTTCATCGCGAGCAGGCGCCCGCCGCCGGCCACGAGTCCGCCCGCATTCTTGACCAGGCCCGCAAGCTGGCCGACCGCACGCGCGATCACCGTGTCGAAGCGGACCGCAGGCTGATAGGCCTCGGCCCGCGCCTGCGCGACCTCGACGTTGGTCAGTGCGAGCGTGTCGCGGACGTGTTCGAGGAAGCGGCACTTCTTGCCGATCGATTCGACCAGGACGAAATGCAGGCCCGGCACGACGATCGCGAGCGGAATGCCGGGGAAGCCGGCGCCGCTGCCAATGTCCGCGACGCGCCTGCCGCGCAGCCAGGGCACCAGCGTCAGGCTGTCGAGGATGTGCTTCGTGATCTGCGCCGGTCGCTCGCGGATGGCCGTGAGGTTCATGCGCGTGTTCCAGTCGTCGAGCAGGTCGAGGTGCTGGAGCAGTTTTGCGCACTGCGCTGCGTCGAGTTCGATGCCGAGGCCGCGGGCGCCGTCGAGGAGAGTGGTCATGCAGCAAGGATACCGCTTCGTGTCCGCAGCAGCACCGGCGCGAGCCCTTGCCGCGGCATCGCCCACGGTGCGGTGCTGTCTGGCGAGGTGAGAGCCGACCGGTCAGTCCCGCCGCTGGGACGAGTACATCCCGACAAATATCGCGACCACGACCGCGACATAGAACTGCCCGGTCACGGCCTCGATCATGGCCAGCGTGCGCGCCGTAGCCGTGGCCGGCAGGATGTCGCCGTAACCGACGGTCGCGAGCGTCACCAGGCTGAAGTAGGTCATGTCCGACTGCAACAGGTGCACCGGCCGGTTGGCCACCTCGACGGGCAGCGAGAAGCTCGCCGGATTCCAAGTGATCATGCACACGTAGATCTGTGCAAACAGCACCGCCACCAGCAGGTACGCCGCAATGGTGGCGAAGATGCTGTCGAGCGTCAGCGTTCGCTCGCGCAGCACGAACGCGAGCATGCCCGCCGCGAGCATGGCCATCAGGGGCACCAGGGACAGCAGCTCGAGCGTGCGGGACCAGCGCCAGGCCGGGTGCTCGGTCGTGGCAATTGACAGCAGCGTGCCGGCGACGGATGCCAGCCAGAGCACGATCAGCACGTTGCGAAACCTGCTCAACTGCGGATTGGCCCACACCGTGACCAGCACCGTGACCAGCATGAAGGCTTCCAGCAGCAGCTGCACGCGCCAGTCGCCTTTAAGCAGGGGCGTCAGCAGCAGCCAGGCGCACATCAGCAGCGTGAGCATGAGGAAACGCCACTGAGCGAATACCAACGCTTCTGGTCTACTCATTAGCCGCGGCCACGTCGATGCAGTCTGACATCGGCGCAGAATACACCAGCCCCGTCACGCCGAGACGGGAGGGGCCGAAGCGCTGTGGTCGGCGCTATAGACGTGAGGTGGCCGCGAGCGACTCCGCTTTGGTCACTTCCTTGACGTTGTCGTCGGAGTTGCGATCGATCCACTTGTTGAACGGATCGACACCCGCGTAGTTCGGCTCCTTGTCGGTCACGATCGCCAGCGTCTGCTTGCCACTGCGCACAGGCATCCGCGTGACGGCGAGCACGCTCGATCTGGCGTAACCCTTGCGACCCGGCTCGACCGTGAATGCGCCGACATCGAACATCTCAACGAGCGGCGCCTCGGTCTCCTTGCCCTTGCCATCGGCATGGAGCTTGCGCGCGTCCACCTCGAGCGTGACGTCCCAGCGGCCATCGGTCCGGCGCTTCGCTTTCGCGCCCGTCACTTTCACGTCGTAAAGCGTGATCTTCTCGAACAGGTCCGTGATCAGCTGCTGATGCTCGGGACCGGCCACCGCGCGGAACCGTTTGATGAGGTCCGTCGAGTTGGCGTACGGGGCCGGCTTGAATGCGAATTCCGCGATCAGGCCCCGCAGCGCCTCGTTGACCTTGTCCGCACCGATCTGGTCCTTGAGCAGGTACAGCGCGAGACCGCCCTTCTGGTAATGGATGTAAGGCTGGTTCTCGACGCGCACCAGCGGCAGCTCCTCGAGCACTTCACCGCCGCGCGAGCGGAGGTAGCGGTCGAGTTCGTATTTCAGGAACTTGCGGATCTGCTCCGGCCCGTACATCTGCTCCATCACCATCAGCGCGGAATACTGCGCCAGTGATTCGACGATGAAGGTACCGCCCTGCTGATCGGCGCTGATGACCTGGTGACCCCACCACTGGTGCCCGACCTCGTGCGCCGTGACGTAGGTGACCATGTCGATCTTCTCGGGATCGCGGTAGTCCGCGACGAAGCCGATACCTTCCGAGTACGGAATCGTGTTGGCGAAGGACTGCGCGAAGCTCGCATAGTCCGGAAACTCCAGGATGCGTACCTGGCGGAACTGGAATGGGCTGAATTGCGCGGTGAAGTACTCCAGCGAGGCCTTCATCGCCGCGTGCATGCGTTCGATGTTGTAACGGTGCGCAGGATCGTAATAAACGGCCAGCTCGACGTTCTTCCAGCGATCCTTCGCCACCGCGTAGCGGGCCGACTGCACGGAGAAAAAGTTGTTGATCGGGGCGTCGCTGCGATAGCGAATCGTGCGGCGGCCGCCCGCGACGGTATCGGATTCACGGTAACCCGGCGCAATGGCGATCTGATCCGCCGTGGTCGAGATCGTGATGTCCAGGTTCACCCAGTCGCTGTCGTGACGCAGCCCGCTGAACGCGCGTGCACTCTCGTCCTCGAGCTTCGCGGGGCGCAGTTCGGGCGGCAGGCCGTGCTTGCGGCGCTTCGCACGCTCCTGCAGCAAACCCTCTCGGCTCATGCCGAGCATCGGCGCGATCTCCGTGTTGTCGAGGAACGTGCCGTTGCGGACGATGCGGCGCTCGTTGTCCGAATTGCGGAAGCCCTTCTGCTCACGCAGCGTCTCGAACGTGATACGACGGACTTCGAGCGGCACCATCGGACGATCGAACTGGTAGATCCGGTAATCCTGACCGGCGTGCTCCTGCTTGAGCTTCGCGCCCTCGACGTCGAGTTTCGTCATCTGCAACGGCTTGAGCCAGCGCACGTGCACTGCGTTGAGTGGCTGGCCGGTGCGGTTCTGGATCACGTACGTGCCACGCGTGACGGCCCGCGGTTCACCTGGATACAGCGCAACGTCGAGCGTCACGTCGCTGATGCGCGGCTGCGGCACGTTTTCGTAGCCGATCAGGGCCTTTTCGTAGTCGGCCTGGTCACGTTCACGACCCAGCGTCGTCGTGTATTCGTTCACGATGTTGGTGTTGTAGTAGATCCAGCCGCCAAGGCCGACCATCGCGACGACGGATGCAGCCGCCACCAGTCCCGGGGTACCGCGGAGTTTTCGCGGCAGGTGCGCCAGACGCGTCTTGAGCAGCGCGCCAATGCCGCGAGGCCAGAGCGCGTACGCCAGGACGGCAAGCAGGACCGCCGCGGCCGACCAATAGGCGCGGAACCACCAGGCGAAGCGTCCGAAATCACCTTGTCCGTTCATGTCGGAGAGCGGCGTGCCGGGGTTGCCCGCGTACTGATAGAGGTTGTGCTCGAAACCGAGTCGATCGAAGGTTGTCTGGCCGACCACGAACAGCAACATCAGCATCCAGCCGAAGGTCTTGTGCGACACGAGCGTCTGCATGAAGATCGCCAGCACCGCGAACAGCACCACGCTCACGGTCGTCGGCAGGACGTACCAGAAAAGATACTTGCCGACCTCGAGCTCGAAATAGCCCTTGAGCAGCTGCACGACGATCGCCGCGAGCACACTCGCCGCCAGGGTGGAAAACAGGACGATCGAGATCGAGAGAATCTTCGGCACGACGAATGCCCAGTCGGGCGCCGGAGTCGAGTCGATGATCTCGTGCATGCGGCGGTCGCGGTCGCGCCAGACGAGTTCACCCGCGTAGTAGATCGCGATGATCAGCGGAATGATCGTGAAGGCGCCTTGCAGCGCTTCGATCATGATCCGCGTGACGGGATGGATCGTGTTGCCGTACCTCTCGTCGGCGTACCAGAGCGAGGCCAGCGAGTTCACGAAACCGATGCCGAGCAGCACGATGAAGGCGGGGCTGCGAATGGCGGCCGCAACGTCGAACCTGGCGAGTGCCCAGAGCTGGCTCCAGCCCGCATCGCCCGACGGTTTCGTCTGCCCGGCCGGTGTGGCGGCAGCGCGCGCGGCGAGCACCGGATGCAGGTAGTCCGATGTGCCTGGCGCCTTGGCTGCAGCTTCGCGGTCTCCCGTCGCGGCGCGCGAATAGATTGCCCAGGCGAGGCCGAGCAACGCGAAAGCGACGCCCACCCATAAAACGCGGTTCCAGAGAATGTAACCGGCGAAGTCGGGGATCTGCGTGTTGCGCTCGGCGGCGGTCCAGTAACGGGTGGCCTGGTCGTACGCACCGAGGCCGAACGGATCGACCAGCGCGACTGTATTGATGAACTCCGGCCGCGACAGGAAGCTTGTTGCGACGAGGTAGAGCACCAGGAACACGATGACGCCGACGTACGTCCACATCATCGAGCGCGTGGCGGTCGCGATCGCGAAGAACCCTGCGCCGGTAACGAACAGCGTCGGCACGCAGAGCAGCAGGTAGACGTAGGCGTAGTGCCACAGGTTGAAGGGTCCGAGCACCTCGGGATCGAGCCACGGCATCGCGGCGCCGAGGATCATGCCGAGTGGTGCGCTCAGGAACAGCAGGCAACCCGCGAAAAACGCGCCCGTGAATCGGCCAAACAGGTAGTCGAAGCGTGAAAGGCGCGTCGAATGGATGATCGGGCCGAATCCGGTCTCGTCGTCGCGCACCACGACGTTGGCGACGAACGCCGTCAGGATGAAGACCGAAAAGACGGTCATGACCATCAGCGTCTGGGCGATGGCGTAGGGCGAGTTCTTCCAGACGTTGCCACCGGAACCGATCTGGACGTTGTCGGAGGCGGTGGCAGCGAACGTGAGCAGCAGGAAGATGGCGAAAGTCACCCAGAACGCGGGGGACTTGAGCTGGTAGCGCAGCTCGAAGGCGGCGACGGACTTGAACATGGAGGGACTCAGGCAGCCTGGCGGCGCGTGCCGGCCAGCGTCGAGAAGTACACGTCCTCGAGGCCGCCCTGCATCGGTTCGAAGCCATCGCCGGGATGTGCATCGGCCAGTACGTGGATCACGGTGCGCCCACCGAAGAGTCGCGTGGCGATCACTTCGTGGTCACGCTGGTGCGCTCCGAGTTCGTCCTTGGCGATGGTCTTGCGCCAGACACGCCCGTTCATCGACGCAATCAATTGCAGCGGGGCGCCGATCTTGACGATGCGCCCGCTGGCGATGATCGCCATGTTGGGGCACAGGTCGGCCACGTCCTCGACGATGTGCGTCGACAGGATCACGACCACGTTCTCGCCGATCTCGGCCAGCAGGTTCAGGAACCGGTTGCGCTCTTCGGGATCGAGGCCGGCGGTGGGCTCGTCGACGATGATCAGCTGCGGCTGGCCAATGAGCGCCTGCGCGATGCCGAACCGTTGCCGCATGCCGCCTGAGAATCCCGCGAGCGCTTTCTTGCGCACGTCCCACAGGTTGACCTGGTGCAGCAGCGCATCGACGGTCTCGCGGCGTTCCTTGCCGTTGGCAAACCCCTTGAGCACCGCGAGGTGATCGAGCATGTCGAGCGCCGTGACGCGCGGGTAGACCCCGAAGTCCTGCGGCAGGTAGCCAAGGGTGCGGCGCAGTGCGTCGGGGCTGGCGAGCACATCGAGATCGCCGAAACGAATCGCGCCCTGCGTTGGGATCTGCAACGTCGCGATGCAGCGCATCAGTGACGACTTGCCCGCTCCATTGGGGCCGAGCAGGCCGAACATGCCTCGCGGTACCTCCAGCGTGACGCCGTCGAGCGCACGCGTGCCGTTGGGATAGACGTGGGTCAGGTTGTCGATGCGCAGCATGGTGGATCCCCCCCGGGCCGGGTCTGGGCCGGCTTTTGACTGGAGGCATCCTAGGATGACATTGGTGTTGTAGTCAACTACATCACTATGTCAGATAGGCCTGACTTACAAGGAGGCGTGGGTCGCGGGTGCAGTCCGGAAGCCCGTTGAGGGGGTCGTCAGTTACGGACCGTCATCGACACTAACTCATTGACTGGTATGGCCTCGAGCTTTGCCCGGTCCGCGAACATTGCGGCGAGCTTGCCGGCCTGCACCGCCGGGAAATGTACCGCCACACAGGCGGCAAACCGGTCACGAACACGATCTGCGACGGCGGGTGCTGCAGCAACGGCCCGCCAGTTCTGGTCGAGCTCAGCCATCACGGCACGTTGCATGGCGACCTCGTTGCTCGGCGGCGCAAGCGGCAGAGGTGCTGTCGGTCCCGCCAGGGTGATGAGCGCGAGACGCACCCCGCGGCTGGTCGCGTCGCCGAGACGCCAGTGTTCATGCCCGTCCAGGTCGGCAGTCGTGCCTGGGTGCCTGGTTGCATGCCTTTCGCGGCGTGCAATGGCGATCGCGGCGGCAACCTGATCCTCGGTGCCACCCAGCAGCGTGACCGCGCATGCAGCAGACGCGTGTCGCGTCAGCGCACAGCGCTCTGTTGCGCTCGCTATCGTAAGGTTGCCCTCGGTCACCGCCTCGTTCCCGCGGACCGACCGAACCCATTCAAACGACGCGAGCTCATGCGCGCGGATAAGGGCCGCGAACAGGTCGCGCACCCGCGGCGGGCTGTCGCCTTCAGCGATCGCCTTGCGCGCACGATAGTCGGCCACGGCAAGTATCGCACCGAGGTTATCGGCGAGATGCCCGGACGCCGTTGCCAGCGCGGGGTCGTTCGCCTGCAGCCAGCTGACCATCGTCCCGACGTTGAACGCCGCCTGCACGGGATCGAGTTGATATGACGTGCCGGGCACGCGCGCCCCAAAAGCCATCGTTGCGCCGGGCACGAGCGAACCGAGCAGCCGCGTGCATGCCGGATCCTGCAGCGCCCTGAATGCGCACGCGAGCGAGTCGATGAGCGAGAGGAATGCCACTTCGGACGCGGCTTCCGCGAGAACACGCGGCGTATGATCGTGCGCGGCGACGTCCATCAGGTTGCTGGAACTCGCACTCGCCCTTCCATCAGCACCCGGGCACTACGGCTCATGATCGCCCTGGTCACGGTCCATTCGTCGCCGACCCGCGTGGCTTCCGCGCCGACACGCAACGTGCCGGAGGGATGACCAAAGCGCACCGCGGTGCGTGCACCACCGCCGGCCGCGAGATTCACCAGCGTGCCGGGAATTGCCGCGGCGGTACCAATGGCGACCGCTGCGGTGCCCATCATCGCGTGATGGAGCTTGCCCATCGACAACGCGCGCACCAGCAAGTCGATGTCGGCGGCAGCGACACGCTTGCCGCTCGACGCCGTGTAGTCGGCCGGCCCCGCGACGAATGCGACCTTCGGTGTGTGCTGCCGCGTGGCCGCTTCGTCGAGGTGCTTGATGAGACCCATGCGCAGCGCGCCCTGCGCGCGAATAGTTTCAAACATGGCGAGCGCCTGCGCATCGCCGTTGACCGCGTCCTGCAGCTCGGTGCCGGTGTAGCCGATCGCCCCTGCGTTGACGAAGATCGTGGGGATGCCCGCGTTGATCATCGTGACTTTGAGTGTGCCGACCCCCGGCACCTCGAGATCATCGACCAGGTTGCCGGTCGGGAACATGGCACCAACCGCACCATCGTCTGCGCCGGTTGGATCCATGAATTCGAGCTGCACTTCGGCGGCGGGGAAGGCCACGCCGTCGAGTTCGAAGTCACCCGTTTCCTGCACCGCGCCACTCGTGACCGGCACGTGGGCGATGATCGTCTTGCCGATGTTCGCCTGCCAGATGCGCACGACTGCAATACCGTCCCTGGGCACGCGATTCGCATCGACGAGGCCGCTGCTGATCGCGAACGGCCCTACTGCCGCCGACAGGTTGCCGCAGTTGCCGCTCCAGTCGACAAAGGGTTTGTCGATCGACACCTGGCCAAACAGGTAGTCGACGTCGTGATTTGCGTGTGTGCTTTTCGACACGATGGCCGTTTTGCTCGTGCTCGACGTTGCGCCACCGATCCCGTCGATCTGCTTGCCGTAGGGATCCGGACTGCCGATCACACGCAGCAGCAATGCATCGCGTGCCGCGCCCGGCGTCTGTGCGGCAACGGGCAGGTCCTGCAGGCGGAAGAACACGCCCTTGCTGGTGCCGCCACGCATGTAGGTGGCTGGAATGCTGATCTGCGGTGCGTGCGTCACGTTGTTGACTCGAGGAAATCGCGGGCGAAGCGCTGCAGCACACCACCCGCTTCGTAGATCGACACTTCTTCGGCGGTGTCGAGCCGGCACGTCACCGGCACGTCGACACGCTCGCCATTCCTGCGGTGAATGACGAGCATGAGGTCCGCGCGCGGCTTGCGCCCGCCAACGACATCGTACGTTTCCGTGCCGTCGATGCCGAGCGTCTTACTGTTCACGCCCGGCTTGAACTCGAGCGGCAGCACGCCCATTCCGACCAGGTTGGTGCGATGGATGCGCTCGAAGCCTTCTGCGGCGATCGCTTCGACGCCCGCGAGTCGCACACCCTTGGCGGCCCAGTCGCGCGACGAGCCCTGCCCGTAGTCGGCGCCGGCAATGATGATCAGCGGCTGCTTGCGCGCCATGTAGGTCTCGATCGCTTCCCACATGCGCGTGACCTTGCCCTCGGGCTCGACGCGCGCGAGCGACCCCGGCTTCACCTTGCCGTCGACGACCACCATCTCGTTCTTGAGCGTGGGATTGGCGAAGGTGGCGCGTTGCGCCGTCAGGTGATCGCCGCGATGGGTTGCATAAGAATTGAAATCCTCTTCCGGCAATCCCATTTTCGCGAGGTACTCGCCGGCTGCGCTGTCCGGCATGATCGCGTTGGACGGCGAGAGGTGATCGGTCGTGATGTTGTCGCCGAGCACCGCCAGCGGTCGCATGCCCTTCAGCGCGCGCTCACCGGCCAGTGCGCCTTCCCAGTAGGGCGGCCGGCGGATGTACGTGCTCTGTGGACGCCAGTCGTACAGCGGACTCACCTTCGGGCCCGACTCGACGCTGATCCGAAACATCGGTTCGTAGACTTTGCGGAACTGCTCCGGCTTCACGCTTGCAGCAACCACCGCATCGATCTCCGCGTCCGACGGCCAGAGGTCCTTGAGCAGGATCGGTTTGCCCGCTGCATCGGTGCCGAAGGAATCCTTCTCGATGTCGAAGCGGATCGTGCCCGCAATGGCGTAGGCCACCACGAGCGCTGGTGACGCGAGGAACGCCTGCTTCGCATACGGATGGATGCGGCCGTCGAAGTTGCGATTGCCCGAGAGCACGGCAGTCGCATACAGGTCGCGCTCGATGATCTCCTGCTGGATCGCCGGATCGAGCGCACCCGACATGCCATTGCACGTGGTGCACGCGAATGCGACGACGCCAAACCCGAGTTGCTCGAGCTCCGAGGTCAGCTTCGCCTCGTCGAGGTACAGCGCGACGGCCTTGGAACCGGGAGCCAGCGAGCTTTTTACCCATGGCTTGCGCTGCAGGCCCAGCCGGTTCGCGTTGCGCGCCAGGAGTCCCGCCGCAATCACGTTGCGCGGATTGCTGGTGTTGGTGCAGCTGGTGATCGCCGCAATGATCACTGCGCCGTCCGGCATCCTGCCCGGCTCGTCCAGCCAGGCTGCCGCGATGCCCTTGGCAGCGAGATCGCTCGTTGCCACGCGAGCATGCGGATTCGACGGGCCGGCCATGTTGCGCACGACGCCCGACAGGTCGAACTCGAGCACGCGTTCGTAGATGGCCGTCTTGAGGCTGTCGGCCCACAGTCCCGTGTGCCTGGCGTAGGTCTCGACCAGCTGCACTTGCGCGTCTTCACGGCCAGTGAGCCGCAGGTACGTGATCGTCTGCTCGTCGATGAAGAACATCGCCGCCGTCGCGCCGTACTCCGGTGCCATGTTCGAGATCGTCGCGCGGTCGCCCAGCGTCAACGCGGAGGCGCCTTCGCCGAAGAACTCCAGGTACGCACCCACCACTTTCTGCTGGCGCAGGAATTCAGTCAGCGCCAGCACGATGTCGGTGGCAGTGATGCCGGGTTGCGGTTTGCCGGCGAGTCGCACGCCGATGATGTCGGGCAGCCGCATCCATGAAGCACGGCCCAGCATGACGCTTTCGGCTTCGAGTCCGCCGACACCGACGGCGATCACGCCGAGTGCATCGACGTGTGGCGTGTGGCTGTCGGTGCCAACCAGCGTGTCCGGGAAGGCGACACCGTCTTGAGCATGGATGACCGGCGACATTCGCTCCAGGTTGATCTGATGCATGATGCCGTTGCCCGGCGGAATCACGTCGACGTTCTTGAACGCGAGCCTGGTCCAGTCGATGAAGTGAAACCGGTCTTCGTTGCGACGATCTTCGATCGCGCGATTCTTCTCGAATGCATCGGGATCGAAACCGCCGCATTCGACGGCGAGCGAGTGGTCGACGATCAGCTGTACGGGAACCACGGGGTTGACCTGCGCCGGATCTCCGCCCTGCTCTGCAATCGCATCCCGCAGGCCCGCAAGGTCGACGAGCGCAGTCTGGCCGAGGATGTCGTGGCAGACGACGCGCGCCGGAAACCACGGGAAATCCAGGTCGCGCTTGCGCTCGACGAGCTGGCGGAGGGAGGCCTCGAAAATCACCGGATCGCAACGACGCACGAGATTTTCGGCATGCACACGCGCCGTATACGACAGTTTCTCGTACGCGCCTGGCTCGATGGCGTCGACAGCGGCGCGCGCGTCGAAGTAATCGAGGGCGGTGCCGGGAAGTTGCTTGCGATGGGCGGTGTTCATTGCAGCCAGGGGTAGAGGAAATTGGGG
>JAABQQ010000144.1 GCA_011391405.1 Gammaproteobacteria bacterium
ATCGCCGACCTGTTCTATGCCGAGCTCTCCCAGAGCCGCGCGACGCCGCTCGGCCTGCTGTTTTCGCGGGCGCGGATCGAGACCGAGGCCAAAGCCCTGAGCGCCTATGCCGCCTATCGTATCCATGAGGACGATCGGACCAGCATCGACCTGATGGCCGGGCTCCGGGTCAACGCCGTGGATACGGACCTGTCCCTCTCGCCCGGTCTGCTCCCGGGCCAGCGCTTCGGCGTGAGCGAGACCTGGGTCGATCCGCTGATTGGCGGGCGCGTGCGCTTCGCAATCACCGACCATTGGTTCGCGACCGCCCTCGCCGACGTCGGCGGCTTAGACGTTGGCTCGGACTTGACCTGGCAGGTCTTCGCCAGCCTCGGCTACCAATTCGACGACCGCTGGTCGGTCCAGGGCGGCTGGCGCCATGTCGCGATCGACAAGTCGATCGACGGGCGCGACGTCGAGAACGATTTCAGCGGCCCGTTGCTCGGTTTCACCGTGCGGTTCTGAGACCCGGTGCCGCGACTCGCCGCATCCTTGCGGCTCCCCAGACTGGCGAAGCCATTGCCCCAACGCGATGACATCGCCAGGCACTATGCCAACCACCTGAGAGAGAATCCAATGACCCCTCGAATACCTGTCATCTTAGCGGCCTGCATTACCACGGCGGTAGCGGGACTTGCGACTGGAGCAGAGCCGCCAACCGGCGCCTCACCCGCAACGGACTTCACCCTGAAGCGGGGCCAAAGCCTGTCCTCGTTATGTTCCACCATTCGGCAATCGGGCGTGGATGTCACGATTCCCGATTGCGTCAAGCAAATCCTGTTCGCCAACCGAAAGTGGTTCGATGATCGCTTCGGCTACGTCTGGAACGATCCAGCTTCGGTGAAGCTCGATTCCGCCGTCCGGCTCTGGGCCGGCGTCCCCTACGTGCTGCCGGCGGCGCTGGTGGCCTCTCAGCCAGCACAGGCGGAGGCGGCACCGCCGCAGACCGACGCCAAGCCGATCCACCCAGGCCATTTCGATCCGAAGGGCAAGCCGCCGTCGAAGTACACCATCGAGGTGCTGCGACAGTCGAGCAAGAACCTGCCATTCGCCGACAAGCGCGACTTCGACGAGCAGAAGAAGGGCTTCATCGCCCCGATGCCCGACCTGAAGATCAAGGCGGACGCCGGCCACGTCGCCTGGGACATGGAGCGGTTCCAGTTCCTGAACGAGGACAGGGAATTCGACAGCATCCACCCCTCGCTGCGCCGCATCTCGGTGCTGAACAACAACTACGGGCTGTACGAGGTGCTGCCGGGTAAGGTCTACCAGGTGCGGGGCGTGGACCTCTCCGACATCTCCTTCGTCCGCGGCAAGACCGGCTGGATCGTGTTCGACCCGCTGGTGTCGGCAGAGACCGTGCGCGCGTCCTGGGAGCTGCTCCAGAAGCACGTCGGCGAGGGGCTGCCCGTCACCGCGGTCATCTACTCGCACTCGCACGCCGACCACTGGGGCGGCGTGCGCGGCCTCGTCGACGAGGCGGACGTACGGGCCGGCAAGGTCGAGATCATCGCCCCGCGCGACTTCATGCAGCACACGATCTCGGAGAACGTGTACGCCGGCAATGCTATGAATCGGCGGCTGTTCTTCCAATACGGCCTGCTGCTGCCGGCGAGCCCCTACGGCTATGTCGGCCAGGGCCTGGGCCAAGGCGTGTCGGCGGGCAACATGGGGCTGATCGCGCCGACGAAGATCGTCGAGCAGCCCATCGAGGAGCTCGACGTCGACGGCGTGAAGATGGTCTTCCAGAACACGCCGAACACCGAGGCGCCGACGGAGATGAACACCTACATCCCCGAGATGAAGGCGCTGTGGATGGCCGAGAACGTGACCGCCACGCTGCACAACATCTACACGCTGCGCGGCGCGCCCGTGCGCGATCCGCTGAACTGGTCGAAGTACATCGCCGATGCGTTGTACCGGTTCGGCACCAAGGCGGAGGTGATGTTCGCCTCGCACCACTGGCCGCGCTGGGGCAACGGGCGGATCCAGGAGGTGCTGCGCGGCCAGCGCGACCTCTATGCCCACATGAACAACCAGGTGCTGCACTTCGCCAATCAGGGCGTGACCATCAATGAGATCCACAACGTCTATGAGCTGCCGAAGAGCATCCAGCAGATGTGGTTCAACCGCGGCTATCACGGCTCCCCCGAGCACAACAGCCGCGGGGTGATCCAGCGTTACCTCGGGTTCTGGGACACGAACCCGGCGACGTTGATCCCGCTCTCGCCGGGCGACTCGGCACCGCTCTACGTCGAGATGATGGGCGGCGCCGAGAAGATCCTGGCCCGCGGACGCGAGCTTTATGACGAGGGGGCCTATTTCTACGCCCAGGAGATCGTCGACAAACTGGTCTTTGCCGAGCCGCAGAACCAGGCCGCCAAGGACCTGCTCGCGGACGTGTACGAGCAGATCGGCTACCAGCAGGAGAACCCCGGTCTGCGCAACAGCTTCCTCGCGGGCGCCTACGAGCTGCGCAACGGGATTCCGACGGGAGCGGCGGCGAGCTCGACCAGCCCCGACGTGATCCGGGCGATGTCCACGGAACTGTTCCTGAACTTTCTGGGCATCCGCATGGACAGCCGCAAGGCCGAGGGCATGCGCTTCACCATCAACCTCATCACCCCCGACAACGGCGAGAAGTTCCTGATCGAGCTTGAGAACGCGACCCTCACCAACATCCAGGGCTTCCTCGCCGACAAGCCGGACCTGACCCTCACCATCAACCGGTCCGATCTCGAGAAGACGATGATGGGTGAGAAGACGCTCGAGGCCCA
>JAABQQ010000145.1 GCA_011391405.1 Gammaproteobacteria bacterium
CCAGTCGGTGCTGGTGATAGACCACGTATTCCGCCTCGGCCCGGGCCTGCGCGACATCGGCCGCCACCTTGCCGGCATGGGTGAGCACTTCGCGTTCCGTCATGCGCAGGAAATCATCCAGCCGGGAGATCCAGTCGGCCATGGTCATAGGCCGGCGCGCCCGCGCCTGCAATTCGGCGATCTCGATGTAGGCATTGACAATGCGGTTGAGGGTATCGAGCTCCCCCTCGTTCAGATAGTTCTTCGCCACGCCCACGTCCGCCTTGCGGATGGCGCCGCCCTTCGATGCCTCGGCCCAGTTCGTCAGCCCCATGTTCGGCGCCCCGGCATCGGCCCGCGCCGCGATCAACTCCGCTGCCGTGTGCCCGTGGGCCGCCCAATGCATCTTGTTCTGCACCGTGGCGAAGAACCGCTGCGACGCCTCGGCGGAAGAATCGTAGTCCACGCTGGTGGCGTAAATATCCAGCACCTTGCGCCAGAAAACCTTCTCCGAGGAACGGATGTCGCGAATGCGCGCCAGCAGTTCCTCGAAATAGGCATCGTCGCGGCCCGACTTGAAGCGCTCGTCGTCGAGCACGAAGCCCTTGACCAGGTAATCCTTGAGCGTATCGGTGGCCCAGCGGCGGAATTGCGTGCCGCGAACAGAACGGACGCGATACCCCACCGCCAAGACCATCTCCAGGCGATAGTGCGAAACCCGCCGTTCCACAGTTCGGCTGCCTTCCGGAGCAACTATTAAGTAATCCTTAACAGTTGCCTCCGGTACCAGCTCCCGCTCGGCGAAGATGTTGCGCACATGCTGGGCAATGGCCGGCACGCTGACCTGATACAGCTCGGCCAACTGCCTCTGCGTCAGCCACACCGTGCCGTCCGACACCCGCAACTGGATGCGCGCCCGGCCATCGGGAGCCTGATAAAGAAGAAATTCACCGCTCATGGTGTCGATTCCGTGTTGCCGAACGATTCGTCGCAAAAGTCGGCGCTGGCGATACGGTGGCTACGGCGTGTCGGTGAAGGGGAACGGCACCAGGACGATGTCACCGGAGCGGAAGGTCATTCCATACGTCGTCGGCCGCGGTGTTCCACACGTGGGCCAGGGAAGCGGCCTGGGCGTTCTGCCAGTCGTTCCACTCCGAGCGCTCGCGCGCCTGCAGGAAGCGGACGAAATCGAGCGCCTCCCGGGCCAGCGGCTCGGGCAGGGTTCCGGCGATTTGGGCGATCTGGTCGGCGATGGTCACGATGGGTCTCCCGTCGATGGGGTGGCACGCGCCAAGTTTAGAGCAAGAAGCCGGCGCAGGATTTCCTCGTCGGGCATGGCCGGCGTGTAGTCGGCCCAGCCGTAGGCGGCGGCCACGGCGGCGTCGAGCGCCTGGTGGGCGTTGGCCAGCCAGGCCGGGCGGGCGTTGTAGAGGTTGGTCAGGGTGCGCTTCTTCAGCTCGGCCTCATGGCCGGGCTTCGCCACGATGCGGTCGGGGTAGCCGGGTACGACCTCGGGAACGCGCTCGGTCCATTCGAGCGGGTTGAGCCAGTTGTCGCGCAGTTCGTTCAGACGCCGCGCGGCGGCGGCGATGTTCGCGGCGGGAATCTGCGGCGCCATGCACGGCGGCGACGCCTGACCGGCCACGGGCGCGGTGTCGCGCGGCGTCAGGCCGGCGGGGAAGGGGAAGGTACGGAACGTGGTGCTCGATGTGTAGCGCGGATCGTTGCCGGCGCCGAGCCAGCTGCACAGACGCAGCGACCAGAGTTCGTGGAAGCGCGAATGCAGGATGCCGAAGGTGAGGTCGTCAGCGCGGGCGATTACGACCAGGTTCTTGTCAGGCGCTACGCTCGCCGGAAGCCATTGGAATACGCGGTGCTTAGCAACCTCGGGGGTCGCGATGTAGCGAGGCAGCGAGCCGACAGCCACTCTGACTCCTGGTGCAGGTTCGTTGTATTGCCACCAAAGACGACGACGACGTTCCCGTGCAACCTTCTCCCGCTGAGGCTTCACGTGCTCCGCAACATACGCAAACGGTTGCTCATAAAGCGCGGCGTCTTCTTCGTGCATTTCCGCAAAATCAATTATCCAATCGTCCGGCCAGCGTCCTGTTATTGCCTGACCGTTAGCCCATGGCTTCAGCACATCACTGTTCGGGCGGCCGTTTGGGTTCGGTAGTTTCAACCATTCGCGAGCAAGCTCACCCGAAATGTCGAACGCGCCCCCTTTTGTCGGCCCTTGAAAGGCCACGTTGACGTTCTCCGTGAGAGACCTGGCCAGCGCGAGATTTAATCCGTCGCCAGCCGTTAGGTCGGCATGGATGGTCGCCGCCGACTGCCCGTCGAGGCTGCCCATCGGCGCATCGGCCATGCCGAAGCACACCAGCGACACGCGCACCGCCGCGCCTTCGTTGATCCACGGCTCGTCGCTCCATGCCTCGAAGATGCGGCCGCTAGCGACGACGCGGTCGAGCACCTTGCGGTTGGCGCCGCCGCGCACGCTGTTGGTGCCGACGAGTCCGGCCGCTCGGCATTTGCCTGCCTCGATCTGCGCCCGCGCCTTCTCGAACCAGTAGGTGACGAAATCGGCGCCGCCCGGCACGCGGCCTTCGTAGCACTTGCGCAGCGTGTCGGTGTAGTCCGCGCCGAGCTGGCCGCGCATCACCTTGTCGCCGAGGAACGGCGGATTGCCGACGATGGCGTCGCAGGCAGGCCATTCGGCTTCCGTCGCCGTGCCGCCAGCGCCGACTTTTTGCAGCAGCGCGTCGCGGTTCTCGATGGTGTCGAGCGGCCTGAGGATCGGCTGGGC
>JAABQQ010000146.1 GCA_011391405.1 Gammaproteobacteria bacterium
GATCCAGGGCGTTCAGTCAGACGGAGAATCGGCGGACGGGCGACGCTAGAGTCGCGCGATGACGCCCTTCACGACGGCGGCGAGTTTCGGTTCAGCGGAGCGGGCCACCCCGACGATCTGGGCCAGGCTGGCCGGCTCGAGCGCATCGGGCAGGCACTTGTCGGTGATGATCGACAAGCCCAGCACGCGCATGCCGCCATGCAGGGCCACGATCACTTCCGGCACCGTGCTCATGCCCACGACATCCGCACCGATGCCGCGCAGAAAACGATACTCGGAGCGCGTTTCGAGATTGGGCCCCTGCACCGCCACGTACACCCCTTCGCGCAGCGTGATGCCAGCCTGCGACGCCACCTCGCGCGCGAGCACGCGCAGGGCGGGATCGTACGGTTCCGACATGTCCGGAAAGCGCGCGCCGAGCGTGTCGTCGTTCGGTCCGATGAGCGGATTGTCACCGAGCAGATTGATGTGATCGGCAATCAGCATCAGGTCGCCGGCCGCCCACAACGGATGCATGCCCCCGCACGCGTTGCTCACGATCAGCGTCTCGGCACCCAGTGCCCGCAGCACGCGCACGGGGAACGTGACCTGCTGCAGCGAATAGCCTTCGTAGCGATGGAAGCGCCCCTGCATGGCCACGACCGTCTTGCCACCCAGCGTGCCGCAGAGCAACCGGCCCTTGTGCGATTCGACGGTGGAGAGCGGGAAGTTCGGCAGATCTTTGTATTCGATCGTCTGCTCGACGTCGATCTCGTCAGCGAGACCGCCAAGGCCGGTACCGAGAATGATCGCGACGTCGACCGGGCGCGCGAAACGCGCGCGCACGGCCTGCGCACAGGCTTCAATGCGCTCACGCGCGTGCAACCCCAGTGCCGGATGCGACAATCCGACGGCCGTGTGCTCCTGCGTGTACTGCAGCTGCGGACGGGAACTCTGCGACGGGGTCACGAGTCATCCTCCACGACATCCAGCCAGGACGGCGTGGGGGCCGCCGGACGCACGGGGAGGTCACGGATCTCCTGCACCACCGGCGGCTCCGTGCGGACGGCCGACGTGGTCCGCGGCGTGGTGAAATCGGGAATCGGCTCGGTCTCCGCGGCATTCAGCTCGGTGAGCTGACGCTCGAGCTGGTGACGCAACTGCGCGAGGTAGTTGCGACGTGTACGCCAAAGCGCCTGCACTTCTTCCTCGGCGCGACGCAGCTCGTCGCGAACCCCCTGCAGCAGCTTGTCGGCTTCGGCCTGCGCTTCGCGGAGAATGAGCTGCGCCTCGCGTTCGGCCTGCTCCTTGATGTCACCGCGCAGCTGCTGCGCGCTCACCAGCGCTTCGTTCAGCGCCTTGTCGCGGTCGCGAAACGACTTCAGCTGCTCGTGGAAATTGCGCGCCTTCTGATCGAGCTCCTGATTGGCGCGCGACAGGCGTTCCAGTTCCTCGGCGACCTGCTCGCGGAACTGGTCCACGCGCGCGCGGTCATAGCCACGCAGTGCGTTGCCAAAGTCGAAGCGCCGCGCATCGAGCGCGGTGAGATGGAAGCCTTGAAAGCCGTCGTCCGCCATGCGAATTCCCGGGTGAATCAGGTCCGACTGCCGAACAGCACTGTGCCCAGCCGTACGTGCGTTGCGCCTTCTTCCACGGCGATTTCGTAATCGCCCGACATCCCCATACTCAGCCACTCGGCGCCGAACCCGGCCGCCTGCAACGTCGACCGCGCATCCCGCGCGCCGCGGAAGACCGTGCGCAACACCGACTCTTCGGCATCGAATGGCGCCATCGTCATGACTCCCCGCACCCGCAGATGGCTACAGGCATGCAGGCGATCGGCGACGGCGGGCAGTTCGTCGAGCGCGAATCCACTCTTCGTGGCCTCCCCACTCACGTTGACCTGCACCAGCACCTCGAGCACCCGCTGCGCTTCGCCAGCCGCGTCGTTGAGCGCCAGGGCAAGCCGTTCGCTATCAAGACTGTGGACGAGGTCGAACTTCGCGGCGTTCTTCGCCTTGTTGCGCTGCAGGTGACCGATCAGATGCCAGCGCACCGGTATCGTGACCTGCGCCATCTTCGCCTCGGCTTCCTGCACCTTGTTTTCACCCACGTCGCGGACGCCCGCGTCCCAGGCCGCCATGACGGCGTCGGGGCCGTGCGTTTTTGTGACCGCGATCAGCGTGACGTCCTGCCCGTGTCCTCCGCGTTCGCGCGCGGCGGCGATGCGTTCACGAACCTCCGCCACCGTCGCTGCGACATGGTCCGAAATTGGCATAGCACATAAGGTTAGGGAGCGTTGCACGACGACACAAGTAACGGGTCGTCGATACGCTGCACTTGCATGCAGCGCAGCAGCGCCTGCATCTGTGCAACCGCCGGATCGACACCCGCGGGGATCGGTGCCAGCGCCGACGGCGGGAGCTCCTCGCGTACCCGCGCCAGCGCGGCCCGATCGAGCGAGATCGCTCCGAACGCGGTGGTCGGTGACGGGGCATACACGAGGCCCTGCAGCGCCCACCCGTGCGCGCGGTCGATGCGATCGCGATCGCTTCGCGCCAGCAGCGTGCTCACGCGCACCTCACGTCGCGCTTCGACGGCGTGGAGCATCACCGAGCGCAGCGCGGTGTCGAGCCCGGGCCAGTCGGTCACCGCCTGCGCCGGCAGCAAGTGACGCGACGCGAGTTCGCGGCGATACCAGGTGGCGCCCAACAGCGGCACCGTGACCACGGTGACATCGGTCCGGTAGTCCTCGACCTGCTGGAGATACCAGAGCGGAAACGTGTCGTTGTCGCCGGCAGC
>JAABQQ010000147.1 GCA_011391405.1 Gammaproteobacteria bacterium
GTCGGGCTTGCGACACCAGCGGGCCAGTTCCGTGGTGGTGATGACCTGGATGCCGCGGCCCGAGAGCGATGCACGCAACACCAGCGTGCGCACCGCCTGCACCAGTCGCAGTACACCCATGCCGAAGCACAGAACGGCCAGGGGCAGAGCCAGCGATCGTGGCAGTCGCATCGCGGCGCCGGCAATCACGAAGAACGCCATGGCCGCCAGCCAGCCGATACCGGCGTAGCTTTCGTAGGCGCGGCGCCAAGGCATCTCGTAGCGGCGCGCCAGCATTTCAGTGGTCCTGTTATTCGGGTAAGGCAAAGGCCGCCAGGTCGAAGCCATCGACGCAGCGGGGATCGATGACCAGTCCGACGGTCATGTCGCCGCCGAAGTCGTGCGACACGGTGGGTGGGCGGCTGCGATCCTGGTGCACCAGCATGCGCACGTCGGACAAGGCTCGCATTGCGAGGGCTGGCTGAATGCCGCGCCGCTCCAGTTCACGCAGCGGGATGAAGAGACCGTTCGACACGGCGCAGGCCGCCGCCGAGGCGCCAGGGCCATTGAGCGTTTGCACCACTGCTGCGAGTGCGTCACGCACGGCGGGATTCAGCCGCAGCGGCGCGTTTAGCTTGAATTCGGGCGGGGGTGCCACCGGTGCAGGGGGCGGCGGCGGCTCAGGGCTTGGCTGGATGGGCGCAGGCGATGGGGGCGTTGGCGTAACGCGTTCGTGTCGCGGTGGCTCGGCGGCCGACCCTTCCGGCACGTCGGAGGGGGCTGCCGGCGCGATCAGGGACAGCTGCGTGCCCGGCGGCGCGGCGGGCACGGTCGGCGGCTTGGGCCGCGCCGGCAAAGGATCACCCGGCCTGCACACCAAGCGCGCTTCGAGCGGCGGCGGCGGCGCATCGACGCCGGCGAACAGGATCGCCGCCGATGCGAGTTTGACGGCCTCCAGCGGCGTCTTGACCTCGGGCGGCTGGATCGTCCAGGTCACGTGCTCGCTGTCCTGGCGCTCAAAGACACCCGCGGCGAGCAGCAATTCGAGGACGGTCTCGGGGGCTTTCGGGATGCCGGGCAACTGGTCGGCCTCCAGCAGGGCCTGCACGTCGCCGGCGGACTGGGGCCACAACAGGAACAGGCCTTCGCGGCCGAACCAGACTCGCGACTTCTCGCGGTTGGGCACCCAGCCCGAGTGGCTGATGGCCAGCCGTCGCAATGCGTCAACCAGGTAACGTTCCAGGTGCGATCCGAACTGAGGCGCGCCATAGCGGTCGGCGTTCGCCTGCAGGTTGCGGTCTATGACCAGCGCCAGGGAGCGCCGCACCAGGCTGTCGAGCACGTTGTGATCCCGGTACACCGGTGTGCCGCCGACGCTGGCCAGCAGGTGGGGCACGATGATCGCGTTGTCGTCGTTCAGGAACTGCAATGTGGTCGTCGGCACCACATGCGGCAGGGCAAAGACGCCCAGACCGCGGGACTCGATGGCGTTCGGACGCCACCGCACGAAGTAGCGATCCGCGCCGCGCATTGCCAGCCAGTCGGCCAGGGGGGTCAGATACGCCGGCCATTCGTCGCCCCCGGCGTCGGTCACGATGACGTGGCTGAGCACCCGGTGCAGCTCGCAGCACAGCCCGCCGATGAAGGTGGCCTGGCGCCAGCGCGGCTCCAGTTGCCGACGCACCGAGATCGTCGAGCGGCCGGAAAAGATGTGGGCGTCCGTGCCCTGCAGGCTGAAGAAGGCGACCTCGAGCCCCAGCCTCAGCAGCCCGCCGGGTGCGCTGAAGTAGTTGTCGGCGGTGGCGGGCAGCAGGTGCACGTAGGCGGCGTAGCGGTGCAGCAAGGGCTGAACGTCGCTGTCGAAGCTGTTGCGGTCGATGCCGAAGCACAGGCGGATTCGTGCGATGAGGTCCTCAGCCGATGAGAGCAGGTCGGAGACCGGCAGGGCGGCGAAGCCGGGGTCGGCGGCAGGGTACGAAGTGCCGGCCTGAACTTGGGGGGCCATCGCGTCAATGCATCGGGCAGGGCCTTCATTCTTGATGGCGCGCTTGCTGATGTCCTGGCAAAACGGCAGGCGCAGAGGGCTTGTTTCGGGATCAGGTGACGCGTCACCCGGAATCGGCCGGCGACGAGGGTGATACGCGCTTCATGACGGACATCAGCGCCCGAGTAAGTTCGGCGCCCGAGCGGCTCCTCAGGCTGATCTCGACCACCCATCGGCAACGGCTTGAACGACCGTTGTTGCCGTTAGCTGCTGTTCTGCATCCGCGGAGCACCAGGATCCGGTGGCTACGCAATCGAAATCATGGTCAGCACGGATCCTTCGGGAAGCTTGATCGACTGCGACCAGACATCCATCCGAAAGGCGCCCGGCCCGCTAACCCAGCGCGAGCCACTCTCTCGCTTCTGTCGGCTCAGTCCTTTGGCTGACCCAAAGGCCATCTCGAACGCGATGGTGTCCTGGTGCAACTCGCTGAGGATGTAGAAGTCGGTTGAGAAGTCCCGGCTGCGCCTGGACCACTTCAACCTTCGCTGATCGTGGCAGGTGATGACTGTTGGCAGCTTGGCACGTTGGAGCAACTTCAGGGCGGACGCAGTCAGACTGGCTTGAAAATCGCCGCCCATTGCATTCGCGAGATCGAGGTTGGGCTTGCGATCGCCCACCCAGGGCCAGACCAGATAGTCGGGAAGGATCAGTTGGCTGGCGAAGCTGTTGGCGTCCGCCTCGATGGTCTTGGCTTCTGCATTCTGTGGCCCGATGTCGGTGCTGGTGCACTTGAA
>JAABQQ010000148.1 GCA_011391405.1 Gammaproteobacteria bacterium
CCTGCTGCGCGCGTTGCGGCCGGGGGACGCGGTGGCACGGCTGGACGACGAGTCCCGCGTGGCGGCGCGCATCGGCGGCGACGAGTTCGTCGTCGTGCTCGAGGGCGTGCACGACGCGCAGACGGTGGGCGTGATCGCCGACCGGCTGCTGGCCGACCTGTCGGAGCCCTACTTGCTGGGGTCGACGCCGGTGCAGTCCGGCGTCAGCCTGGGCGTGGTGCTGGCCCGCGGTGGCGAAGGCACGGCCGACGAGGTGCTGCGCAACGCCGATACCGCCATGTACGAGGCCAAGCGCGCCGGCCGCGGCCGCTGGGTGATGTTCGACGATTCCATGCACGAGCGCGTGGTGCGCGCCCTGGCGGTTGAAAACGACTTGCGCCATGCGCTCAAGGCCGACGAATTGTTCGTCATCTACCAGCCCGTGGTGGACCTGGCCACGCGCGCGCCCGTGGGCGTGGAAGCGCTGGTGCGCTGGCGCCACCCCAGCCGCGGGCTGGTGCCGCCGGTGGAATTCATCGGCATCGCCGAGGAATCCGGCCTCATCGATGCCGTGGGCTCCTTCGTGCTGCGCACGGCCTGCCTGCACTTCGTGCGCTGGCACGGTGAGCTCGGCGCGTTGGCACCGCGGCACCTGGCGGTGAACCTGTCGCGGGCGCAGCTCAAGCGCGGCGACCTCGTGCACGAGGTGCGCGACCTGCTGCAGGAGACCGCCATGCGCCCCGAGCAACTGCAGCTGGAGATCACCGAGAGCCTGGCCGCGCAGGACGAGCAGGTGCAGGCCACGCTGCGCGGGCTGAAGTTGCTGGGTGTGAAGCTGGCGCTGGACGACTTCGGCACCGGCTATTCGTCGCTGGCCTGCCTGCATCAGATGCCGGTGGACACGGTGAAGGTGGACCGATCCTTCGTGCGCCACGCCGAGACGGTGGAATACCACCGCGTGCTCATCGAGGCCACCATCCGCGTCGCCCGCGCCCTGGGCATGACCACGGTGGCCGAAGGCATCGAGACCGAGGGCCAGGCGGCACTGATGCTGGCGCTGGAGTGCGACCGCGGCCAGGGTTTCCTCTATGCGCGGCCGCTGGAAGCGGCCGACTACGAGGCCTGGGTGCGCCAGGCGCGCGCGGCGGCGATGCCGGCCTGACGGCCGGGCAGGCGGCGCCTGCACTTCGTCGCCCGCAGAACGCGCTTCGTCGCAACCAGGCCCACAAAACGGGCTGGATCGCCGACACTCCCGCCGTTCGCACGACAAACGTGCAGAACGGCCGGAGGCTGGGACGATGAAGAAGAAGTGGCTGGTCGGGGGAACGGCGCTGGTGTTGCTGGCGGGTGCCGGCGTGGCCCTGTGGACCGGCATTCTGCATGGGCCGGACGGGCAGGCCGCGGCCCGGAGCGAGGCGACCGCCGCCAAGGGTGGCAGGAACGACAAGAAGCCCGACGTGCCGCTGGAATTCGTCGCGCGCGAGGTGGTGCAGCCCATGCTGGCGCGCATGCCGCAAGCGGTGGAATTTTCCGGGCCGCTGGTGGCGCCACAGACCTCGGTGCTGCGCGCCAAGGCCGGTGGCACGCTGGTGGCGCTGAACGTGGCCGAAGGCAGCCGGGTGCAGGCCGGGCAGGTGCTGGGCCGCATCGACATGGCCGAGACCAGCAGCCGCGTGGCCGAGCGCAGCGCCAATCTGGAGTCGGCGCGCGCCACGCTGGCGCAGGCCGAGCGCACGCACGCCAGCAACGAGCGGCTGGCGGCGCAGCAGTTCATCAGCCCGATCGCGCTGGACAATTCACGCGCCGCCGTGGACACCGCGCGCGCTGCGCTCAACGCCGCGCAGGCGGCGCTGGACACCACGCGCATGGGTCTGCGCGATGCCACGCTGCTGGCGCCGATTGCCGGCATCGTGGCCAAGCGCCACGCGCTGCCGGGCGAGAAGGTGGCCGTGGAGCAGCCGGTGCTGACCATCGTCGACCTGGCACGGCTGGAACTGGCCGGCAGCGTGGGCACGCACGAGGTCGGTCGCCTCGCGGCCGGGCTGCCGGTGCAGGTGCGGGTGGAAGGCGTGGCGCAGCCGGTGGCCGGGCGCATCGCGCGCATCGCGCCAGCGGCCGAGCCGGGCACGCGGTCCATCGGCGTGACCATCGAACTGGCCAACCCCGGCGAGACCCTGCGCGCCGGCCAGTATGCCCTGGCCCGTGCCCTGCTCGCCGATGACCGGGATCGGCTCACGCTGCCGGCCGCCACGGTGGGCGCCGCTGCCGGCCAGGACCATGTCTGGCTGATCGAGAACGGCACCCTGGCACGCCGCGCGGTCACCCTGGGCCGGCGCGACGAGCCGCAGGGGCGGGTGGAGGTGCTGCAGGGCGTGACACCCGAGAGCCAGGTGCTGGCGGCCCGCTTCGACAACCTGCGCGAAGGCGCCAAGGCGCTGGTGGTGGCGAACAGGTCGTCGGCCGTGGCCTCGGCTGCGGCGGATGCGCCTGCAGCGCTCAAGTGAACTCGGGGGCAGCAGATCATGTGGATCACCCGCGTCTCGATCAACAACCCGGTATTCGCCGCCATGGTCATGGTGGCGCTGTGCGTGCTGGGCCTGTTCAGCTATGCCAAGCTGGGCGTCGAGCAGATGCCCGACATCAGCTTCCCCGGCGCCTGGATGGAGGTGGAATACCCCGGCGCCACGCCCGAGGCGCTGGAGCGCGAGGTGCTCAAGCCGCTGGAGGAGGCCGTCAACGGCGTGGCCGGCGTGC
>JAABQQ010000149.1 GCA_011391405.1 Gammaproteobacteria bacterium
CCAGGCGCCAGCGGCATTGACCAGGGTCGCAGCGCTCGCAGAGCCGTCGGGCAGGTCGACCGACCACGCGCCGTCGCTGCGCTGGATCTTCGTCACGAGGCAGTTGTTCACGATGTCCACGCCCGCCGCGCGAGCGCCGCGCAGGTATCCCTGGTGCAGGGTGTCGACGTCGATATCCATCGCGTCGGCGTCGAAGGCCGCCGCAGCGACGTAGCCAGGCTTGAGCAAAGGCACGTACGAGCGCGCCGCCGTCGCGTCGATCGTAGCGACGCTGCCGCCCGACGCGCGGATCTCGCCGACCTTGCCCGCAAGCCGCTCGCGCTGGTCCGTGCGTGCGACGTAGAGACAGCCCCGCGGCTGCAGCAGCGGCTGCTCGCAGAAGCCTGCAGGCGGCTGGTCAAAAAAGGCGCGGCTTGCCCGCGTCAAGGCGCGGATTTCGCGTCCGCCGTAGGACGGTGCAAACAGCGCGGCCGAGCGGCCAGTCGCGTGATATCCCGGACGCGACTCACCTTCAATGAGGCACACACGTGCCCGTCGCGCCAGCTCGTACGCAAGCGAGGCGCCGGCGATGCCGGCCCCGATGACGATGAAGTCGTAGCGCATGTGGCAGCGAGGGGTCCCTTCGGATTTCGTGTTCTGCAGACTGTTCTCCGCGGAGCGCAGGGGCATAGTGCAATAGACACAAGGTTTCTGACAAGAGACAGGTATCTCTTGACAGGTAATCGAAACCTACTGGTAGACTCCGCGCATCGTTACCAGGGGGAGTATCCATGAGCCACCTTGCCCGCAGCATTCGTCGTTGCCTCGCGCTGGCAACCGTCACCACCAGCTCGCTCTGCGCCGGGACGGCCTTCGCAGCGACCAACGAGCTCGAAGAGATCGTGGTCACTGCCCAGAAGCAGGAGCAGAAGCTGAGCGAAACGCCGCTGTCCGTCACGGCGCTTTCATCGACGGATCTCACGGCGCTGGCCGCAACCCAGTTCCGCGACTTTGCGAACACGGTGCCTGGCCTTGGCTTCACGAGCGAGGGCGTCGGCTCGACGCAGATCAACCTGCGCGGGATCACTTCGGGCGGAAGTGTCTCGCCGACCGTCGGTATTTACGTGGACGAGGTCCCGTACGGATCGAGCACGGCGTTCGCGGGGGCGGCGGGACTCGCGCTGGACGTGGGCTTGTTCGACCTCAACCGCGTCGAGGTGCTGCGTGGACCGCAGGGCACGCTGTACGGCGCCAGCACCATGGGTGGCCTGCTGAAGTACGTGACCATGACGCCTGATCTGCAGGCATTCGGCGGCAAGGCGCGCGCGGGTCTGTCCGCGACGGATGACGGCGATATCAACTACGACGTGGCGTCCGCCGTGAACCTGCCTTTCGGGTCGGACAAGGCCGCGGCCCGTCTCAGCGGCTTCTATTCGCACGATGGCGGCTACGTCGACAGCCTTGGCCTCGGCGAGGAAGACGTTAACCAGTCCGACGTCTATGGCGGCCGGGCCGACGTCCTGTTCCAGCCGACGGATGCGCTTTCGATCCGGCTGAACGCCTACATGCAGAGGATCGATCGCGACGGCACGAGCCAGGTGGCCTACGACCTCGCCACTGGCAATCCCCTCGACGGCGATCTCGAGCAACAAACCATCCTGCCACAGGGTTTCGAGCAGGAGTTCGACCTGTACAGCGGCACCCTGGTCTACGACTTCGGTCCTGCCGAACTGACGTCGGTCACCAGCTACCAGGAATTCACCAACGACAGTACGCTCGATGCGTCCCCGTTGTATGTGCCGCTGCTCAATGCCGTGCTGCCGCGTCCGCCATTTCCGACCTGGGGCGCAACCGGCGTCGACTATGGCATCACCACTGACAAGTTCACGCAGGAGCTGCGGCTCGCCGGCACCGGTGCCACCTTTGACTGGCTGGTCGGCGGGTTCTACACCGACGAGGACAGCGACCAGTCACAGGTAATCAACTCGTTTGCACCGGACGGCTCGCCGCTGGACATCAATGTCGCGACCGTCGGCCTGCCGAGCACCTACGAGGAAACGGCCGGCTTCGGCACGGTGACCTGGCACGCCACGAGCAAGCTCGACGTGGCGGGTGGACTGCGCTACTCACGCAACGAACAGACGTACGTGCAGGAAGCCTCGGGTCTGCTGGTCGGCCCCAATCCGAAAGCGACTTCCTCCGAGAGCGTATCGACGTACCTCGCCAACCTGCGTTACCTCGCCAGCGACAACCTGATGACCTACTTCCGGTACGCGACGGGTTATCGCCCTGGCGGCCCCAATTTCCTGGGTAGCGACCCGGTCACCGGTGAGCCTCTCGGCAACGCCGCGTTCGAGTCGGACGAGTTGCAGAGTTACGAAGGTGGCCTCAAGGCCACCACGAGTGATCGGCGGTACAGCGCCGACATTGCCCTGTATCTCATCAACTGGGACAACATGCAGGTCGGCGCGGCTCGGAACGGCATTGGCGTCGTCGCCAACGCCGGGACTGCCCGGAGCACCGGAGCCGAGTTCACGCTGACGGCACTCCCCATTCCGGAACTCACCTTGCTCGGCACCTTCGCCTGGACCCACGCCAAGCTCACCGAAGATGCTCTGGACCTGGGAGGACGTGATGGCGATCCGTTGCCGGATACACCGGACCTGGCCTTCACGGTGTCTGGCGACTACTCCTTCGGCGTTCTTGGTCACACCGGCACGGCCGGT
>JAABQQ010000150.1 GCA_011391405.1 Gammaproteobacteria bacterium
AAGACGCGCGACATCACCGGCGGCTTGCCGCGGGTGGCCGAGCTCTTCGAGGCGCGCAGCCCGAAGGACGTGGGCACGCTGGCCGAGATCACCGGCACGGTGTCGTTCGGCAAGGAGACCAAGGGCAAGAACCGCCTGCAGATCACCAGCCCCGAAGGCCAGGTGCACGAGGAACTGGTGGCCAAGGAGAAGAACATCCTGGTGCACGAAGGCCAGGTGGTCAACCGCGGCGAACTGGTGGTCGACGGCTCGGCCGACCCGCAGGACATCCTGCGTCTGCTGGGCATCGAGGAACTGGCGCGCTACATCGTCGACGAGGTGCAGGACGTCTATCGCCTGCAGGGCGTGAAGATCAACGACAAGCACATCGAGGTCATCGTGCGCCAGATGCTGCGCCGCGTGCAGATCACCAACGCCGGTGACTCGTCGTACATCAACGGCGAGCAGGTCGAGCGCTCCGAGCTGCTCAACACCAACGAGCGGCTGCGCGCCGAGGGCAAGGTGCCCGCGACGCACGCCGACGTGCTGCTGGGCATCACCAAGGCCAGCCTGTCCACCGACAGCTTCATCAGCGCCGCGTCCTTCCAGGAGACCACGCGCGTGCTCACCGAAGCGGCGATCATGGGCAAGCGCGACGAGCTGCGCGGGCTGAAGGAAAACGTCATCGTCGGCCGCCTCATCCCCGCGGGTACCGGCATGGCCTTCCACGAGGCGCGCAAGGCCAAGGAGGCCATGGACGACTCCGAGCGCCGAGCCATCGCGCTGCAAGAGGCCGAGGAACTGGCCGCCGTGCAGATGGCGCAGGTCGACGCCGCCACCGCGGCAGCGGCCGCAGGCAGCGAAACGGCCGAATAGACCGTATCGCTTCGTGCGACGAGAGGGCGGCTTCGGCCGCCCTTTTTACCTCTGGGTCATGTCGCGCTGTCGCGCCACTCGGCCGGCTGCACGATGCTTAGGCCATGGCCGAGCGCCTTGCGGCGCAGCTTCAGCAAGGCGCGATCGCGTGTCACGAGCCAGGTGGCGCGGTGGGTCAAAGCCGCGTCGATGAAGATCTGGTCGTCCGGATCGCTGCAGCGCAGCGGCTGGTTGGATGCGGGCACCAGATCCCCATGCAGGGTCGCGTGGCACTCGAAGAAAGCGATCGCCAGCTCGGGTCGGTGACCCCAGCGTGCAAGAGCCGGATGACGCAGCATGTGTTCCAGCTCGGTGCGCATCGCCGGCGTTGCCAGCCAGCGCAGTTGCCCCTCCAGCATCGCCTGCAGCAGCGGCCGAGCCGTGGCATTGCGAAACACCAGCCAGTCGAGGACGACCTGGGTGTCGGCCACGAGCCACGGCGTTGAGCCGTTGCGGGCCGGTGGATGCGAGCTATTCAACGCGGCACTTGCTGCAGTACACAGGGCGGAATATAATAGAAAGCTTTTCGGCGATATTTGCCGCTCAATCTGCGCCTGGAACGCCTGTGAGGCGCTCGTGAGACGTCCGTGAAGCCCGTGAAAACGGGCCGAGCGCCGCCGGGCTGGTCATAGCAGATGCAGCGCCAGACGGGTCGCCGAGCCTGTGATTTCAAGGCCCAGCGGTCATTTCAGTGCCCGGAACGCCACCAACGGAAACCAACGGTCCTATGCCTACCATCAATCAGCTCGTGCGCCACGGCCGTCAGGTCGAAGCCGTGAAATCCAAGTCGCCGGCGATGCAGAATTGCCCGCAGCGCCGCGGCGTATGCACCCGCGTCTACACCACGACGCCCAAGAAGCCGAACTCGGCGCTGCGCAAGGTCGCCAAGGTGCGTCTGACCAACGGCTTCGAGATCATTTCCTACATCGGCGGTGAAGGCCACAACCTGCAGGAACACAGCGTCGTGCTGGTGCGTGGCGGCCGCGTGAAGGACCTGCCCGGCGTGCGTTACCACATCGTGCGCGGCTCGCTCGACCTGCAGGGGGTCAAGGACCGCAAGCAGTCGCGTTCCAAGTACGGCGCCAAGCGCCCGAAGAAGGCCTGAGAGGCCTTCGCAGCCCGGGTCGACGCCTCGCGTCGGCGGGGCCGGCCGGCTTTGCAGCCGGCCACACGTGCGGCAGGTGCCCTTGTTCCTGGTGGGGTGCCGGCCGAGTAAGTGAGGGGCCGCGGATGGCCCTTCGCGGCGCGGGTCGCAAGGCCTGCGCCAACTGAAGCATCTACAAGGAAGAGTGTCATGCCCCGTCGTCGCGAAGTTCCCAAACGCGAGATCCTGCCCGACCCCAAGTTCGGTTCCGTCGATCTGTCCAAATTCATGAACGTCATCATGGAGTCGGGCAAGAAGGCGGTGGCCGAGGCGATCATCTACGGCGCGCTCGACCAGGTCGAGAAGAAGGCCGGCAAGGACCCGCTCGAGGTCTTCATGGTGGCGCTGAACAATATCAAGCCGATGGTCGAGGTGAAGTCCCGTCGCGTCGGTGGCGCCAACTACCAGGTGCCGGTGGAAGTGCGCCCGGTGCGCCGCCAGGCGCTGGCGATGCGCTGGCTCAAGGAAAGCGCGCGCAAACGCGGCGAGAAATCGATGGCCGCCCGCCTGGCCAATGAACTGCTCGAAGCCAGCGAGGGTCGCGGCGGCGCGATGAAGAAGCGCGACGAAGTGCACCGCATGGCCGAAGCGAACAAGGCCTTCTCGCACTTCCGCTTCTAATCACCGGCTCCCGGCCGCCTCTACGGGTTAACACCAGCCCGG
>JAABQQ010000151.1 GCA_011391405.1 Gammaproteobacteria bacterium
GATCGTGATCGACGAAGAGCACGACGCGTCGTACAAACAGCAGGACGGCTTCCGTTATTCCGCGCGCGACCTGGCGCTGGCCCGGGCGCAGCGTCACGGCATCCCCATCGTGCTGGGTTCGGCGACGCCGTCGCTCGAAAGCCTCGAGCGCATCCGCGCGGGACGCGCGCAACGGCTCGACCTGCCCAATCGAGCAGCGGGCGCCAGGCCGCCGAGCCTGCACCTGATCGACCTGCGCGCTCACGCCGACACGCAGGGCTTTGCGACGCCAACGCTGCTGGCCATCCGCCGCCACCTCGACGCGGGTGGCCAGGTGCTGATCTACCTGAACCGCCGTGGCTACGCGCCGACGCTGTTCTGCCCTGGCTGCGGCTGGGTCGCGCCGTGCCCTCGCTGCGACGCGCGACTGACCGTGCATCAGCGCGAACGTTCGCTCGATTGCCACCACTGCGGCACGCATCGGCCCATCCCCGGGATCTGCCCCGATTGCGGCGAAGCGGTCAAGCCCGTGGGACAGGGCACTGAGCGCATCGAGGAGACGCTGGCCGATTTTTTCCCCGGCATCGCGCTGGCACGTATCGACCGCGATGCCGTGCGCAAACGCGGCTCGTTGGAGGAGACGCTCGAGCGCGTTCACAGTGGCGAGGTGCGCCTGCTGGTCGGCACGCAGATGCTGACGAAAGGCCACCATTTTCCGCTGGTCACGCTGGTGGTCGTGCTGAACGCGGACCAGGGTCTGTTCGGCACCGATTTCCGCGCGGCCGAACGACTCGCGCAAACGATCGTGCAGGTATCGGGACGCGCGGGACGCGCCGAGAAACCCGGCGAAGTGCTGATCCAGACGGAATACCCGGAGCATCCGCTGCTGCAGCAACTGGTGCACGGCGGCTACGAGGCATTCGCCGCGGCCGCGCTCGTCGAGCGCGAGCAGGCGCATTGGCCGCCGTTCGCTCGCGTCGCCGTGTTGCGTGCCGAAGCGCCGGGACGCGCAGCACCGCTCGCATTTCTTGAGCATGCAAAAGAACTGATCGCGGCGTGCGAAGTTGCAGGCGTCGAGGTGCTCGGCCCGGCGGCTGCACCGATGGAGCGCCGCGCCGGTCATTACCGCGCGCAGCTGCTGTTGCATGCGTCGACGCATTCGCCATTGCAGCGGCTACTGGCACGCTGGGTGCCGTTGCTGGAAGAAGCGCCTGGCGCACGCAAGGTGCGCTGGGCACTCGATGTCGATCCGCTGGAGCTGTTCTAATGCCGCGCACGCTCCATTTTGACCTCGCGTCGGCTCCCGGAATTCCCTAGACTCTCGGCAGCCTCCGCTCGTTGACGGCAACACCTTGAAATACCTGATAGAAAAGCTCGTGCAGGACGCTCTGGGCGCCCTGCCGGAAGAACTGCGTCCGACAGGGTCGGCCACTGGCATCGTCGTCGAGCGCACGCGCGACTCGACCCACGGCGACTTCGCGACCAACGTCGCGCTGCAGCTCGCCAAAGCGGCGAAACGCAAGCCGCGCGACCTGGCGCAGGCGCTCGTCGCGGCGCTGCCGGCCAGCGAACTCGTCTCCCGCGTCGAGATTGCGGGGCCGGGATTCATCAATTTCTTTCTCGCACCCGCCGCCTATCAGGCTGAACTCGCGCGAGTAATCGACGGCGGCCGCCGCTACGGTCGCTCTGCAATCGGCGCCGGCAGGAAGGTGATGGTGGAGTTCGTCTCCGCGAATCCCACGGGACCGCTGCACGTCGGCCACGGTCGGCACGCGGCCTTCGGCGCGTCGCTCGCGAACCTGCTCGATGCTGCCGGCTTCGACGTGTACCGCGAGTACTACATCAACGACGCCGGGCGGCAGATGGAAATCCTAGCCGCAAGCGTGTGGCTGCGGTACCTGGAGAGCTTCGGCGAACAGTTCCCTTTCCCCGCCAATGGTTATCGCGGCGATTACCTCCGCCCGATCGCCAACAAGCTGATCGAGCGCGCGGGACGTTCGCTGCACCAACCTGCCGCGGTCGTGTTCGCGGATCTGCCGCCGGACGCTCCCGAGGGCGACAAGGACACGTACATCGACGCCGTCATCGAGCGCGCCAGGTCGCTGCTCGGCGCGGCCGGCTTTCGCCAGGCGTTCGACCTCGCTCTCACCGACATCCTCGCCGATATCCGCGACGACCTCGAGGAGTTCGGCGTTCGCTACGACAGCTGGTTCAGCGAGCGCAGCCTCGAAGACGGCGGCGCCATCAACCACGCGCTCGACCTGCTGCGCAGGAACGGCGTCGTCTACCAGAAGGATGGCGCAGAGTGGTTTCGCGCCACCGACTTCGGCGACGAGAAGGACCGCGTCGTCGTGCGCGAAAACGGCATCAAGACCTACTTCGCGTCCGACATCGCCTATCACCTGAACAAGCGCGAACGCGGTTTCGAGCAACTCGTCGACATCCTCGGCTCCGATCACCACGGCTACATCGCGCGCGTTCGCGCCGGTCTCGTCGCCATGGGCCAGCCCGGCGACTGCCTCGACGTGCGGCTGATGCAGTTCGTCACGCTGTACCGCGGCGGCGAAAAAGTGCAGATGTCGACGCGATCCGGCGAGTTCATCACGCTGCGCGAACTGCGCCACGAGGTGGGCAACGACGCCGCGCGCTTCTTCTACGTGCTCCGCAGCAACGAACAGCACCTCGATTTCGACATGCAGCTCGCGACGTCGCGGTCGA
>JAABQQ010000152.1 GCA_011391405.1 Gammaproteobacteria bacterium
TCGAGCGGGCACGGAAAGCCCACCCCTTCCCGCAAGCCGATCGTCTCGGTGCTCAACCGGTGCCCGTGCCGCCGCGCGTGAACCTGCCTCCCGCTGCGGCACCCAGCGACATCGAAGCACTTGCCCGGGCTGGCGCGCGTCTCGGCAGCCCAGCCGCACAGACCACGGCCGCGAGCCCCCTTCGCATCTTCATCACCCTGGAGATGCCCCGCGCGAGCCTGCAGCTGCTGACGGATCAAGCCGCGCGCAGCGGCGCGGTCCTGGTGCTGCGGGGCCTGAAGGCCAACTCGATGCGCGAGACACTCGCGGCCGTCTCCAGCCTGATCGGTGAGCGGCAAGTGGCGTGGGTGATCGACCCGGAAGCCTTCGCACGCCATCGCATCGAACGCGCGCCGACCTTCGTGCTGAGTCTTGACGATCGCGCCGACACGGCGACGAGCTGCGGCACGGACTGCCGCACGCCTCCGGCCTTCGTCAGCGTGTCCGGAGACGTGAGCCTCGACCACGCGCTGGACACCCTGGCCAGGCAGCGCCCCGAAGCGCGACCGCTGGTCGCACCGCTGCTCGCGCGTCTCAAGGGGCCCTGAGCATGCGCCCCGTAAGCCACCGCACCGGCCAGCTCGTCGCGTTCGCGGCCATGCTGCTCGCAACGCTGCCTCCCGCATACGCGCAGTCGCCGCCCTCGCTGGGTGACGCCTTCGAGCAGGGCAAGGCACTCGGCCGGACCGGCAATGCCGCGGCCCGCGGCACCATCAGCGGCAGCACGGCGCAGTCCACCGTTCCGCACTACACGCCCAGTCCCCCGGAAGCCAGCTACTTCGGCAGCGCGGGGCTTGGCACCCAGGCCGCAGCACGGGCCAGTGCCTGCGCGAGCGGCCCCACCGCCGATCCGTCCTGCACCGCAGTGCAGTTCTCCCAGACCAATCCGAGCCAACGGCCGAGCTTCAGCATCGCGCCGACCGACCCCTTGCTCACCCGCGGTCGCGCGATCACCGCCGACCCGCAGGCCATCGCCGGAAACATCGCCGGCACCTACAGCGGTTGCGCCGTCCAGACCGCCACCACGCCCGACCGTTTCGAGTCGGCGATCTGCCACCAGTACCGCACGCTGGAGACCGTCACCTGCGACAAGGTGCTGATCGTCACGCCGATCCAGACGCCCGGCTGCTCGGCCGGTCAGTTCCTCACCCGCGTCACCGCCGACCCCTGCCCCGCCTGCATCGACTACCTGGCCTTCGACTTCAGCTGCGGGACCAGCAGCTACACGATGCACGTCTTCACGCTCGACAAGGCCAGTGGCCAGGTCTACATGGACCTCGGCTCGCAGGACGTCCCCGGCAGCCTGAACACGCAGATCCCGCAGACCCCGGGTCCCTCGCGGATCGACGGCTTCTTCTGCTACCAGACCTACTACAGCCAGAGCTGCGCCGGCCCCAACTGCACCATCGGTGCGTGGTTCTACAACCCCTGCCAGGGCACGAGCTACTACGGCGCCAACACCTTCGCGATGCCGACCACGGTCAGCTTCAGCGACACCTGGGACAACCAGTGCGCGACGCTGGAGGCGCGCTCGCAATGAGAGCCGCCCGGCGCTTCGCCTGGATCGCCGGCGGCGCGCTGGTGCTCTGCCTGTTCGCATCCGCACCCGCGCGGGCCGCCGACTGCTACCAAACCGCGGAGACCTGTGTCGAAGGCCCCGAGACCCGCACCATCGGCGGCTACCCGGTGCAGCGGGACTGCTGGCGTTACCGCGCGTCCTACACCTGCGTCTCGCAGAACAGCACCGACGACTGCCAGCCCTTGCGCGACCGCGGATGCAGCCAGGTCGATTCGCGCTGCATGGACACGAATCCCCAGGGCGCCTGCATGCTCTACGAGCAGACTTGGCAGTGCCGCGTCGCCACAGGCACCACCTCGACGGTCACGAACTGCGGCGGCCAGCAGTTCTGCCTGGACGGTCGCTGCTTCGACACCGGGTATTCGCCCGACGCCGACTTCGCGCGTGCCGTCGCCGGACTGGAAGCGCAGCGCGAAGCCGGCCGCTACCTGGACCCGAACACGCTGGAGGTCTTCAAGGGCTACGACAACCGCTGCCGCAAGAAGCTCTTCGGTCTGGTGAACTGCTGCAAGGGCGGCGGCACCGACGGCTCGCTCTTCTCCGCCTTCAGCCTGATCACCGGCGCCGGCGGCCAGGCCATCGGCGCCATCGGCTCGAGCTACACCTACGACGCCCTCTTCACGGCCGACGCGCCCGACCTCGTGATCGCCGGCTTTGAAGCGCTGTTCGGTGCCGGCGGCGGTTCCTCGGCGCTCGCCGGACTGATCGCTGGCGACCTGTCGGTCGGCTCCTTCGTGACCTCGCTGGTGCCGGGCCCGTGGACCCTCGCGATGCTCGCGATCCAGCTCTCCGGACTGCTGTCTTGCGAGGATGCCGAGCAGGTCCTCGCGATGAAGCGCGATAACCGCCTCTGCCACGGCGTCGGCAGCTACTGCTCGATGCGACTGCCGATCATCCGCACGTGCATCGAGACCACCGAGACCTACTGCTGCTTCAACTCGCGCCTGTCGCGCATCATCAACGAGCAGGGCCGGGCGCAACTCGGCCGCGGCTGGGGCGGCGCCCAGGGCCCCGACTGCAGCGGCTTCGCGCTCGCGCAACTGCAATCACTCGACTTCTCGCGCATGGACCT
>JAABQQ010000153.1 GCA_011391405.1 Gammaproteobacteria bacterium
GCCCGCTGATGATCGATCGCGCAGCCTCGCCCGAAAGCCAACGCGCCTATCTGGATGAAAAGACCGCCGCAGACACGATCTCCCTTGCGGATTACCGGTCTGAATATGCCCTTCGCCAGGAGCACCAGAACACCATCGATTTCGCGTTCTGGCTGGCCAGGAAGATGGGCGTTTCTCGCGACGATGTCGATGATGCCGACTCGCTGATCCGAAGCGCCATGCTGGTCTTCTTTGTCGATCAGGCGGAGCTGAAGCTGCCGACCCGCACGGCATTTGTCCGCTTGATCAAGGCGGCGAAACAGGCGAAGGCCAGGTGGAATGAGGACCGGCTGAAGGCTTTCCTCAAGGAGGCCCCCACCGAATTCCAGCAGCTTGCGCGACGTGCGATGGATCGTTTCATCGAAAAGGACTTGCCGCAGATTCGGGCTGCCTCCAGCACAGCGGATAAATTGCTGTATGGCGCATCAGGTGAAATGTATTTCGTCAGCGAGAGCCTGGACGAGGACGTCAGGGAATACGATCGCCTGGTTGCCAAGGAATGGGATCGCGTGACGCGTGGCGAAGCGGATGACCCGGCGGTCGTGGCCACGGTGTTTTTGTTCGTTGCCGCCGGGCTTCCGCCCAAGGCCTCCCTGCTCCTGCGGGAGGCCAAGGAAATCATCCGTGTTTTCAGGGCATCCGGCTTCGATTCCCAGGCCGTGATCAAGTTTATCGGCGAGCATGCACCTGAGGCGATCCGCGAGGATCTGCAGAAATCCTGGACGGACGACCTGAAACGCGAAGCGGAAGACCAACTGGCCGACATCGACCCCAATTGGCCCGACACCCACATGGAGCGGGCCCTCGAATACCTCATGAGAACGTGCCGGGTTGCCTGGAAAGGTCGAAGCCGGTAAGGATCGAGCGCCTTGCGGCGGCGCCCGGATGCAAGCAGGCCGCGTTCGAATCCGCTTGCCTATACTGAGTCAGACCGGGCCGGCCGCACACAATATCGAGCCCCGACCCGTTAACCGCTAACATAAGCGCACCGCGACTTTCCGGAACCCTCATGCGCGTCGCATTGTTCGTCACCTGTCTCGTCGACCTGTTTCGGCCCAGCGTCGGATTCGCTTCGGTCCGCCTGCTGGAGCGCCTGGGCGCCGAGGTGGTGGTGCCGCCCGAGCAGACCTGCTGCGGCCAGCCCGCCTACAACAACGGTGACTTCGAGACGGCGCGTGCAATCGCACGCCAGGTCATCGCGGCCTTCGAAGGCGTCGATCATGTCGTCGTCCCCTCCGGCTCCTGCGCCGGCATGCTGGTCAGGCACTATCCCGAACTGTTCCGCGACGAACCGGAAACGCTGGCCCGGGCCCAAAGCCTGGCGGCACGCACCCGCGAGCTGTCCGCCTTCCTCGCCGAGTTCGGCGGAGAACCCGTCATCGACGCGCATTTCACCGGCAAGGTCGCCATGCACGACTCCTGCTCGGCCCGACGCGAACTGGGCATCCATGCAGCACCGCGCGCACTGCTGGGCAAGCTTGCGGGCGTCGAGCCGGTCGAATTGAAGGACGCAGAAGTCTGCTGCGGCTTCGGCGGCACCTTCTGCGTGAAATACCCGGACATTTCGGCACGCATGGTGTCGGACAAGGCTGCGGCGGTGACCGCCAGCGGCGCCGACGTCCTGGTCTCCGGCGACCTCGGCTGCCTGATGAACATCGCCGGCCGGCTCAAGCGCATGGACAGCCCGGTGCGGGTCTATCACCTGGCCGAGTTGCTGGCCAGCATGACCGATGCGCCCGGCATCGGCGACGGTACCCAGACATGAAGCCGACTTCCGGCACCTTCACCGACAACGCCCACCGGGCCCTGCACGACGTCACCCTGCAGCAGGCCCTGGCCAAGGCCGGTGTAGGCTTCGTCGACAAGCGGCGCGCTGCCCTGTCCGACCTGCCCGAGTTCGACGCCCTGCGCGAGGCCGGGCGTGCGATCAAGGACCACACGCTGGCCAACCTCGATCACTACCTGTTGCGCTTCGAGCAGCAGGTCGCCGCGAACGGCGGCCAGGTGCACTGGGCCGAAACGCCGGAAGACGCCTGCGCGGCCGTGCTCGACATCTGCCAGCGTGCCGGGGCGAAAATGGTCGCCAAGGGCAAGTCCATGGTCGGCGAGGAGATCGCCATCAACGATGCGCTCGAAGCCGCCGGCCTCGAAGTGGTCGAGACCGACCTCGGCGAATACATCATCCAGATCGCGCACGAGCCGCCCAGCCACATCATCGCGCCGGCGGTGCACAAGACCCGCGCGCAGATCGCCAAACTGTTCGAGGACCTGCACCATCAGCCCGGCCTGACCCGGCCGCTGGAAACCGTGCCGCAGATCGTCGACGAGGCGCGGCAGATCCTGCGCGACAAGTTCCTGTCGGCGGACGTCGGCATCACCGGCGCCAACTTCCTCATCGCCGAGACCGGCTCCACCGTCATCGTCACCAACGAGGGCAACGGCGATCTCTCCGCCACCCTGCCGCGGGTGCACATCGTGCTCGCCAGCATCGAGAAGGTGGTGCCGACGCTGGAAGACACCTCGGTGCTGCTGCGGCTTCTGGCGCGCAGCGCCACCGGACAGGAGATCACTTCTTACACCACGTTCTTCACCGGCCCGCGCCGCAGCGCAGATGCCGACGGTCCCGAGCAATTCCACGTCGTGCTGGTC
>JAABQQ010000154.1 GCA_011391405.1 Gammaproteobacteria bacterium
ATCATAGCAAACCCATGCTGCTGGAACCGGCACACGCATGAACCTGGGACGTCTTCCGCAACTGCTGCAACTGGCGCAGCTCGGTACACGCGCCTGGCGCGCGCCGCTGGCGCTGGCGCTGGTGCTCATCGCGGTCCAGCTGCTCTGCGCGTCGGCGTGGGAGGCCCTGCCCTACGACCGCGCCGCCATCCTGGCCGGCGGCGACTACGCGCGGCTCGTTACCGCCCATTTCTTCCATTATGACCTGGCACACCTCGCCTGGAACCTCGTTGGCCTTGCGCTCGTCGCCGCGCTTTTCGCCCGCGAATTCGACCTCCGTGGCTGGATCGTCATCCTCGTCGCTGCGACCGTCGCGGTCGACCTGGGGTTCCTCTTACTCGAGCCGCAACTCGAGTGGTACGTGGGGTTTTCCGGCGTGCTGCACGGCATGATGGCAGCGGGGCTCTGTGCCTGGTTGTGGCGCACGCCCGATGCCATCACGGCGCTGGTGGCGGTCCTGTTTGCGTTCAAGCTCGGCTGGGAGCACCTGGTGGGGCCGCTGCCGTTCACCGCATCGACGCTGGCGGTGCCAGTCATCCACGAGGCCCACACCTATGGTGCAATCGGCGGCGCGGTGGCGGCGCTCTGGATGCTGTGGCGGCAGCGACCTGCGGTTGCATCGCTATAATCGCCCCACCACATCAGGATTGGCCGCCGGATGGCCAACGGGGGAACACTGCCGATGACACTCGCTTTCGTCTTTCCGGGGCAGGGGTCCCAGTCCGTCGGCATGCTCGCAGAACTCGGCGCGGTGGAACCGGTCGTGCGTGCCACCTTTGCCGAAGCAAGCGAAGTGCTCGGCTACGACCTCTGGGCACTCTGCCAGGACGGGCCGGAGGCCGATCTCGGCTCCACGGAGCGCACGCAGCCGGCGATGCTGGCCGCTGGGGTCGCGACGTGGCGGGTGTGGGTCGGTCGCGGCGGGCCGCGGCCCGTGGCGATGGCGGGACACAGCCTCGGTGAATACACCGCGCTGGTGTGCTCGGACGCAATCGATTTCAAGACGGCCATCGACGTCGTCCGCTTCCGTGGCCAGGTGATGCAGCAGGCCGTGCCGCTGGGGCAGGGAGCCATGGCGGCGATCCTCGGGCTCGAGGACGCGGACCTCGATGCGGCCTGCAGGGAAGCGGCGCAGGGTGAGGTGGTCGAACCGGTGAATTTCAATGCGCCCGGCCAGATCGTCATCGCCGGTAATGCGACGGCTGTAGCACGTGCCATCGATGCCGCGAAGGCCCGCGGTGCCAAGCGTGCGGTGCTGCTGCCGGTGAGCGTACCCTCGCACAGCAGCCTGATGGTCGGCGCCGCCGAGCGGCTTGCGGCAAAGCTCGCGACCGTGGACGTGCGGCTGCCCAACGTCGCCGACGTCTACACCGTGGACGTGCGCAAACACACCTCGCCCGACGGCATCCGCCAGTCGCTCAAGGAACAGTTGTTCAAACCGGTGCGCTGGGCGGACACCATTCGCGCCATGCTCGCAGGCGGAGCCACCACGTTCGTCGAATGCGGTCCGGGCAAGGTGCTGACGTCACTCAACCGCCGCATCGAGCGCAGGCCCGACCTCAAGCTGCTCGCGCTCGAAGACTCGACCTCGATCGCGGCCGTGCTGGCCGCCTGTGGAGACAACGCATGAGCAGCCTTGCAGGCGAATTTGCCCTGGTCACCGGCGCCACGCGTGGCATCGGCCGCGCCATTGCCTTGGAACTCGGCAAGCGCGGTGCGCGCGTCGTGGGCACCGCCACGACCGCAGCCGGTGCCCAGGCGATCGATGCGTACCTCAAGCAGGCGGGCGTCACGGGTCGTGGCCTGGTGCTGAACGTCGCCGAGGCGGGTGCCGTCGAGGCGTGCTTCAAGGGCGTGGAGGCGGCGGAGGGCACCCCGTCCATTCTCGTCAACAACGCCGGCATCACGCGCGACGGCCTGCTCATGCGCATGAGCGCGGACGACTGGCAGGCCGTGCTCGATACCGACCTGAGTGCGGTGTACCGTACCTGCAAGGCCGTCATGCGCGGAATGATGAAGGCGCGCAAAGGCCGGATCGTGAACATCGCGTCCGTCGTCGGTGTGATGGGTAACGCCGGCCAGACCAACTACGCGGCGGCCAAGGCGGGCATGATCGGCTTCAGCAAGAGCCTGGCGCGCGAGGTCGGATCACGCAACATCACGGTCAACGTGGTGGCCCCGGGGTTCATCGTCACGGACATGACCGATGCCCTGGGCGAGGCCCAGAAAACGGCGCTGCTGACGCAGGTTCCGCTCGGCCGTCTGGGTTCGCCGGACGATGTCGCGGCGGCTGTTGCCTTCCTGGCCGGGCCCGCAGCGGCCTACATCACCGGCGAGACCCTGCACGTAAACGGTGGTATGTACATGATCTGATGGGATTTTCGGTCCAATTGGACCCCCGGCACGGCCTTAACATAGAATACGCGCCCCATGCCGGTCCCTTGCAGGCCCGGATCGGCAGATTTTGTTTCCTTCCAAAGGATCCCTACGACAATGAGCAGTATTGAACAGCGGGTGAAGGCGATCGTCGCCGAGCAACTGGGCGTCAAGGAAGAGGAAGTCACCAACGAGTCCTCCTTCGTCGACGACCTCGGTGCAGACTCGCTCGACACTGTCGAACTGGTGATGGCGCTCGAAGAGGAATTCGAGACCGAAATTCCCGACGAGGACGCCGAGAAAATCACGACCGTGCAGCAGGCAATCGACTACATCAACGAGCGCCGCACCCAGGCCTGAGCCGCGCCTCGTGCCGGGCCGCCACGGATGGCGGTCCTGCCACATCGTTCCAGTGAATCTTTGGGGGGACCCAGCTTGTCCAGGCGCAGAGTCGTCGTCACAGGTTTAGGCATCGTCTCCCCGCTCGGCAGCACCGTCGCAACCGCCTGGGAAGGCATCGTGAACGGTCGCAGCGGCATCGGTCTCATCGACAAGATGGACCTGAGCGCCTTCCCGGTCCGCATCGGCGGGCAGGTGCAGGGCTTCAATGCCGAGGAGTACATGGCGCCCAAGGACTTGCGGAAATTCGATCCGTTCGTTCCGTTCGGCGTCGCTTCCGCGACTCAAGCGATCAAGGATTCCGGCTTCGAGGTCAACGAGGGTAATTGCGGACGCATCGGCGTCGCCATGGGCGCCGGCATCGGCGGACTCTCGACCATCGAAGAGAACACGGCGAAGTGGCTCGAGGCGAAAACGCCGCGCAAGATTTCCCCCTTCTTCATCCCTGGCAGCATCATCAACGCAGCCGCCGGGCAGGTGTCGATCCAGCACGGCCTGCGCGGACCAAACCTCGCGCTGGTCACGGCTTGCACGACGTCGACGCATTCGATCGGCCTCGCGTGCCGCCTGATCCAGTACGGCGACGCTGACATCATGGTTGCGGGCGGTTCCGAGATGGCATTCACGCCGCTCGGCGTCGGCAGCTTCTGCCAGGCGCGCGCACTCTCGCTGCGCAATGACGAGCCCGCACGGGCCAGCCGTCCCTGGGACAAGGACCGCGATGGTTTCGTGATGGCGGAGGGCGGCGGCGCCGTCGTCCTCGAAGAGTACGAGCACGCGAAGGCACGCGGCGCGCAGATTTATGCGGAGCTCGTCGGCTTCGGCATGAGCGGCGACGCGCATCACATCACGTCGCCGCCGGAAAACGGCGAGGGCGCGCGGCTGGCGATGACCGCGGCCATTCGCGATGCAGAGATCGACGTCGAAGCAGTCGACTACATCAACGCACACGCCACGTCGACCGAACTCGGCGATCGCGCCGAAACGATCGCGATCAAGCGCGCGCTCGGCGCGCACGCAAGCAAGGTCGCGGTGAGCTCGACCAAGTCGATGACCGGGCACCTGCTCGGTGCCGCGGGTGTCGTTGAAGCGATCTTCTCGATCCTTGCGATTCGCGACGGCGTGCTACCGCCGACGATCAACCTCGAGAACCCGGATCCCGAGTGCGACCTCGACTACGTCCCGGGTACCGCGCGCCAGGCGCCGGTCCGCATCGCGCTGTCGAATTCGTTCGGCTTCGGTGGCACGAACGGCAGCCTGATTTTCCGCGCGCTCAGCTGAGCGCGCGAGCGACCTCCAGCCATGCGCGAAGCCGACCTGCTCGCGCTGCACGAGCGCTTTCCCGCCCGTTATCCCGTCCTGCTCGAAAGCGTGAGCGGCGACGAGCCGCTTGGGCGTCACGACATCCTGTTTGCTTTGCCCGGCGAGCAGCTCTCGCAGTTGCCTGACGGCAGTCTCGCGGGGGATGTGCGCGAAGCGGCCGCTGGTGGCCGGTTCCTGGATGCGCTCGACCGCTGGTTCGGCCGGGAACGCGACGCGGGCGACGTCATCCCGAGCGGGGCCGTGTTCGCCGACGGTTGGTTCCTCTACCTCGGCTACGAACTTGCGGGCGAGATCGAACCGACGCTGCGTTTGCCTGCCTCGCGCCTGCCGCGTGCGGTGGCGTGGCGCATGCGTGGCGCGTTGCTGCGCGACCGGCGGACCGGCGCGATTCGCGTCGTCGCGCGCGACGCCGGGACCCTGGAGCAACTGCGAGAGCAGGTTCGTGTCGATGTCGCCGTCGCCAGCGCGGAAAAACGGATTCCGCCAGCCGTATTGGCGACGGCGGTCGAAGAGCAGGAACCGCAGGTGTTCCTCGATGGCATGCGCGAAGTGCTCGAGGCCATCGCGCGTGGCGACGTCTACCAGGCCAATCTCTCGCGCTCATGGCGCACCCGCCTGGCGCCTGGCGCCACGGTGCCGGACCTTTACCAGGCTTTGCGGCGCGCGAACCCGGCGCCCTTCGCTGCGCTGGCACAGTTCGGCGATTTCGCGCTGCTGAGTTCATCGCCCGAGCGCCTGCTGCAGCTGCAGGACGGCATCGCGAGCACGCGCCCCATCGCCGGCACGCGTCCGCGCGGGCGGGACGATGTCGCCGACGCGGCGCTCAAGAGCGAGCTCAAGCTCAATGAAAAGGAACGCGCCGAGCACGTCATGCTGGTGGACCTCGAGCGCAACGATCTCGGCCGCATCTGTCGCGGCGGCACCGTCGAGGTCGACGAGTTCATGACCATCGAGACGTACGCGACGGTGCACCACATCGTCTCGAACGTACGCGGCATCCTGCGCGATGACGTGACCCCCGGCCAGGCGATCGCTGCCGTATTCCCGGGCGGGACGATCACCGGCTGCCCCAAAGTGCGGTGCATGGGCCTGCTCGCAGGTCTCGAGGGCGAGCCGCGTGACGCGTATACAGGGTCCCTGGGGTACCTCGACCTGAACGGCGCGATGGACCTGAACATCCTGATTCGCACGCTGACCGTGCGCGACGGCGAGATTGGATTTCGGACCGGGGCCGGCATCGTGGCAGACTCCGTACCCGAGGCTGAACTGGCCGAAACCCGCGCGAAGGCGCATGGAATCCTGCGCGCGCTGGGAGAACGACGATGATGGGTCGGAAGTTCGTGAATGGCGTGGAAGGCGGCAGCGTGTCGGTGGACGACCGCGGGCTGCAGTACGGCGATGGCCTGTTCGAGACGATGGGTGCGACGAACGGGCGGGTGCGGCGCTTTCAGAGCCACATGGCGCGTCTCACCGAGGGCTGTCACCGCCTCGGCATGCCGGCGCCGCCAGTGGACCTCATCGAAACGGACTGCCTGCGCGCCCTCGAAGGCTTCGGCGCCGCCGTGGTCAAGCTCACGCTGACGCGGGGTCCGGGTCCGCGCGCCTATCCGCCCCCGGCCGAGCCGAGCCCGACGCGCATCGTCGTCTCGACGGCGCAGCAGGTGTCCGAGTCCGAGGCAGCGCGGCCGCTCAACCTGCGCGTGTGCGAGACGCGGCTGGGCCGCAATCCGCGGCTCGCGGGAATCAAGCACCTCAATCGCCTCGAGCAGGTGCTCGCCGGAGCCGAGCTGCGTGAGCCCGGAGTCGACGAGGGCCTCATGCGCTCGACCGACGATCGTGTCGTGTGTGCCACGGCGGCCAACGTGTTCCTGGTGCGCAACGGTCAGCTGCTGACGCCGCAGATCAGCGACTGCGGAGTTGCGGGTGTGATGCGCGAAGTCGTGCTGCACCTGGCGCGGAGGCTCGGCATGCACGTCGAGACGGGCGACTACACGCTCGACGACCTGGCCAGGGCCGACGAATGCTTCCTGACCAACTCCGTGCGTGGCATCCGACCAGTCGGGTGCATCGTGGGTGTCAATGACTTCCGACCGGGTGAGATGACGGCACGACTGCGCGACGCGGTCGAGACTGCCGACGAATGATGCCGGTGCGGCGCACGTTGCTCGCGCTGCTGGCGATCGCCATGCTCGTCGTCGCAGCCGGCGCGCTGTACGGTCGTCACTGGCTGGCACAGCCGCTGGCGATCGGAGCCGAACCCGTCATCGTCGAGGTCCAGCCCGGGCAAACGCTCACGGCTGTCGCGCGTGAACTCGCTGCCAGGGGTTTGCTCACCCACCCGCGGTTGCTCGCGCTCTACGGCCGGTTCATCGGCGCGGATTCGCGGATGCACGCGGGAGAGTTTTCGATCAAGCCGGGCACGTCGCCCCGAGGCCTGCTGCAGGCCCTGGTGAGCGGGGCCGTCGTCCAGCATTCGGTCACGATCGTCGAGGGCTGGACGTTTCGGGATTTGCGCAAGGCGCTCGCGGCCGCACCGACGTTGGAGCACACGACGGGCGGCATGCAGGACGACGCGGTCATGCGTGCGCTGGGCGAGGACGGCAAGCCCCCCGAAGGCCTGTTTTTTCCGGACACGTACCTGTTCGGCAAAGGCACCCGCGACATCGACGTGCTGCGCCAGTCGCGCGACCGCATGCGCAAGGAACTGGCAGCGGCCTGGGCGTCGCGGCACGAAAACCTGCCGCTCAAGGATGACTACGAGGCGCTGATCCTGGCCTCGATCATCGAGCGCGAAACCGGGCACCCGGACGAGCGTGCGCGCGTCGCGGGCGTATTCGTCGAGCGACTGCGGCGAGGCATGCGCCTGCAGACGGACCCGACCGTCATCTACGGGCTCGGCGAAAAGTTCGACGGCAACCTGCGACGCACTGATCTCGAGCGCGACGGCCCGTACAATACGTACACACGGGCGGGTCTGCCGCCGACGCCGATTGCGCTTCCCGGGGCCGCTGCGTTGCGGGCGGCAGTGCAACCCGACGAGCACGGCGAACTTTTCTTCGTCGCGACGGGCGCAGGCGACGGCAGGCACGCGTTCTCGAGGACGCTGGCGGAGCACGAGGCCGCCGTGCGGCGATACCTGGTGCGTTACCGTCAACAGAACAGCAAAGGTCGTTGAGCAGCGTGCAAGGCAGGTTCATCACGTTCGAAGGCGGCGAGGGCGTCGGCAAGTCGACGCAGATCAGGCGCGCGGCTGCCTGGCTGGAAGCGGAGGGTGTCGAAGTCGTGCTGACGCGTGAGCCGGGTGGCACGCCGCGGGCCGAACAGTTGCGTCGCATCCTGCTCGAGCGCACCGACGAACCCATGCCGCAGTCGTGCGAACTGCTGCTGATGTTCGCGGCGCGGGCGAGCCACCTCGCCAACTTGATCGAACCGGCCGTGGCGCGGGGTGCATGGGTGCTGTGTGACCGGTTCACCGATGCCACCTACGCCTACCAGGGTGGCGGCCGCGGCTTGCCCGCGGCCGACATCGATGCGCTGGTGCATATCGTGCATCCGCAGCGTCAGCCAGATCTCACCGTGTTGCTCGACGCGCCCATCGCCGTCGGCATGGCGCGCGCGCACGCACGCAACGGCACGCGTGGGCCTGACCGGTTCGAGTCGGAACGCGCCGAATTCTTCGAACGTGTCCGGCAGAATTATCTGCAGCGCGCTGCGCAGGAAGCGACACGGTTCCACGTCGTCGACGCGACCGGCGCGCTCGAGCACGTCGAATTGGCCATCCGGACGGCTTTGCAGCCATTGCTCATCACCCGGGCGCCGTCGCGATGAGCCAGGACGCGGACGACGACGCCACTGGCAGCGCCGGCGACCAGGATTTCGCGCCGCTGCCGATCGACCTGCTGCCATGGCATGAGTCCGCGTGTGACAAGCTGACGGCGGCGGTGGCCTCCCAGCGCCTGTCGCACGGGTTGCTGCTGCAGGGACCGGCAGGCGTCGGCAAGGAGCGCTTTGCCTCCGCGCTCGCAGCAGCCTTGTTCTGCACGGGTCGCGCCGAACGCCTTGAGGCCTGCGGTGAGTGTGCCGAGTGCCGGCTCAGCAAGGCCGGGACGCATCCGGACCTGCACTGGTTGCGCATTCCTGACGACAAGAAATCGATCGGCGTCGACCAGGTACGCGAGGTCTGCGAGCAGCTCTCGATGACGAGCATGCGGCGTGGCTACCGGGTGGCGGTGATCGCGCCGGCCGAGAAGATGACGCCGTCGGCGCAGAACGCTTTGCTCAAGACGCTCGAGGAACCTTCGCCACGCACCGTGCTGGTGCTGGTGACGGCACGGCCGTCTGCATTGCTGCCCACGCTCCGCAGCCGGTGCCAGCGCATCGAGGTGGCACGTCCCGGGAATTCGCTGGCGCTGCGCTGGCTCACCGAGATGCTCGGAGCCGTGCCGCCACCGCGCTTGCTTGCCGTGGCCGGAGGTTCGCCGCTCAAGGCACTGGCGCTGGCGCCGCATTTCGCGGGACTCGAGGAACAGATGGCGGGACTGCTCGAAGCGTTTCTGGACCGCCGGATCGAGGTCACGCGCGCCGCCAACGACATGCAGGGTGCGGGGCTGCAGACGCGCCTCGACTGGCTCGAGGCGTGGCTCGTAGCCACCGTCCAGGTCGCGACCGGGGTCGCCAATGAGAATCCCCTCACGATTCGGGCCGGTTCACCCTTGCAAAGGGCAGCGGCCGAGTTGAACATAACCGCGGCGTTCCAGGTATTGGACCGCTTGCGCGAGGCCCGCCGCCTGCTCGAAGGCCCGGCGTCCGCGCCCCTCGTGGTCGAAACCCTGCTGCTCGAATTGCGAGCCGCGGCGTCGGCCCGCTGATGGAGCAATGAGAACGTCCTGATGAGCCCTGCACCCGTGCGACAACCGAACAAGCCTGGCCTGCTGACGCTCACCATCAAGGACAAGAGCGCGCTGTACCTTGCTTACATGCCATTCGTGAAGAACGGCGGGCTCTTCATTCCGACGAGCAGCAACTACCGCCTCGGCGACGAGGTGTTCATGCTGCTCAACCTGATGGGCGAGGATGAAAAGCTGCCGGTGGCCGGGCGCGTCATCTGGATGACGCCCAAGGGTGCGCAGGGCAAGCGCACTGCCGGCATTGGCGTGCAGTTCAGCGAACAGGACCGTGGCAACACCCAGCGCAAGATCGAGGCCTATCTCGCCGGCGCGCTAGGCGGCGACAAGCCTACCCACACGATGTAGCTGCGGACGGGCCCGAGCCCACCGGGATTCCTTGTTCTGACTGAACACCGGCCACCCGCTGCCAAATAGCGCTTCGTTCCAATCAGCGGATCAGCGTATCAGCGAGACCGGTGGCGGCAATGCCGCCGCGCAGCACGTGCGTGTCGAAACCCCGTTCGCTGAGGATGTAGGCCGCGGCAGAGCTGCGACGGCCGTTGTCACAGACCGCGACGTAGCGGATCGCCGGGTCGAGCGTCTTGATCTTCAGGCGGATGAAATAGAGCGGCACGTTGAGCGATGGCTCGAGGTGCCAGTGCTCGTATTCGCTCGGCAGGCGCACGTCGAGCCACATGCCACCCTTGGCGACGATCTGCAGGCCCTCTTCGTGGTCGACCCACTGCAGCATCGGCTCGTTCAGCAGGGTGTTGAAGTCGTCCTTGGCGAGGCGCATCAGCACGCCATCGGTCAGCATCGAGATCGTGGCATTGCGCGCGGCGCCGGAAATCAGCGCTTCCTCGCCGAAGGTCTCGCCGATGCCCAGCTCCGCGAGCCGGATGCCTTCGCGGTTGAGCGGTGTCTCGCGGCTCACTGAGCAGCGGCCCGAGACGATTACGTAGAAGAAGTCGCCTTCCTCGCCCTGGCGGATCACCACGTCGCCCGCCGAGTAAGTCATCCGCTGCAGACGCATGAACACGGCCTGCAGGTTGGCCGGCGGAACACGGTGGAAGGCCCGGCTCTGCAGCAGCATGGTCATCCAGTCGTCCGACGATTCGTTGCTGGCGCCCAGTTCGCCGACTTCGTAGATGCCCGTCTGGTCCCAGGTGATCAGGACATCGAGCAGGTCGCTGTCGATGGACAGGTATTCGATCTTGTCGGAGGCCACCCGCGCCGTGCAGTGGCGGGGCAGGATCGGCGCGATCGGATGGTGTGCATCGGTCGTGCCCCCGCGGATGGTGGCAATGACCCGGCCATTTGACAGCAGTTCGACCACCCCGCTCGCGAGGTAGTACGTCCGCTTCTCGGTGTCGCCTTCCTTGAACAGGAGGCGGCCCTGGGGTAGCTCGCGGATGACGGTCTTGCGCGCGAGCGCCCGGAGGTTCTCGTTCTTGAGCCCGTCGAGCGGTGAAAACGCACGCAGGATGCTCAGTTCGACGGTGGTTGGATCGCTGCTCATGAAGGCCGGCTGCAAAAGGTGGAGGATGGTATCACGGCGCCCCGCGGCCGCCGAAGTTCGCCCAGCCCGGATCCGGCCGGAACCTGTCGCCGTGTTTCGAAGCCAGCGCCTCGAGACTTGCCACAACTTCCCCTACGCCACGTTCCCGCGCGTAACGCAACGGCCCGCCGCGGAATGGGGCGAAGCCTGAACCGAATATCACACCGGCATCGATGAGGTCCTCGTCCGCCACCACGCCTTCCCGCAGTACGGCCATGGCTTCGTTGACCATTGCCAGCATGAGGCGATCTTCCAGGTCGTCGGGGGCGTGTGCAGAAGGGTCGACGGGCACCTTCACGGCCTTGCCGTCGCGCCATTCATAGAGGCCCTGGCCGGTCTTCTTGCCGAGCTTGCCGGCTGCGACCAGCGGAGCCACGGCGTCAGGCGCCGGTCCGCCGCGGGCCACCGACAGGATGCGGCCGACGTGCAGGCACACGTCGAGGCCGACGATATCTGCGAGTTCGATCGGACCCATCGGCATGCCGAACTTCACGGCCACCTCGTCGATCGTGGCGAGTGGCACACCTGCGCCGGCAGCGAGCATCGCTTCTGTCATGTACGGCATCAGCACCCTGTTCACGAGGAAACCAGGTGCGCTGCGACACGGCAGCGGCAGCTTGTCGATGGCTCGCGTGAAGGCGAGGGCGGCGGCGCGAGCCTGCGGCTCGGTCGCGGCCGACTCGACCACCTCGACCAGTGGCATCTGTGCGACCGGGTTGAAGAAGTGCAGGCCGACGAGCCGGCCCGGTACGGCGAGTTGCTGCGAGAGTGTCTCGAGCATGAGACTTGACGTGTTGGTGGCGAGGAGTGCGCCGGACTTCAACCGGGGTTCGATGCGCGAGTACAGTTCGCGCTTCGCCTCCGCGTTTTCGTAGATGGCTTCGATCACCACGTCCGCACGTTCGACGCCGTGACCTGCCACGTCCGCCTGCAATCGCGCGAGCTGCTCGGCGGCCCTGCCGGGAACGCGGCTGCGCTTCTCGAAAAATGCCCGGGCACGATCGAGCGCGGGCTGCACGAACTCGGCGCCGCGGTCCTGCAGCGTCACGGTGAAGCCGCGGAGCGCGCACCATGCCGCGATGTCGCCGCCCATGACGCCTGCGCCGACGACGTGCACATGGCCCCCCGTTGGCAGTTCCTTGCCGCCCAATCCCTTCAACCTTTCCTGCAGGAAGAACACGCGCACGAGGTTGCGTGACGTGGACGTGCAGACGAGCCGTGCGACCGACTGGGCTTCGGCTTCGTAACCCGTGCGCGGACTTGCGCCGTGGCGGCGCCACAGATCCACGATCGCATACGGCGCGGGGTAGTGTTCCTTGCGCGCTCGCCGGCGAACCTGGCTCTCGATCCTGCCGGCCACCAGACCGCGCACGATTGGCAGGTTCAGCACGCGCTGACTCAACGGCGCCTGGCGCCGCTTGCGTGGGCGCAGGGCCAGCATTTTCGCAGCGTCACGCAACTGTCCCGCCGGAACGATCTCGTCGATCAGGCCCGCCTGCAGCGCCTTGTCCGGGCGCAGGTTCTTGCCGGTCAGCATCAGGTCCATCGCCGGCGCCACACCCACCAGCCGTACAGCGCGAACGGTGCCGCCGAAACCCGGATGAATGCCGAGCATCACTTCCGGCAGGCCCAGCGTAACCTTCGGATCGTCGGCGCAGACACGATGACGGCAGGCCATGGCCAGTTCGAGCCCGCCGCCAAGGCAGTAGCCGTTGATGGCAGCGACGGTGGGAAACGGCAGGTCTTCGAGCCGCTGCAGCACGCCGTGAGCCGCGCGGATCGATGGCACTGCGGCGGATGGCTCGCGCACCTGGCCGAACTCAGACACGTCGGCGCCCGCGATGAAACCGCTCTTGCCGGAACAGATGACCAGGCCGGCCGGTCGCTGCTGTTCGGTCTGGCGCAGGCGCTCGTCGAGTTCTTCCATCGCGGCCCGCGAGAGCGAGTTGGCGCTGGCGCCGGGCTTGTCGAAGGTGAGCCAGGCGACGCGATCCGCATCGATCTCGAGCGTCCACTGGCGTGAGGTTGAGGCAGGCGCGGCAGTGTTCATCTGTCCTCCATGAACCACGCGGATCGGATCAGCCCGTGAGGTGGAAATCGCAGACCAGCGGCCGGTGGTCGGAAAAGGTGACGTCGGGGATCACGAAAGAGTCGATCTCGATGCCCTTCGAATACAGGATGAAGTCGAGTTCCATGCGTGGCTTGCGCGCCGGATACGACGGCAGGCCCGCGACGTTGGCGCTACGCAGTCCGCTCGCTTCCATGAACAGCGACATCTCGTGCTCGCCCCAGAACGTGTTGAAGTCGCCTGCGACGATCACCGGCTTGGCCGAGCGTTTCACGAGTTCGAACACCTGGCGCAGCTGTGCGTGCCGGTGCCGGAACTTGAGCGAGAGGTGGACCAGGAAGACGCAGACGTCGTCGAGTTCGAGTTCGATGATCAGGCGCTTGATGCCGGTGTCGAAGTAGTGGAAACGCTCCCCCTCGACGCGCGGCGCCGCCAGGAAGGCGTTGGACTGCTTGTTCAGGATCGGCACGAACGTGTTGAACGAATTCGCGCCGTACTTGCACTGGTAGATCGAGTAATGCCCGAGCGAGTCGGCGATCACCTCGGCCTGGTTGACGTTGCCGGTGCGGATCGAACCGGTGTCGATTTCGATCAGCCCCACGATATCCGGGTCCTGCCCCTTGATGAAGCGGGTGATTCCGGCCAGCACGCGTTTGTCGCTGCGGAGGTAGCCGGCACCCGGGACCGGGAGGTGGAAAGCGGCGCCGGTGCCCGTGGCGTAACGGATGTTATAGAGCAGAAAGCGCATCAGACCTCAATTCTACGGGTCTGGACGCTGATCCGGAACCGAATGCGCTAGGCTAGACTATCGACGCTCGTTCGGGAGCAAGGATGTCGACGGAGGCTCCGTGAATAGCATCACCCAACAGAACCCGATCCGGCTGTTCGTCTGCCACGTGTGGGTGGAGGATGACGATTACCACCGGATTTTCGAATACGTCGAAAGCAGCCCCAACTTCTTCTATCGCAACACCAGCACGCCGGACGCACGTCCGTCGGGCGACAAGGAGGCGTTGCGTGAGTCGTTGCGCAAGCAGATCGCCGAGGCCGAGGTGATGATCGTGCCGGCGGCGCTATACCGCAGGAACGTGGACTGGATCGAGTTCCAGATGCACTGCGCCAAGGCGTACGACAAGCCGATCATCGTGCTGGAGCCTTTCGGCAGCACGGACACGATTGCCCCTGCGGTGCAGGAACTGGCGGACGACGTCGTACCCTGGGATCAGCGCCAGCTGATCGACGCGATCAAGCGCGAGGCGCGCCACGAAGAAACGACTCGTTTCGACATGATCGAATTCAAGCTCGACTGAGGAAGGCCGGGACTTCGAACAAGTCATCGGTGAGTGTGTCGTCGTCGTTCGCGACGATGCGCAGGCGCGGTGCGCTTTCGCTGTCATTCAGCGCCGACAGCACCGTGAACATTTCCAGGATTGCGGCCGCGTGTTCCGCCGCGTCCTTATCGGACATCTTGCGGGCGGAGGCTTCGGGGGCAGTCATGCCGCCGGCGGCAGGCGCTTCATGCATGGCTGTCCGCAGCCTGGCGAAGCCGTCACGGACGGCGTCAGGCAGGTCTTGCTCTCGCAGCGAGGCCAGGTGGCGCCGGTAGGCATCGACCAGGCGCTGCTTCACCGCGCCCGTACCAACGAGCACCTGCAGTGCCGCGTGAAAGTCGTCCGAATGTGCCGTCATTGCACGCCTCTGACATCTGAAAACTGTTGTTTTTCAATTCACTAGACTTGATTCTTAATCCTCGGTCTACGAATCCGTGCGATAAGTAAAAACCGTGGAGAATCAGCCGTCTACAGCTTGAATATACGCCAATGTATTAGATCCGCAACAGTGGCAAGATTTTCAGGCTGGGTGCAGCAAGTTGTAGCACCGTTCACGGCAGCAGGCGCACCTCGCCGCGGCCGCGCGGGTCGGACGCCGCATCCCAACCTGTCGGAGTGCGAACGATGAGCTGCACGTCCCCGAGCGGCCATGCATGCGGTTCCACCATGTAACCCCGCTGCCTCAGGGCCTCCAGGGTGGCGCGAGCGAAGGCGCCGTCATAGGTCAGGAGATTGGTCGGCAACCCCTGATGATGGAATCGCGGTGCAGACACTGCCTGCTGTGCCGACATGCGGTAGTCGACGACGTCGACCAGCACCTGGAACACGCCGGTGATGATGGTCGAGCCACCCATCGAGCCCACGACCAGCGCGACCCGCCCGTCGCGGTCGAGCAGTATCGTCGGCGACATCGACGACAACATGCGTTTACCAGGCTGGATCGCGTTCGCGTCGCCGCCAAGCAGCCCATACACATTCGGCACGCCTGCCTTGGCGCTGAAGTCGTCCATCTCGTTGTTGAGCAGGAAGCCCGCGCCGGCAACGACCACGCCGCTGCCGAAATCCGAGTTCAACGTGTAGGTGTTGGCGACGGCGTTACCCCAGCGATCGACGATCGAGAAGTGCGTCGTGTGACGAGGTTCGGCGAGCCCTGGCCCGACGCTCTGCGCAGGCGAGATCGCGCTGGGATTGACGCCTGCCGCGCGCTCGCGGACGTAGGTCGGATCAACCAGCCGGGCGATCGGCACGTCGACGAAATCTGCGTCGCCCGCGTACTCCGCGCGGTCGGCGTACACGCGCTTGGCGATCTCGGCCACCAGGTGCGCGTACTGTGGCGAATTGTGCGCCACGCCCTCGAAGTCGATGGCTCGTGCGTCCTTCATTCCCAGGAACTGCAGCAGCGCGAAGCCGCCCGAGCTCGGAGGCGGCGACGACAGCAGCGTCTTTTCGTGCCACGTGCTGCGCAAAGGTTCTCGCCACACGGCGCGGTACGTGCGCAGGTCGTGCGGTGTCAGCAACCCACCACCGCGCTGCATCTCGCGGACAATCAGGTCTGCCGTCTCGCCCTCGTAGAAGCCGGCTGGACCGGAGTCCTGAATTCGCTGGAGGGTTGCGGCGAGTTCGGGCTGCCGCAACCAGGCGCCATGGTGCAGCCCGCCAAAATACTGCGCGAAGTTGGTGCGCTCGAAGCGCGGCTGTTCTGCCGTGGCCCGCTCAGCCAACAGGGGTGGAACCTGGAACCCGCGCTGCGCCAGTTGCACGGCGGGCTCGATTACCTCGCGCCACGGCAGCCTGCCGTAGCGCTGATGTGCTTCCCAGAGTCCCGCCACGGTGCCAGGGACGCCGACGGCGCGGTGTCCCGTCAGGCTCAGGCCTTCGATCACCTCGCCCCTGGCATCGAGGTACATGTCGCGCGTCGCGGCCGCGGGGGCCGTCTCGCGGTAGTCGAGGAACTGCGCGGCGCCATCGACGCAGGTCAGCATGAAGCCGCCTCCGCCAAGGTTGCCGGCTTCCGGGTAAGTCACCGCCAGTACGAGGGCGCCGGCCACGGCTGCATCGACGGCGTTGCCCCCGGCTGACAGGATGCGCGCAGCGACGTCGGCGCTGAACGAGTCCGGCATCGCGACGGTGCCGCCCAACCCGGTCGACGCGGCCTCGGGTGGGGTAGCCTTTCCCGACATGGGGTTGCCCGCACAGGCGGACAGCAGCGCGATGAAGGCGAGGAAAAGGGAGCGACGCAGCCGGTTCATGCGGAATCCATTGAGTTGGACGGAGTCGAGATCCTAACGCAGCAGCGTTGGCCAGTTCCGGCGCTGCGGGTGTCCGCCGACCACCTGTCTATAATCGAAGACATTGGCCACGGTCCAACGCTCGATCGTGAAGTCTCCGGTTCGAGCTCCGCTTACGTCCGCAGGAACAGAAATGAGTAACGCTGCCCCTCAACCGACTCCTTGCCGTGGCTATGCCGCAGCCGATGCCCGTAGCCCGCTGGCTCCTCATGCATTTACGCGGCGGGCGCTGCGCGACAACGACGTGCGGATCGACATCCGCTATTGCGGAGTCTGCCACTCGGACCTGCACCAGGCGCGCAACGACTGGCGCAACACGGTCTATCCCTGTATTCCCGGTCACGAAATCGTCGGGCAGGTCGCGGCCGTTGGCTCGTCGGTAAGGCGCTACAAGGCGGGCGACTGGGTCGCGGCCGGCTGCCTGGTGGACAGCTGCAGGGAATGCGGCGAATGCACAGCGGGCCGCGAAGTGTTCTGTCAGAAGGGCGCCACGCTCACCTACAACGGCAAGGATCGGCAGACGGGTGACATCACGTTCGGCGGCTATTCTTCGCACATCGTCGTGCGTGACGAATTCGTACTGCGCATGCCCGACGGTCTCGACCCTGCGCGGGCGGCGCCGCTGCTCTGCGCCGGCATCACCACCTATTCGCCGCTCAGGCACTGGCAGGTGGGGCCGGGTTCGAAGGTGGCGGTGGCAGGCCTCGGCGGTCTCGGGCACATGGGCGTGAAACTTGCGCACGCCATGGGTGCGGAAGTGACGGTGCTCACACGTTCTGCGGCCAAGTCTGACGAGGCGAAGGCGCTTGGCGCGCACCACGTGCTGCTGTCGTCCGACCCCGACTCGATGAAGCGCGCTACTGGCACGTTCGATTTCGTCCTCGACACGATTCCCGTGGTGCACGAACTCGATCCGTACGTGCGGCTCGTCCGCACCCACGGGGCACTGGTGCTGGTCGGCGTCATCGACACGATTCCGGCGTTCAGCAGCCGCCTCCTCATCGGCGGACGCAAGACGCTTTCGGGTTCGGCGATCGGCGGCATTCCCGAGACCCAGGAGCTGCTCGACTTCTGTGCGGCGAAGGGCATCGTCGCCGAGTGCGAGATGACCACGATGCCGCGGATCAACGAAGCCTTTGAGCGCATGGAAAAGGGCGATGTCCGTTACCGCTTCGTCATCGACATGCAGACGCTGTAACCTTGATCGTCTCCACGACGCTGACGGGCAGCAATGCCAAAATCATCGGCGATGCGCTGGCTTCAGTGCTGCAGCAGGTCAACCGTTGCATCGTGATCGACACCGGGGCGCAGGACGACACCATCGACGTTGCACGTCGGGTGGCGGGCGACAAACTGCTGCTGCGCGAGTTTCCCTGGAAGAACGATTTCGCCGCGGCAAGAAATTTCGCACTGGATGCCGCGGCAGAAGCAGGAGCAACCTGGGGTGTCACGCTCGACACGGATGAGCGGCTGCTGTTCGACCGGGAGTTCGACCTGGCTCGTGCCCTGGCTCGCACCGAGGCACAGGTCTGCATGGTCGACGACGACGTCCGCAGCTATTCGAAAGAACGCATCGTGCGCCTGCCTGCAACCGTGCGCTGGGAAGGCCCGACGCATGAATGCCTCATGGGACGCACTACTGCCGGGACGCTGAACCTGCGAGGTGTCCGCTTCCACGAGCTGCCAAAGGATCCTGCAGGCATCCGTCGCAAGTTCGAACGCGACGTCGCGATCCTCAAGCGCTACACGAAGCAGCATGCGAAGCAGGCACGGTGGTTCTACTACCTTGGCGCTTCGCACAAACACCTGGGCGAGTTTGCGGCGGCGATCGCTGCGTTCCAGGCCTGCGCCGAATTGCGCGGCTGGGACGAGGAGGGGGCGTGGGCGTGCTACGGCGCCGCCGAATGTTGTTGCAGCCTGCTGCGCTGGCTCGACGCGGTGCAGTTCTGTGCGGCGGGCCTTGCCATTCGTCCAGCCACTGCCGAACTCGCCTGGCTCGCGGGATTCGCCGCTTACAAAGCCCAGCGCTACGACGACGCCGTGGCCTGGTCGAACATGGCGATCGCCAACGGGCTGTTCAGGGGCCGTGGCGCACAGTTCGAACGCATCGGCTTTCGGCATCTTCCCGGCCTGTACGAAGGCCCGTTCGACGTGCTGCGCTGGACTTACCAGGCGCTGGGGAACGGCAAGGCCGCTGCCGAAGCGCTGCGCGATTACGAACGCGCGCAGCGTGCGCGCGCGGCCGCGCAGGCGACCTGACCGCGATTCGACCTGGCTCAGGGGACCCATTTGCCGATTCCAACGGTGCCCAACGCAATGATCCGGCGCGGTGTGGTCACCGACGCCGCAGGGCTCGCAGCTTTTGCCGCGAGGACGTTCGCCGAAGCCTTCGGCGATGACACTGGCGAGGACGACCTGCAGGCCCACCTGGCTGCGACCTATCGGGACGACCTGCAAGCGTGTGAACTCGCGGACCCGACGGTGATCACGCTACTGGCGCTGCAAGACACACGGATCGTCGCCTTTGCTCAGGTCCGTCGGAGTTCAATGGCGCCAGCCTGTGTCACGGTGCCCGATGCGGTCGAACTGCAGCGCTTCTACGCGGATCGCCCGGTGCATGGGACGGGGCTCACGCTGCGACTGATGCGACGCGCGCTCGAGGCGGCGCGCGAACTCGGAGGTCGGTATGCATGGCTCGGTGTCTGGGAGCGCAACGCGCGTGCCATGGCCTTCTATCGCAAGGCCGGGTTCGACGAGATCGGTTTCACTCACTACCTGGTCGGGTCGGATCGACAGATCGATCGCGTGTTCCTTGCGGCGCTGTCGCCAGTCGGCACGCAGCAGGCGACGCGCTCACATGAGAACCACCGCACAGGGCCAGCATGAAAAAGTACAAGGTCGTGCAGTGGGCCACCGGCGGCATGGGCAAGAACTGCCTGCGCGCAGTGATCGATCACCCGGCAATGGAACTCGTGGGCGTCTACGTCTACGGCGCCGACAAGGAAGGCAAGGACGCGGGGGCCATCGCACGACGCGAACCCACCGGCGTCTTCGCGACGCGCAACATTGATGAAATCCTCGCGCTGGACGCGGACGTCGTCATCCACGCCGCGCGGCTCGCGCCGCCTTACGGCTCGCACGATGCGGACATCCTGCGCCTGCTGGCGGCGGGCAAGAACGTCATCAGCATCAACGGTTACAGCCGGCCGCAGCATTGGGGTGGCGAGCGGGTTGCGGCGCTGGAGGCTGCGTGTCGTACAGGCGGGACGTCGCTGCTCGGCGCGGGCCTGAATCCCGGCTATGCCGGTGAACAACTGGCGGTCGTGGCGACAGGGGTTTGCACGGATGTCGATCATATCGAGGTCGTCGAAAGCGTGGATTGCCGACCGGTTCGCAGTCCCGACTACGTCTTCAAGATTCTCGGGTTCGGCGTGGAACCGAGCGCCGTCGACCCGAACGACCCGGCCTGGGGCCCGTCGTCGTCCCTCAACGGGATGTATGCGGAAGTCCTGTCCACCATGGCTGAGCGATTGGGCATGCCGCTCGAGCGCGTGGAGACCGAGCACCGGGTTTTTCCGGCGTCGACGGCTCTGCAGATCGGAGCCGGAATGATCCCGCAGGGGCGCGTCAGCCACTTCAACTGGCGGTGGCGCGCAATCGTGCAGGGCTCGCCGCGTCTCACCCTGTCCATACACTGGTACATGGAGACGGCGCACCTGGACGACCCGCATCCGCCGTTGTGGCGAATCCACGTGCAAGGGCAGCCCGGCGTGCGTATCTCGCTCGACATGGAAAAGCGGGCAGGGGATACGTCACCGACTTCGGCCGAGCAGATCGCGGTGGCCGGCGCGGTCATCAACGCAATTCCCATCGTTTGCGCCGCGCCGCCGGGCATCGTGACGCGTCCTCTGGCTACTCCGTTCAATTTTGGTCTCGCTCACCCGCTTCCCGGTTGACTGGTGCCACTCAGTAAGGACTTCCGTCCTTGTGGAAATAGGCGCCGCCACCGGTGTAGCGACCTGGCTTGAACGCCATGTCGATGTCCGAATATTCGCCGCCATCCTCGTTGCTGCGGTTGCCGGCGACCAGGAACGTTGCGTCCGCTGGCGACCGGTTCTGCAGGCAATGCCCGTTGCGAACGCCAGCCGCAAAACCCGCGCTGTCGCCAGCGACCAGCACTTCCTCGGCTTCATCCGTCACCAGGACGAGTTCGCCTGACAGCACGTAGACGAACTCGTCCTCGTGCGTGTGCCAGTGCCGTTGGCTCGACCAGGCGCCGGGGGCGAGTCGAACGAGGTTCACACCAAGGTGTGTCAGTCCAGCCGCGACTCCAAGTCGGTGCCAGCTGCGGCCGCGACAGGGTTCGTCGAACGGTACCGGGTAGCTGGAGCCGGCTCCTGATTGCGCGTTCATGAGATCGACCTTCGGCATGGCTGTCCTCCTGCATCGAATGACTGGCGTAAATTCCCGCGGTCACTGGCCCGGGCGGCCAGTCGAATCGGTGGGCGACTTCGAAATCGCGGCCAGTATCCCCGACAGGATTCGAGTCGGGGACGGCGGGCATCCCGGCACCACGACATCCACCGGAATCACGTTCGAGACGGCGCCGCAGCTGGCATAACCGCTGCCGAAGATGCCGCCGCAAGCCCCGCAGTCGCCTACTGCAACTACCAGCTTGGGATCGGGCGTGGCGTCGTACGTCCGACGGAGTGCGACCTCCATGTGGCGTGACACCGGGCCCGTGACGAGCAGCAGGTCGGCATGGCGCGGACTTGCGACAAAGCGGATGCCGAGCGACTCGATGCTGTAGACCGGGTTGCCCAGCGCGTGGATCTCGAGCTCACAGCCGTTGCAGGAGCCCGCATCGACTTCGCGGATGCACAGCGCACGACCGAGCACTTCGCGGATGCGCGATTCCAGCGCTTCGCGCACGCGCAGCTCGTCCGCCGGAGCCGGTGGAGCTGCGGTGACGATGCCGGTCTTCAATATCTGTTGCAGCGTCTTGAGCATGTGCGGGGATCAAAGATCGTGGCCGCTGTACGACAAGTTGAACGACTTGTTGATGAGCGGAAAGTCGGGAACGATGTTGCCGATGACGGCGTGCTCGAGCGCGGGCCAGTTGTGCCATGACGGGTCCTGCGGATGGCAGCGCAGGATGGTCCCGTCCGGTCCCGCCTCCAGTCCTGTGACGACGGGTCCGCGCCATGCCTCGATGAGCCCTACGCCGACAGCCCCTGGCTCCGGCACGGGTACGGCAACCGCATGCTCGCCGGACGGCATCGCGCGCAAGATCCGCCGCAACAGCCGCACCGACTCGGCCAGTTCGTCGAATCGGAGGGTGACTCGCGCGAGCACGTCGCCGTCCTGCCGGGTGCAGCGGCGCACGGCGAGCTCATCGTAGGGTGCGCACGCCGCATCCACGCGCAGATCGAGCGTCTGTCCGCTGGCTCGTCCGGCGAGGCCGACGAGCCCGATCCAGGCCGCCAGTTCGGGCAAGACGGCGCCGGCACCTGCGAATCGATCCCGCAGGCCGGTGTGTTCTTCGTAGATGCCGCGCAGCACGGTCACTTCATCGGTGAGCTGTGCCAGGTACTCGTCCAGCACCGTGGCACCGGCCGGAGCGAGGTCGTTGCGCGTGCCGCCCGGCACGACCAGGTCGAGCAGGTAGCGTTGTCCGAGCGCCTGCTCCGTTGCGCGCAGCAGGTGCTCCTTCAGGCGTGAAAACTGCGCGAGCCCGAAGGCGAACCCGGCATCATTGCCAAGCGCGCCGAGGTCGCCGAGGTGGTTGGCGATGCGCTCGAGCTCGAGCGCCAGCGCACGCAGCCACGACGCTCGCGGTGGCACAGTGGTCCCCGTCATGCGTTCGAGTGCCTGGCAATAAGACCATGCATAGGCCACGCCCGAGTCACCGGACACCCGTGCCGCGAGGCGGTGTCCGTCGAGGATCGGCAGTTCGGTGAAGCGTCGCTCGATGCCCTTGTGCACGTAGCCCAGGCGTTCCTCGAGCCGCAGCACTTTCTCGCCCACCACGGAGAAGCGGAAGTGACCGGGTTCGATGATGCCAGCGTGCACGGGGCCGACGGCAATCTCATGGACGCCATCGCCCTCGACCCGTACGAACGCGTAATCGTCGATCGGCGACGGAAGCGACGAGGGCATCGGGTCGGCGGCCAACGGGAACGCGTCCACGGGCCAGGCCGCATGGCGCAACCACGGGCGCGTGTCCTGCTCGGTCGAACGCAGGCCGCAGAGATCGAATACCGCTCGCTGCATCCGACTGGCCGACGGGAACACGTCCTCGACGCCGGGGTACTGTTGGGTGCCGTCCGCGATCGCAATGCTCATCGAGATTACACGTGGCGGTGCGATGGCCACGGCATGGAGCGTGTCGCACTGCCCGACCCTGTTCGTGCCCCAGAGCGCCAGCAATCGTCCACCGGCGGCTGCAATGTCCTGTGCCAGGGCACGCCACTCGACCGGGTCGACGACCAGGTGCAAGTCGGCCGCTCCAGCAGGAGTCGACGTTGCCCGAGTCATCCAGCGCGAGAGGCTCACGTCATTGCCCCACGATCATGCTGGCCGCGGCGCGATACCAATCGGCCAGGTAGGGAGGAATGTACAGGCCGAGGAGCAGCACCAGTGCCAGGTGCGCGAACACTGGCAGCAGGGCAGGTTGATGTGGCAGCCGCTTCCCCGTCGATTGACCGAGCACCATCGACTGCACGCGGCTGAAGATCGCCGCAAACGCGACTCCCAGGGCCAGCAGCAGGATGGGCGTGGCCCACGGCTCCTGTTTCATCGCGGTCGTCAGGATCAGGAACTCGCTGGCGAACACGCCGAAAGGCGGGAACCCGAGAATCGCGAGCGAACCGAGCATCAGGCCCCAGCCGATCGTTGGATTGAGTGACAGCAGTCCACGGATGTCTTCGATCCGCTGCGAGCCCGCTTTCTGCGCCGCGTGACCCACCGTGAAGAAGATGGCCGACTTGGTCAGCGAGTGCACGGTCATGTGCAGCAGGGCGGCAAAGTTGGCGACGGCTCCGCCCATGCCGAAGGCGAAGGCGATGATACCCATGTGCTCGATCGACGAGTACGCGAACAGTCGCTTGATGTCGCGCTGTCGCCAGAGGAACAAGGCGGACAACACGACGGAGAGCAGCCCGAAGACCATCAGGATCTTCGACGGCAGGGTCGACTGCAGCGCTCCCTCCACCAGTATCTTGCAGCGAACCACGGCGTACATGGCGACGTTGAGCAGCAGTCCCGACAGCACGGCGGACACGGGCGTCGGGCCTTCCGCATGCGCATCCGGCAACCAGTTGTGCAGGGGCGCAAGCCCGACCTTGGTGCCGTAGCCCACGAGCAGGAAAGCAAAAGCCAGCCCGAGCACCGTGGGCTCGAGTTCGCCTTTCACGGCGGCCAGGTGCGTCCACAGCAGTGCGCTGACGCCTTCGGCGCCGAGCACTTTTTCTGCGGCAAAATACAGCAGGATCGTGCCGAACAGTGCCTGCGCGATGCCGACACCGCAGAGAATGAAGTACTTCCAGCCCGCCTCCAGGCTGGCAGGTGTCCGGTACAGTGTCACCAGCAACACGGTCGACAGCGTCGCCGCCTCGAGCGCCACCCAGAGCAGGCCCATGTTGTTCGTCGTCAGCGCCACCAGCATCATCGTCATGAAGAGCTGGTACATCGAGTGGTAAAGCCGCAGCCGCCCCTGGCTCAGGCGTCCGTGCTCCATCTCGATCCGCATGTAGGGCCGCGAGAAGATCGACGTCGTCAGGCCCACGAAGGCAGTCAGCGTGACGAGGAACACGTTGAACGGGTCCAGGAAGAACTGCTCGTTCGCTGCCGTCAGGTTGCCCTGGTTGATCACCCGCACGGTGACCGCCACCGCGGCGAGGAAGGTGCCGAAGCTCAGTGCGATGTTGATCTCGGCAGCACGCGGGCGTGCGCCCCACACGGCGAGCAGCAGTGACCCGAGCAGCGGTGTCAGCAGGAGAACCGCAAATTCCACCTACTGGTCCTCCTTGAGCGATTCGAGGTGGTGCAGGTCGAGGCTGTCGAACTGCTCACGAATCTGGAAGAAGAACACCCCGAGCACCAGCATCGCGACCAGCACGTCGAGCGCCACGCCGAATTCCACGATCATCGGCATGCCGTAGGTGGCGCTCATGGCGCCGAAGAACAGGCCGTTCTCCATCGACAGGAACCCGACCACCTGCGACATGGCCTTGCGGCGCGTGATCATGGTGATGAACGCAAGCAGGATGACCGCCACCGCGATACCCAGTGAATTGCGGGTCGCGGTGCTGGCGAGTTCGGCGATCGGCTGGGCGAGGCCAAAGGAAAACACCACGGTGACGAGCCCGATGAGCATCGTGCCCGGCACGTTGAGCAGCGGCTCGCTGTCCCACTGCACGTTCAACCGCTTGATGAGCATGTGCAGCAACCACGGCAACGCAATGACCTTGAGCCCGAGCGTCAGCGCAGCCGACACGTACAGGTGGTTCTGTCCCGTGCGCCAGGCCAGCAGCATCGTGGCGATGAACAGCATGGCGCCTTGCAGCGCGAGCAGATTCACGAGCGCCACGATCCGTCGCTGGGCGAGCATGGCGAACGACAGCAACAACAGGATCGCGGCGCAGGCGTTGAGCAGTTGCAGGTCGAATGGCGTGTGCTGCATGCCTCAGGCCCCCAGCAACAGGTGCACGAGCAGGCCCAGCACCGCGAACATGAACGCAGTGGCCATGAACTCCGGCGCGCGGAACACGCGCAGCTTGGCGGAAACGGTTTCCAGCAGCGCGAGCCACAGGCCGGCGACGGCAAGCTTCGCCAGCAGCGCCGGGATCGACAAGGCCAGCGCGCCGATCCCGGTCTCGCCGATGGATGCGCCCCACGGCACGAACAGCGCGAAGCCGATGCAGGCGTAATTGAACAGCTTCAGGGCGGCTGCCCACTCCATCAGGGCGAGATGCCGCGCCGAGTACTCGAGCAGCATCGCCTCGTGGATCATGGTCAGTTCGAGGTGTGTCGCCGGATTGTCCACTGGAATGCGCGCGTTCTCTGCGAGCAGCACCATGGTGAAGGCGACCGCCGTGAACGCGAGGCTCGGATACAGGGCGAGGGGCTGGACCACGAGCCGTTCCGCGATCAACGGCAGAGCCGTGGTCGCGGACAGCAGCGAGGCAACAAAGATGACCATCAGCAGGGCCGGCTCGGCGAGGAAGCCGATCATCATTTCCCGTCGCGCACCGAGCGTGCCGAACGCAGTGCCGATGTCCATTGCCGCGAGCGACATGAAGACGCGCGCTATCGCCAGGAGTCCGACCAGTGCAATCGCATCGGCCGCGGAACGGAAGGGCAGGCCCGTGCCCATCGAGGGAATGACCGCCGCTGCGGCAACCATCGCGCCGAACACGATATATGGCGCCAGGCGGAACAGCGGCGACGCGCCCTCTGCGATGACTGCATCCTTGTGGAACAGTTTTCGAATGCCGTGGTACGGGAGCAGGACACTCGGTGCGCGCCGGTTCTGCAGCCAGGCACGACACGCGTTGACCCAACCCAGGAACAGCGGGGCGAGGACCAGTGCGGCGAGCACTTCCAGGAACTGGGTGAGCCACGCCACCGCGCTCACAGCATCACCGCGAGCAGCAGCACGAGCGTGATGAAACTGTACGTCAGGTAGACCGAGATGCGGCCTTGCTGCAGCCAGGCCACGGAGTTTGCAGCCCGGGCGAGCAGGGCCGCGATCGGAAGGTAGACGCCTTTCCAGAACCGGTCGCTGACCTTGACGCGATAGCGTGGCGCCTGATCGTGCGGCGAGGGCAGGTCACGTTCCATTTCGAAGAACGAGACGAAGATGTGCCGGATCGGCTGACCGAACCCCTCGGCCGTGTCCTGCATGCGCGGATCGAGCCGGCCGAAGCCACAATCCCAGGTTGGGGCCCGGCGCACCGGTCGACGGTAGACGATGCGCACGATCAGGAAGGTTGCCGCGACCACGGCCACGATCACCGCCAACAGGACCAATGGTGCGTACGACACGTCCCGTTCGGTCAACGGCGCCAGCATCCACCATGACTGACCCGCAAGATTCGGTGCGGCTCCCACCAGTTGCTCGGTGGCGGCACCAAGCGCGTGAATCACCTGGTTGGGCAGGAGTCCCAGCAGCACGCACCCGATCGCCAGCCAGACGAGACCCGCCTTCTCGAATCCATCCACGTCGTGCGCAACGGCCAGCGAGGATTCGCGGGGCTGCCCCAGGAAGACGATGCCGAAGAACTTCACCATGACGTAGCCGGCAAGCGCAGCCGCGAGCGCGACGATGGCTGCGCCCAACGGCAGCAGCATGTTCACGAACGGTTGCGGCACTTCATGCGAGAACAGGAATGTCTGCAGCAGCAGCCACTCGGACACGAACCCGTTCAGCGGCGGCAGGCCGGCGATTGCGAGGACGCCCACCAGCGTCAGCCAGGCAGCCCATGGCATTCGGTGAATCAGCCCGCCGAGCCGGCCGAGATTCCGTTCGCCGGTGGCGTGCAGGACCGCCCCGGTGCCGAGGAACAGCAGGCTCTTCATGAACGCGTGATTGATGGAGTGATACAGCACCGCGACCAGCGCGAGCGCCGCGAGCTCGGTCATGCCTACGCCATGAAAAACGATGGCCAGTCCGATGCCGGTAAACAGCACGCCGATGTTTTCGACCGACGAATAGGCGAGCAGACGCTTCATGTCTGTCTGCACCGCGGCGAAGACCACGCCGAAGATTGCCGTGGCCAGACCCAGTGCAAGCGGGATCAGGCCCCACCACCACAGCGGGTCTCCGATCAGGTCGAACGTCACGCGCAGCACGCCGTAGATGGCGGTCTTCAGCATGACTCCGCTCATGAGCGCCGACACGGGCGAAGGTGCGGCCGGGTGTGCCTCCGGGAGCCAGACGTGCAGTGGCAGCAGCCCGGCCTTGGCGCCGAATCCGAACAGCGCAAGCAGGAAGGCGGCGGTTGCCCACGGAGTCGACAGCGTGCTTTCGCGCATGGCGTCGAACGAGAACAACCAGGTGCCGCCCTGGAGGATGCCGAAGCTCAGCAGGATGGCGATGGCACCGACGTGTGCCATGAGCAGGTAGAGGAATCCCGCGCTGCGAATTTCCGGGATGCCGTGCTGGGCAGTCACCAGGAAATAGGACGTCAGGGCCATCGTCTCCCACGCGACCATGAATGCGTAGGCATCGTCGGCGACCAGCACGAATCCCATGCTCGCGAGAAAGAGGTGGTACTGGAGTCCCATCACCCCCGGTGCGGTTCCCTCGCCCTTACGAAAATAACCCGCCGCGAACAACGACACACCGGCTGATGCGCTGCCGAGGAGTGCCAGGAACACGCGCGAAAGATTGTCCAGCCGCACGTGCATGGGCAAGTCCGGCAAGCCGATGTGCAGGGTGGCGTGCTCGACCGGTTCGGTGAGGCTCAGGGCAGCCACGATCGCGAGACCGACGCCAACGATTGCGCCGAGCGGAAACAACACCCGGCCGACTAACGCGACGCTGTGGGGCCGCAGCAGTCCGGCAGCGCCCACCACCGCCCAGCACGCGAGCAGTGCCAGGGAAAGGGTCAGGGGCGAGTCGATCGGGGCCATTTCGCCATTCTACTCCAATGCAAATTGCATTATAATCACAGGCACATGCCTTGCGCACTGTGAGGAATTCGCTTGCCACTCGAGGACCGCACCGCCCGTCTGACCGTGCTGATCGACCCGCGCAAGAAGGCGTTGCTCGAGCGCATCTGCGCGGAGCAGGACACCACGCCCTCACAGGTCGTCCGACAGTTAATCCGGCGCTACATCGAAGACCAGACGGGAACGCCGTGGACGCCTGCAGAGTTGGACGCGTTCGAGCGGCCCCGCAAGAGGCGTTGATGACCCGTCAATCCGACCGCTTGCCGCAGCGAAAGCGCATGACGCGCTTGAGCGTGGCCTCGTCGCAGCAGGATGGTTGGGGATCGACGAGCCAGCGAAATGAGGACCTGCTGTCCCTGGGCGGTCTCACGATCGACCCTGGCACGCTGGTGCGCGTACTGGAACCGACGGCAGCCGCGTCGGCTGTGCTGTGCCAGCGACTGATGGCGGGCACCTATGACAAGCCCTTCCTGGTCGAAGACGGCAAGCATCGCGCGATGTGCTTTACGATCGATGGCAGCGTCCAGAGCGAAATGCGGATCGACGATCCCGACGCACTCGTGAACGACTACACGCGCAAGATGATGGCGTTCCTGCTGTTCTGTCCGGAGCCACGACGCGTCCTCATGATTGGACTCGGTGGTGGGTCGCTGGTCAAATTCTGCAATCGCCACCTGCCGTCGACGCACCTCACGGTCGTCGAGATCGATGCGAACGTCATCGCACTGCGAGCGCATTTCCAGATTCCTCCGGATGGCACCGACCTGCGCGTCATCCACGGCGACGGTGCCCGCTATGTCGCAGACCTGATCGACTCCGCGGAATTCCCGGACGTGCTGCTCGTCGACGCCTACGATCGCGATGGATTACCACGATCGATCGCGGAACCTGAGTTCATCGAGCACTCCCGCCGCATACTCGGCGATGGTGGGGTGTTCGTGATGAACCTCGCCGCCCATGAGTCGGACAGCACGCTGCAGGTGGAGAGAATTCGCAAGGTATTCGGCGACCCTGTCATTCCGGTGACCGTCGGGTGGGGCGGCAACATGGTCGTTTTCGCAGGGCCTGCCTTAAGCGATCGGCGGCGGCTGGAGGCCGCTCCAGCGAACGCCCGTCGCGTCGAGCGGACCCTCGATCTCGACTTCCGGATCCTGCCGGGTCTGGTGCGGAAGCATCTGCAGCAGGCGCAGTACGAGCCAGCGCAGCTTGATCCGGCGCAGTAAGCTGCTACCGGATCCGCCCGCAGCGCAGGGCGCCAACCCGTCTCATTGAACGGTTCGCGTCTCGATGATCAGGTCGAGTACGAAGTGCTCCGTCGGTGCGTTGCCTGCGGTCCCGGCCTGCTCGAAACGCTTGACCCGCACCACGTGCTGCTCGCCTGCGACGGGTGCGTAGCCTTCGATGCCCTCGGGCAGCGCGCGCCACTCGCCCGGCGTCCCGCTCGCGAGGCCTTTCTCGTCGAAGTGGCGATCGCGCACCATCAGGCACGGGGGTGCTGACGGAGCCGGCGCCACACAGGGTTCCGGCGACACCTCGAGGAACGCGCGCGTGCCGGGTCCACCGAAACGGGTTTCCGGCGTCGGGGTACCGCTGAAGGTCAAGGTACTGCCATCGGCCGCTGCCAGCCGCAGGTGCGGCGCACCGGCTTCACCCTCGACCGCAACCTGCAGAGTGCCCGTCAGGAACTTGGCGAATGCGGCATCGGCGTTTGCCAGCAGCGGTGGGCAGGCCATCATCGTCGACATCCCCTGGCTGACCTGCATTTGCGCAGAGTCGAGCAGTTGGTAGCCGGCGTTCATGCGATTGCAGCCGCCGGTCACGCTGAGCCTGCCGTCCGCGAACTGGACACCCATCGGCTTGTCCGGTGTCGGGAAGAACGCAGCGATCGACTGCCCGGCGCCGTCAGTCGCCGACTGGAGCTGCCACAAGTTGGCGACCAGGGTCGCAGCAGTATCAGGAGTGGGCGCGGCAGTGGAAGGTTCGGCAGGCGCTGACGCAACGGCCGGCGTCGTCGCAGACTCCGGTCCGGGTGACTCGGGCGGAGTGCTGCGGGCGCAGCCGGCCACGCACAGCGCGGTGACGACGAGAACAAGACGATAAGGTCGATGCAGTGACATGGACGTACTCCGCTTTTAAAGGTTCATTCCCGGCACGGACTCACGGATGTGCTGCGCGAATTCCTCGATTTCTTCGGAAGCCTTCACGGCCGGGTTGACCCGTGACCGTTGCCGCAGTTCGGCGAAGGGGAACTGCGAATTCAGCAGTCGCGTGTCGTAGAAATACCGGTCGACCCAGCCGTTGAGATAGTGCCGGAAATCGAAATCGCCTTTGCGGCCGACCAGGTTCGCGTAGCGCACGATGTTGATCGTGCAGCTGTTGCTCAGCAGGTGGTAGAACTCCGGCTGGTCCGCCAGCTGGTTGATGCGCTCGAGGTAGACCCGCAACAGTTGGCGCGCATTTTCGGCCGGCACCCGCAGGCGGTACAAGTACACGTCTTCGTTGCGGAAATTTGTGCGGACACCCACGAGGTCGCGCTCTTCGCCGACAACGTAGATTAACTCGTACTTCTTGAAGAGCGACGCGAGCGGGTCGAAACCTTCGTGCAGCTCCGGTCTCGTCTCAATGGAGATGTTGAGCGGGGGCGCGTTGTCGAAGATGAAACTGACGAACGTGTGGCCCACGGGCCCCGGCATCCAGTAGGAGATGAAGAAATCCAGTGAGGTCAGGTGCGACAGCGACACTTCGCGTTCTTCGTACCGCGCCGTGACATCGTCCCGGCTGCGATACTCGAAATTGCGCACGCCGGTGATGCGTACGCGATCACCTTCGATGGTGGCACGGGGCATGACCGCGACATCCTGCCGCCAATCGCGATCGTGCGAGGGCTGGATGAAGCTCCACCCGACCAGAACGGCGAGATAGAGCCCGGCGAATACCCACCGCATGCGCCGCCGGCGCGTAATCCACAGGGCCCAGATGCCGAACGCTGCAAGCGCGACAGCGAGCCCGATCCGTAGCCCTGGCCAGGGCAGTGGCGAAAAGTAGATTGCGAGGCTGGCCCACGCGACGACCAAAGCCATGAGCAGGAACTTGAGCCCCTTCAGCAGCCAGCCGGGAATCTTCCGCAGCCAGCCAGCCCGGACCGCGTCCGGGCGCGATTCAGTCGCTGTCATAGGCCGGGGGCGACGGTACTTTGCGGCTTCGGCGCAATCTCGCTGGCGATGTCGACCCAGCCACCACCCATCGCCTGGTACACGTTGACGACCTGCGCGTAGCGATCCGCCTGCAGGCGCACCGACGCCAAGTCCGCGGCGAACAGTTCGTTCTCGGCCACCAGCACGTCGAGGTAACCCGCGACTCCCTTGTCGAATCGCAGCGTAGACAGCCGGGCGAACTCGCGCAGCGAGTCCACGCGCTTCTGTTGCATTGCGACTTCCTGGACCTTCTTCTGCGAGCCCGTCAAGGCGTCGTTGGTCTCGCGGAAGGCGTTCAGCACTGTTTGCCGATACGCCAGCTCCGCCTGTCGATTCTGTGCTTCGGCCGCTTTGACCTGGCCCTTGATGCCGCCGAACGTGAAGATCGGCCCGGTCACACCGGCCCCGATCAGCATCGTGGTCGCCGGGTCGGTGAGCAGGTCGCCCAATGCCGTGCTCACGCTGCCGAGCGCGCCCGTGATCGAGATGTTCGGGTAATAAAGTGCTTTCGTGGCGCCCACGTTGGCATTGGCGGCCACGAGGTTCTGCTCGGCCTGCAGGATGTCCGGCCGGCGCTGCAAAAGCACCGCGGGCAGGTCTGCCGGAATCTGGGGCGCGACGAGTTGCTCGAGGGTCTTGCCGCGCGGGATCGGCCCCGGATTGCGCCCGAGCAGGATCGAGATCAGGTTTTCTTGTGCGGCGATGGCCTGCTCGAAAGCAGGAATGGCCGCCAGCGCCTGCTGGGCTTGCGAGTTGACCTGCATCACCTCGGTCTTCGCGACGACGCCGGCCTTGAAGCGCAGGTCGAAAATGCGTGAGGTCTCGTTGAAGTTACTGGCCGTTGCCTGCGCGATCTCGAGCTGGCGATCGAGTGCACGCAGCACGATGTAGCTGGTCGTGATACTCGACACCAGCGACAGCACCACGCCGCGTCGGGCTTGCTCGCTGGCATAGACCTGCGCCTGCGACGCTTCGCTCAAGCGCCGCACGCGACCGAACAGGTCAAGCTGCCAGGCCGCGCCGAGCGATGCCTGATACAACGAGAAGTAGCTGTCGGCACCCGCGGGAAGCGGCGGTTGGCCGACCCGGCTCGCCTGCACCCGACTCGCGTCCGCACCGTAGCCAATCTGCGGATACAGCTGTGAGCGCGTCGCGGTCAGCGCGCCGACGAACTGATCGACCCGCGCGGCGGCGATTCGCACGTCGAGGTTCTCGCGCAGCGCGGAGTCGACGAGTTCGTTGAGCACCGGATCGCCGAACTGCTCCCACCACTTTGTATTGGCCACTTCGGCGGCCTGCGTGTAGTCGATGCGCCACGCCGCCGGTGTCTGTACCTCAGGGCGTACGTAGTCGGGACCGGGCATGCAGCCGGTGATGCCGGCGACTGCGAGCGCAAGGATTGCGTATGGCCTCATTTCAGGGCATTCCTATCGAGCAATGCGGCGGTGAACGACGCCACCGGGAACCGGGTCGCTCCAAGTTTATACTGGTTTCGGCTACCCTGTTCAGGCTCGAATAACACCCGCGGACGCACGAACGCGTACAAGACATCCGGCCAGCAACGGGGCTTCATGGCATACGCAATCGAAGTTGATTTCGGCAGGCGTCCGATGGCGGGCTGGTGGCGCTCGATCCTGGCCACGGGCAGCCTGCTGCTGGCAGGCGCGGCCCAGTCCGCCGCACCGGACCTCGCCAAGGCCGAACAATTGCTGCAGGCGGGACAGGCGGCCGAAGCCAAGGCGCTGTTCGAGCAGGCACTCGAGGCCGACCCGAGTTCGGTCGGTGCGCATTTCGGGCTTGGCCGCGCCTACTACGCGCTCGGGGAGTACGCACGCGCTCAGCTCGAATTCGAGACGGTGCTGCAGTACGACAACCTGCCGCGCGACCTGCACGGCCAGACCGAAGTCTATGACCAGGCGGCCGCAGACTACGCCGCCGGCCGGCAATGGCGGCCGTTTTATTACGCCGAGACCGGGATCGGCAATTACCGGCAAAACACCTCCAGCTCGACGGCCATCTTCGGCGGCGCTGGCAACCACGACACGTTCCTGCCGATTCGGGTTGGCGGCGGCTGGAACAAGAGCATGACCGAGCGGCATTTGTTCAACGGCACGCTCGACTACCGCTTCCGCGCCTACGATGACAGTAACCGGCGCAACGATTCGGACCTGCGCTGGAACGTCAACGTCAGCCGCCCGGTGGACGACGACAACCTGCGCTTCGGCATGCGCGGCCGCGCCAGTTATCGCGGTGACGGCCAGTACCGCAACGACTGGGGCGTATTCGCCGACTACCGCGTCAGGCTGGGCGAGAACGACCAGGTCACCCTCGGCGGCGAATTGCGCGAACGCAGATACCCGAGCGGTCCGTTACGCAGCCGCACGCGCGACATTGCCGAACTCACCGGCAGCTGGACGCACTCGCTGGCGAATGGCCGCACGTCCCTGACGCTCGGCGGGCAACTAACGCAGGAATGGGCCACGCAGGATCGTCCGGAAGGGGACGGCTCGTTCTGGGGTGTCAACGGCGAAATCGATCATTCGTTCCGCGAATCACTCGACGGGTTTTTCTGGTGGTCGTACATCAACGAGTCTTACGACGACGAGCGCCCGGATTTCAGCGTCGATCCCGACCTGCTCAAGATTCGCAACGACGACCTGTGGAATTTCGGTGGCGGCGTGGTCTGGGGTTTCGCGCCGGGCTGGACGCTGCGGCCCACGTTTGAATACAACTGGGAAGACAGCAGCATCGCCGAGCTGGCCTACAGCTCGACCGAGCTCTGGCTGACGGTGCGCAAGTCGTTCTAGGGCGAGCCCGCTTCCATTACCGGGCTCATTGCGGGTCGTCGGGGATCGAGGGATCGCGTTCTTCCACAGCGACGTCGTGCAGGTCGTGCCTGGATTCCTTGACGACGCGGGTGTTGAGCGGCCGGATCGTGTCGATCCGGCACGTCGTCCGGCTGCCCTGGACGCCGCCGCGATGGATGACGACGCTGTCGAATCCGGCCGAGACCCGACTGGTGCGAGTGGTGAGCCCGATCGACGACGCGAAGGACAGGTCGGGACAGCGCTGGGACAGTTCCAGCAGGAACCCCTGGTTGCTGCTGGTCCAGACCGTCAGCGCACTGTCGCCGAGCGCTCGCCAACCCCACAGTCGACTGGGACTGTGGAAGCTGCGGACAGGCTCGCCGGCGTTGGCTCGGTAGAACTCCAGTCGCTCGGTGGGTGTCATCCGGGGAGACGTGGCGCATGCGGTCACCAGCAACAATACGATGAGCAGTGACAACGTTTTGCGCAAATTCAATCCCATTCTCCATCGATACGGCGCCGCGAAGCAGCTTAACATTCACCTGTTGGCTTGACAGCTGACCGCGGGCAGACGCTCCCCCACGTCCCGTGTCGGCGCCTTGCGAATTTCAGGAACCGTTCTCATGACCAGCCGCTCCACCACGGGCGACAAGACCGCAGCCCGGAGTTCGTGGTTGCCGATGGCGGCCATCGCGATGGGCCAGGCGCAGATGTCGTGGAACATCAACGCGCTACCGGTCTCGATCGGCGGCATCAGCGCCGAGTTCGGCACCGCCCCGTCGACCGTGGTCACCGCGATCGTCGCCTACTCGCTCGGCGTCGCCGGCTTCACCATGCTCGGTGCGAGGCTCGGCCAGCGGGTCGGTCCATTGCGCGTCTTCCGGTGGATGACCACAGTGTTTCTGGCGGCGATGGTGGTCATGACGTTCAGTGCCAGCCCGGCGGTGATGATCGCAGCGCAGGCCCTGGCCGGGCTGGCATCCGCGGCGATCATCCCGTCGCTCGTCGTGCTGACGGCTCATCACTACAAGGGCAAGCAGCAGGCGACGGCGCTCGGGGTGCTCGGTGCCGTGCAGGCCATCGCCACGGTCGTCGCCTTTTTCGTGGCCGGGGTCGTGGGGACGTACTACGGGTGGCGTTACTCGTTCGGGCTGCTGATCCCGTTTTCGATCGGCGTACTGCTGTTGAGCCGGCACCTGAAGCCGGTCGAGAAAGTGCCTGGCGTCGAGATCGACCGGTTGGGTGTCGTGCTGGCCGCGGCGGCGATCATCCTGCTCAGCGTCGGGTTCAATTACCTCGACCGCTGGGGAGTGCTGCTGGCGAAGGGCGCCGCACCGTTCAGCGTGTACGGCCTGTCCCCGGCGCTGGTCATGATCGTCGGCGGTGTCCTGGGCGTGCAGCTCTTCATCGCCTGGACGCAGCGCCGGCAAGCCACCGGACAGGCGCCGCTGCTGGCACTCGTCGTCATCGAATCGACGCAGGACCGGGCGGCCGTGACTTCGATGATGGCGATGACGATGCTCGGCAAGGCCATCACCTTCATGATCCCGCTCTACATCCAGATGGTCCAGGGCGGGAACAGCCTGCAGACGGCCGTCGCGATGATTCCGTACCAGCTTGCAGTACTGGTCGCGGCGGTTCTCGTCGTCAGGTTGTACGGCCGGCTGACGCCACGGCAGATCGCCCGCAACGCATTTGCGATCGTCACGTTCGGTACGCTGATGCTGGCGGTGATCGTCAGGAACGACTGGAGCAACGTCTATGTGGTCCTTGGCCTGATGCTGGTCGGCCTCGGCCAGGGCGCGCTCGCCACGCTGCTGTTCAACGTCCTGGTCACGTCCGCGCCGAAGGAGTTCGCTGGCGACGTCGGGGCCTTGCGTGGAACGGTCAGCAACCTGGCCGCCGCGGTCGGCACGGCGGTCACGGGCGCACTCGTCGTCAGCATCCTCAGTGCAAACATCGAGCGTGCCCTGGTCGACCACCCGACGATCCCCGCGACGCTCATTTCCAAGGTCGACCTCGACAACGTCAGGTTCGTGAGCAACGACGGGCTGCTGGACATGATGTCGCGCACGACGGCGACCCCCGAGCAGGTCGACGCGGCCATGGAGATCAATGCATACGCGCGACTGCGCGCGCTGAAACTCACGTTCCTGCTGTTGACGGCACTCGGCCTGCTGGCCTTAGTCCCCGCGGGGCGGCTGCCCGACTACAAGCCTGACGAGGTGCCGAGCTGATCCGGGGGCCGCTGCGTCTTGCGCGGTTCCGCGCCCGGGGGAATCAGCGTTAAGATCAAGGCGCGATTACCGAGTGCAACAACAACAAGGAAACGACATGCGTTACGTCTACATGGCACTGATTGCCGTTTTTGCCGGCATCGTCATCCTGTTCAAGGTCCAGAATCTCGAGTCCGTCACCGTCACGCTGTTCGCGGCAAGCGTCTCGCTCCCGGTGTCGGTGCTGGTCCTGCTCATCTACGTCCTCGGCATGCTGACCGGCGGCTTCCTGCTGGCGCTGTTGCGTACGTGGGTGCACGGCGCCACGCGCCGCTACTAGGCCCGCCCGGGAATGACGACGCGCACCCGCTACATCGTCGGGTTCACGGTGTTGAGCGTGCTGGCGGCCTTCCTGCTGCCGGCCATGCCCCAGCCCGCGGCGTACCACGATTTTGCCGACCACCGGCAGATGCTCGGGATTGCCAACTTCTTCGACGTGGCGTCCAATACTGCGTTCGTGCTGGCTGGCCTGGCGGGCTTTGCTGTCGTCCTGCGGCCGCGCACGGAATTCGCTGAAAATCGTGAACGTTCGCCGTACGCCGTGTTCTTTGCCGGCATGGTGCTTACAGGGTTGGGCTCCGCCTACTATCACCTCGTGCCCGACAACGAGCGGCTGTTCTGGGACCGCCTGCCGATGACCATCGCCTTCATGTCGCTCATCGCCGCCCAGGTGGTCGATCGCATCGACACGAAAACGGGGCTCGCCCTGCTGGTGCCGATGTTGCTGGTCGGTGCAGCCTCGGTCCTCTACTGGATAGCGACGGAGCGTGCGGGCACCGGCAACGTCATGCCGTACGCCGTATTGCAGGGATACTCGGTGGTGATCCTGTTCCTGCTGGCACGGTTGCAGCCTTCGCGTTACACGCGGGGCAACGACATCTACTGGGTGTTCGCGGGTTACGTGCTGGCGAAGCTGCTGGAGACATTCGACAAGCAGCTGTTCGGTCTCGGTCACCTGGCCAGCGGCCACTCGCTCAAGCACCTCGCCGCAGCCGTTGCCGGCCTGGTGGTCTGCCGGATGCTGTTCCTGCGCAGGTTGCAGTCGGGAACCTCGGCCGTTCAGCCGTTCCCGCGCTTCTCCTCCTGAGCCATGTCACGCTCGAGGAAGAAATTGACGAATGCCCGAATTGCGGAGATGGCAGCAAGTTGCCCGATTTCATCCCAGCTCGGCGCGAAGGCAGTTTCGATGATGTCAGCAGCGAGCTGGAAGGTCAGCCCGGCAACCAGCCAGCGCGCAAATTGAATGTAACCGCTATGAAAATGCTGACCAGTCGCCGACGGGTTGACCATCGCGCGCAGGCTGTGGACGAAGGCCTGGGTCGTCCCGAAGGTCACGACCAGCAGCGCCATGATCTGGATGATCGTGACTACATTGAAAGCGATGACAGTCAGCCAGTCTTTCATCAAGTTCTCCTGTGTCGCTCAGGATCGCCGGAGCGGCGAGCAATGGGTGGCCAACGGTTCATTCCGCGGTGTCAGGCTCCAGCAGGATGTTGATGGCGGTGCCTGCGCTCGACTCGAACGGGAACACCTGGTTCCAATCGTCCTTCATGCTGACGACGGTCCAACCTTCTCTCTTCGCCTGCTCGTAGAGAGCCGGCGTGAAGGCCCCGAGCGGGGGCGTGGGCAGGCCCACTACCGGACCGTAGGCGTATTCGCGTGCCGCGTCATCGTGCAGCACGAGCAGTCCGAAGCGCGCACAGTTGCCGCCCGGCGTGTATTCCAGCATGTGCTGGTCACCCACCGAATTGCCGTGTGAAGTACACCTGCACGGGCACAGGCTGCTCGCACCAGAGCGTCCCGTCGTTG
>JAABQQ010000155.1 GCA_011391405.1 Gammaproteobacteria bacterium
CAGCAGCGGCGTCAGCTCGCGGTAGCGGCCGCAGGCGGCACGCAGGTATTTCGCGACCAGCGGCATGTCCCTGAGATAGCCGTCCTTGCCGTCGCGGTGCCAGAGACGGGCGAAGATGCCGAGGACTTTCACATGTCTTTGCACGCCCATCCATTCGTAGTCGCGGAAGAAGTCGCCGAAGTCGTGGCGCACCGGCAGGCCGGCCTTCCTCGCCTTTTCCCAGTAGCGGGCCAGCCAGTCAAGCAGGCGTTCCTCCTCCCATTCGACGTAGGCGTCCTTGAACAGCGACGCCAGGTCGTAGCTGATCGGGCCGTAGACCGCATCCTGGAAGTCGATGACCCCCGGGCCGGGCTGCGTCAGCATGAGGTTGCGCGAATGGTAGTCGCGGTGGACATAGACCTTGGGCTCGCCAAGGTTGACGGTGAGGATCTGCTCGAAGACCTTCTCCAGTGCATCGCGCTGCGCGTCGCCGAAGGGGATGGTTACGTGCTTGCCGATGTACCAGTCGGGAAAGAGATCGAGTTCGCGCTTGAGCAGCACGCGATCGTAGTCGGGCAGCTCGGCCGCGCGGCTGGCGGACTGGATGCGGATCAGGGCGTCGATGGCGTCGCGGTAGAGGCTGTCGGCATCGCCCTGGTCCAGCGCGGCGAGGTAGGTGGTCGAGCCGAGGTCGGACAGCAGCAGGAAGCCCTGCTGCGTGTCCTGCGCCAGCACCTCGGGCACGTGGGCGCCGGCGGCGTGGAACAGGCGCTGCACATGCAGCCACGGCCGCACGTCCTCGTGGCTGGGCGGCGCGTCCATGACGACCTGGGTCGCGCCGTCGTTCCAGGCGACGCGCAGGTAGCGGCGGAAACTGGCATCGGCGGAGGCGGGCGCCAGTGTGAAGGCCCGGCCGGGCCACAAGCCTTCGAGCCACGCGGCGATGGCGTCCTGTCGCGGGTCGTTTTGCACGGGGGAGCGGGGCGGGTAGGGGGTAGGGCCGATGTTAGAATTGCGGATTCTATCACCGGCAATATTGGCCCCCGGCAGCCCTTGGGCGCGGGGCGCCCATCTCCGACCATCGCCATTCGTCAATGCGGCGTTCACTGCGTGCAATCCTCATTTGCCTGGCCGGCGCCACCCTGGCGGGACCGCTATTCGCCGCCGACGAGGTGCCGCCGGCGGTCGCCGCGATGGAGCCGCTGGTGGTCGATCCCGCGCTGCTGGAGCCCCTGCCCGAACCGGTGTTGCGGGGAACCGGCCGTATGCTGCCGCGCAGCCGCGATCCGCGCGAGAACTACCCCAACTTCATCACGGCCGAGAAGCTCCACGGTACCCAGGGTGTCGAGACCATCGCCGAGGGCGCGGTCGAGCTGCGCGGCGCCGGCCGTTCGGTCGATGCCGATCACCTGATCTACCGCTCGAACGAGGACGAGGTCGAGGGCACCGGCAACGTCGTTCTGCGTCGCGACGAGGACACCATGCGCGGGCCGAAGATGCGCCTGCGCCTGGACGACAACGTCGGCTACTTCGAGCAGCCGCAGTACTCGATCTCGCGCCTGGGCGTGGGCCAGGCGCCAATGCCCGGGAAGACGCCGCTGCCCGGGTCGGGCGAGGCCGAACGCCTCAACTTCGAGGGCGAGGGGCTCTATCGCATGCAGAAGGCCACGTACAGCACCTGCAGCGCGGAGAGCCGCGACTGGTTCGCCGAGGTGGATGAGCTCTCGCTCGACTTCAACCGTGAAGTGGGCGAAGCGAAAAACGCGCTGGTGAGGCTGGGCGGCGTGCCGATCTTCTATTCGCCGTGGCTGTCCTTCTCGCTCAACAACGAGCGCAAGTCCGGCCTGCTGGCGCCCTCGCTCGGCTCCACCAGCCAGGGCGGCCTCGACTACACCCAGCCGGTGTACTGGAACATCGCTCCCAACATGGACGCGACCTTCGCGCCGCGCTGGATCGAGCGCCGCGGCCTCCAGCTCGGCGCCGAATTCCGCTACCTGCAACCGAACTACAACGGCCAGATCGTCAACCAGTACCTGCCCAACGACAAGATCTACCGCGACGACCGCTATGCCTATACCGTGCAGCACAACCACAACCTCGGCGGTGGTTTCACGGGCTTCGTGAACTACAGCGCCGTGTCCGACTCGCGCTATTTCGGCGACCTGTCGACGCGGCTGGCGCTGGTGACGCAGACCTACATGCTGCAGCAAGGCGGGATCAACTATGCGGGAGGCTGGTGGAACGCCAACGTCACGGCGACGCGCTACGACGCGCCGCAGGATCATGGCCAGACGGTGCTGCCGGGAATCTACAGCCGCTACCCGCAGGCGACGCTGACGGCGAACCGGCCGGATCTGCCGCTCGGCACGACGTTCGCGTTCGGCGGCGAATACGTCGATTTCACCCATCCCACGGCCGTGATCGGCCAGCGCTGGACGGCCTATCCGCAGATCTCGCTGCCCGTGCAGACGACGGCCTTCAGCTTCACGCCCAAGGTCGGCGTGCATGTGTCGCGCTACCTGCTCGACCGCCAGGGGGTCGGCAATCCCGACTACATTTCGCGCAACGTGCCGATCGCCAGCCTCGACTCGATGGTGACGCTGGAGCGCGACGTCGAGTGGCTGGGCAACAAGGAGACGGTGCAGACGCTGGAGCCGCGGCTCTATTACGTCTACATCCCGCGTCGCGAGCAGTCGCAGATCCC
>JAABQQ010000156.1 GCA_011391405.1 Gammaproteobacteria bacterium
CAGGCGCCCGGTACTGCGCACGGTGCGGCCCGTCAACAGCACGGCTAGGCGCGTGCCGGCGGCGTCCATGCGAAGGCTGCACGCCAGCAGTTCGCCCGCAGTGAAGATGCGGCCAGCCATTGCGTCGTGCGCGGCCTGCACCAGCTCGGCGGTGATGTCGTCGGCACGGCCTCGGTGTAGACGACGCACCTCCACCGTGAGCGCCTGCACTTGGCGCACCAGCTCCTGCACGACGTTGGCAAGCTCGGGCGGGTGGTAGGGCATCACTGCGGCGGCAGGCCAGCCGCCAGCGCCTGGCGCAACTCGGCGTCCAACATGGCCGACACCTTCGTGACGTTGCTCTCAGCCGCCAGCAGCGGTGCCAAGCGCGCAGTCACCCCCATGACCCGCTGCCGCAGCCCGGACGCAAGGTTGCCGACGATGCGCTCCATCGTGGCGTGCCGCAGTAGCTCGCCACGCTGTTCGGCTTCGAGCCGCTCGGACATCAGCATGTCGGCCACGGCCTGCCGCCTGCGCGCCTCGGCGTACGAAATCTCGCCTGCCTCGGTGGCCTCGGTCGTATGCTTCGGCGTGATGCGCGGCCGGGTGTTCGCCAGCCACTGCGCATCGGCGGCGATGGGGTCAATCAAGCCTTCGGGTGTCAAGGTGATGCGGCCAGCATGCAGGGCTTTGACCACGGCCGGCCGGCTGACGCCACGGTGACGCGCGTAGGCGGCGGGAGTGAGCAACTTTTGCGGAACTTGTGTCATTTCTGGAACCTTTCAGGCAACTAAGTTTTAGGTCGGACACTGGCGCGTGAAGGGGGTGCAAACGACCCCTGCCGCACACGCCCAGGAGGGAGCCGCGACGCGAATCATTCGCGATGGCTCCCTACTGGCGCCAGCGCATGCCGGTAGTTCGGACCCCATCGACGTTTCATATGGTGAAATTTCCAGGCCTGCTTTATCGTTCAGCCGCCGCGTTTTCACGGCCGACCCCACCATCCAGCCGGCAGCTTCAGCTCCTGCGCGTCGTGCTGTTCGGCCACGGCGTCCACGTCGGGGGCTGGCGGCGCACGGTGGACGGTGCCAGGGATCGGTGGCGGTGCCGGCGGGGGGTCGCCGCTCAGGTGGCAGACCATCACGGTCCAGGCGTCGGCGGTCATTCGCTTCCCCTTGTGTTCAGAATGTGCCCCCGGTGAAAAAGTGAATACCTACTAAACCGACTAAACCTGCCAAACGTGCCAAACCCAGCATCCATGCGGGTTCCTGGCCGATGAGGGTTGGAAAAAGACACGCCCGCCGGTCGCTTTTCGCTCCGGTTTGGCAGGTTTGGCGGGTTTGGCGCGAAAGCGCCGGTTTGGCAGCTTTTCACTTTGGCAGAGGGGGCAGAAATCACGGCGCAGCCCTCGGCGGCAGCGACACATGGATCACGTTGTTGATGCGCATGTAGGTCTTGATCCACAGCGCATCGGCGTCGGCCACGTCGTCGCTGGCGTAGCGGTCGATCACCGCGCGCACGGCCTTGAACCCGATGGCGGTGTCCCTGCTCACCTGCTCGGTGAGCTTCACGATATGCAGGCCACCGTGCCGCAGGGCGTGGCGCACCGCGACGATGACGGCGGTGTCGCGCTCCATCTGCCGCTGCCGCCCGACGATGCCGGCCACGTCAACCACTTCGTCGGATGGGCTCACGAGCATGGTGTTCGTGTCCAGTAGGAACGTGGCCTCGCGCACCTGGCAGCGCCACTTGTCGGGCTTCATGGTGAGCGTGACGACGCCGGCGGCGTCCTTGTCGGTGGCTTCGATGTAGAACAACTCGTCCACGTCGTTGCGCACGTCGCCCACGCCCTCGAAGATCAACTTGCCGTCCAGGCCCTTGTGCTTGTTCGTGTGGCCCAGCAGCACGGGTGCCGCACCGCGCTGGGTGAGCGCCCGCATGAGGTTGAAGAACGCGCGGGCGCCGCCCTTGCTCATCAGGTCGGTGTACTTCTTGAGCGTGTCGAAGAACAGCACGAACTCGGCCAGGTCGGCACCGTCGCGCGCCAGCGTGCGCAACACCTTGATCTGATCCTCGGGCGCCGACCCGGTGAGCGTGCTGTTCAGCAGTTGATAGCCGTGCAGCTTGGCGTGGCGGTGCAGCGCCGGCAGGTCGCCGGCCGATGCGTCCTCTTGGAAGAACAGCACCTTGTGCCCAGCCTGCGCCAGCTCGCCGGCAGCGAACCGGGCTAGCGTGGTCTTGCCGCCGTTGCCGGGGGCTGACCACACGCTCAAGTGCGAGGCCGCGATGATGTCGCGCCAGATCAAACGGGTGTCCTTCATCTGCTGTACCTGCTCATCGGTGACGAACCACTGGCCGAGTGCGGCCATCGGGTCAGGGGTGACGTGGGGCCCGCCGGCAGCAGGCCCACCATCGGCCTCCTGATGCCCTTCCTGGGCGTTTTGTGGGTGGTCCTTCTTCCACTGCGACACTGCGGCGGGCAGGTCTCCCTTGTGGTCCAGCACCACATGCGCAACCCATGCATCGAAGACGCCGGACAACGGATCACTGGCATGGTCCGAAGACCACAGACCATCCTTGCCGGGGACGGGCCGCACTCCGGGCTGGCCGGTGGCGGTGGGCGGAAACCAGCGGCGCGTCTTGCGGTCGTAGCCGTAGCCGTGGCGCGTCAGGATCACCGGCACCTCGTTGGCCCGGTTGAAC
>JAABQQ010000157.1 GCA_011391405.1 Gammaproteobacteria bacterium
AGAGTTGATCACGTCGTCGGAAGAACTGCAGAAGATCTGGATCCTGCGCAAGCTCCTGCACCCGATGGACGAACTGGCGGCCGCGGAATTCCTCATCGACAAGATGAAGGACACCAAGACCAACGGTGAGTTCTTCGAGGCGATGAAGCGCTGACCGCGCAGTCGGAGCGCGTCCGGGGCATCGTCGCGATGCTCGTGTCCGTGGCCTGTTTTTCGGTCATGGACGCGATGCTCAAGCTCCTGTCGGAGCACTACCCGTCGCTGCAGGTGGCAACCCTCCGCGCGGCGGCGTCGCTGCCGTTCGTGCTTGCCGTCATCGCCATCCGCGGACGGCTCGGGCGCATCCGGCCCGTCAACCTCCGGCTGCACCTGCTGCGCGGCGCACTCTCGGTGCTGATGCTGTACAGCTTCATCACCGCCGTGCGCGAGTCTTCGCTCGCCACCACCTATTCGATCTTCATGTGCGCGCCGCTGCTCGTCGCCGCGCTGTCCGTGCCGATGCTGAAGGAAAAGGTCGTCAGCGGTCAGTGGTTTGCCATTGCGGTCGGCTTGTCGGGCGTGCTGCTGATGCTGGGTCCCGTGAATGGCCAATGGCTGTCGACAGGCTCGCTGTGGGCCATCGTCGCGCTGTGGACGTATGCCTTTGCGGTGGTCTCGCTGCGGCTGCTCTCGCGCACCGACTCCACCGAAAGCATGGTGCTCGGGTTCACGCTGCTCTTGATGATCGGTGCGGGCCTGCTGGCGATTCCGGACTGGCAGCCGATCGATTGGGGCAGGGATCTCCTGCTGATCCTGGGCGTAGGCGTCATGGGTTCCATCGGCCAGAACCTGATCACGGTCGCGTTCCGCAGCGCCCCGGCGGCTGTCGTCGCACCGTTTGAATACACCGCCATGCTGTGGGGCGTGCTGCTCGATATCGCCATCTGGAGCGTCTACCCGAGTGCGCTCACGCTGGTTGGCGCTTCCGTAGTCATCGGCGCGGGGCTGTACCTGATCCAGCGCGAGCGCCGGCAGGCGGCGGTGGCGGCGTCCGGATAGCCTGCGGCGCCATGGTTTGTTGCTGGTCGTGCAGCCGGACGGTGCTGAGGACGCCGGAGTGGCAGGGCGGTCGATCCGAGGCCTTTCCCCGGGCTTGGAAAGGCAGACACGCGCCCTGGGAAAGGCCTCGGATCAACCGCTTGCTTTGCGGCGCCTGAGCGATGTTTCGGGCACGCCCGAAACCATCGCACGGCGCAGCAGCGTCACCGTACGCAGGCCGTCACCGTCGTCGCAACCGTCACAGCAGTCGCATCGTGGATCAGGCGTGGCCCGGCCGCTGGAGGGATTCCCTGCGACGGGGTCCTGAGTCATCATCGCCGCAACAAGGCGCGCCTGGATGCCGCCACTTGTACCGGCAATGTTTGCCGGCAAGAAAATCACAGCGGGAGATCAACCAAGTGAACAGAGCCCTCAGGACGATCCTCGTGTTCGCGGGTTGCGCCTGCGCCTGCGCTGCGAGTGCCGGTGCGGTGGATCCCGGCAATCACGAAGGCGCGACGAAGAGCGATGTGGCCCGGGTCACCGCGCCGCAGTTCTCACCCTACGCCGGCCGCAACTACCCGACGCGTGTCTTCTGGGGCGATACCCACCTGCACACGTCGATCTCGGTCGACGCCGGCACGATGAACCGCGTGGGCCAGGAAGACGCTTTCCGGTTCGCACGCGGTGAAGAAGTCACCAGCACGGGCGGGCTGCGCGCCAAGCTCGGGCGGCCGCTCGATTTCCTCGTGATCGCGGACCACGCCGAGATGTACGGGCTCATGCCCCAGTTGCTCAGTGGCGACCCCGAGATCCTCGCCACCGAAGCCGGAAAGAAGTGGCACACGGCGTTGACGTCGGGCAACAACGACACCATTTTTGCCACGGCGATGGAGATCGTGGCATCGCTGTCGGGCAAGGAGGCGCCGATCAAGAGCGACAAGGCCGTGCGCAACGCGTGGCAGGCCTACACCGCGCTTGCCGACAAGTACAACGAGCCCGGCCGCTTCACCGCGATCATCGGTTTCGAGTGGACCGCCATCGGCGGCGACAACCTGCATCGCAACGTGCTGTTCCGCGGCAATTCCAGCATCGCGAACCGCACCGTGCCGTATTCGCAGTTCGACAGCCAGAACCCCGAGGACCTCTGGCGCTACCTTGCCGACTTCGAGCAGCGCAACGGCGCGGAAATGCTGGCGATCCCGCACAACGGTAACCTCAGTAACGGCCGCATGTTCACGGTCGAGACGTTCGACGGCAAACCGCTGACGAAGGACCTGGCGACACTGCGTGCGCGGTTCGAGCCGATCATCGAGGCGACCCAGATCAAGGGCGACAGCGAATCGCACCCGTATCTCTCGCCAAGCGACGAGTTCGCGGACTACGAGAAGTGGGACCGGTCGAACCTGAACGGCACCGAGGCCAAGCAGCCTGGAATGCTGAAGTTCGAGTACGCGCGCGAGGCGCTCAAGACCGGACTGGCGCTCGAGCGCTCGCTCGGCGTGAACCCGTACAAGTTCGGCATGCTCGGCAGCACCGACGCGCACACGTCGCTCACTGCGGTCGAGGAGGACAACTTCTTCGGCAAGCACTCCGGCGTCGAGCCGGGACCGCATCGCTGGGAGCACGTCGTCATTGGGGCGCCCGATCCCAAGTACACGATCC
>JAABQQ010000158.1 GCA_011391405.1 Gammaproteobacteria bacterium
GTGGGCCGACCCTGCGTAGTGGGTGAAGTCGGGCTCGAACAGCTCGATGCCGTCGAAGACCGCCGCGGCGATGGCGTCGATCTTCTCGGGCAGGGTGCCGCTCAAGGACACCGTGGCGATGGACCTGCGCATGTCAGTCAGACCCTTCATTCCCGCCGCCGAATCGCGACTGGCATCGATATGCCGCTCAGAAGCGGCTTCGGCGAGCCCGACGTTCGCCATCGGTACCTGTCGGACGCGTCGATCATGCATTCTGGCCCGTTTTGCATGGGCTGGGGCGCGTTGCGCCTCACGATCGTGCGCTGTGGCTGGTACTCGTGATCGTCTAGCCCTCACTCTCGCTGTTCCTGCTGCGGTGAAATCACCGCGGCCGCCCCGGGGGTATGCACGAGTTCCTGACGGAAGTGCGGCCTTACCATGAAAACTGGTGAAAGTGCTCTACCTTCGGGGCAACGTCAGCATCAAAGTCGGATGGGCCTTCGTCAGTTCGAACTCGCCGCCGTAGATCCGCCGGTCAGACCGGCCTTCCATAGGGCTTACCCCCTGGCGCGCCTCGTCCCGGCCAGGATCGGGTGCTCACAAGATGCAGCATCGCGGCGCGATGCTGCTGTGGATCAGTTCACTGCGATCGTCATTCAACGCCATGACGCGCTTGGCGTCTCGCTGCGTTGCCGGCGGCGTTGAACGGCTTCGTAGGCTCCGCAGCCTCGGTGGCTGCAGGATGGATGGATCCCGTGCGACGACGCGGCCTTCTATCAAGCATTGCGCATCGTCGTCGACTTAGGTATGATATCCGTCATGCGAAGTCTAAGGTCTAGCGCCAGAGCGGCGGCCAAGGAGGCCACGCACGAACGCATCGTGGGTGTGGCCGCCCGAGCGATTCGTCGCAGCGGGTACGGCGGAACTGGCGTCGCGGACATCATGAAGGAGGCCGGGCTGACGCACGGCGGCTTCTACTCCCATTTCTCGTCACGCGAGGCCATGCTGGCCGAGGCGGCGCGAAGGGCGTGCGCGGAGTCCGCTGCCGCCGTGGCCGAGGTCGTGGCCAGCGCACCCCCCGGCCAAGCCCTGGCATCCATGCTTGGCGCCTATCTCTCTAGGGAACATCTCGAGCGTGTCGACGTGGGATGCCCGCTCGCTGCGTTGGGCTCGGAGACGTCGCGCCAGGTTCCCGAAGTGCGTCGGGTGGCGACCCGGCACATCAAGGAAATGATCGACCTCATCGCCCGTCAATCGCCGGACTGGGGTCAACCCGCAGCTCACGAACGGGCCATGGTGATCATCGCCACCATGGTCGGCGCGTTGATGTTGTCACGCGCAGTCGATGAGCCGGGTCTCTCGGACAGCCTGCGCGAAGCAGCGCTCAAGTTCCTGACATCGTCCGGTCACTGAACCGACTGATCGACGCGGCCCTTTGGTTCGACTTAACACATGATATACATCATGCGAAACGGACATAGCGAGGAGGCGCGATGCACAAGGACGAGGTTCCCCCGACCCGACCGGCATCCCGGATCAGCCCCACGACAGGTGAGCACTTGATCGACACCCATATCACCACGCCCACCCGTTTCGTGGAAGTCGGCGGTTCCCGATTCGCCTATCGCCGCTGGGGCAACAACGCTTCTTCGCAGCCCCCTTTGCTGCTGCTGCAGCACTTCCGGGGTGGCATGGACTACTGGGACCCGTTGACGACGGACGGCCTGGCTGAAGGCCGCGAAGTCATCCTCTACAACGGCCGTGGCGTCGCATCCTCAGGTGGGACGCCGCGCACACGAATCGAGGACATGGCCGACGACGCGGCGGCCTTCGTCCGGGCGCTCGGCTTGACGCAGATCGACGTGCTGGGTTTCTCCCTGGGCGGCTTTCAGGCTTTGGACTTGACCTGGCGTCATCCCGACCTGGTGCGCAAGCTGATGCTGCTGGGCACAGGGCCACGCGGCGGCAACCCCGACATGGAGCCGCGTGTGCTGAGCACGGCGGTCAATCCGGTCCCCGGCTTCGAAGACTTCCTATACCTGTTCTTCGGCCGATCGGCGCAGGCCGAACAGGCCGCCAAGGAGTTCTGGCAACGGCGTCACCAGCGCGCCGACCAGGATCCGCCGTCGTCGCCGGAAGTCGCGAACGCACAGATCGAGGCCAACATGCTCTATCTGCCACGACTCGCGGAAGACGACCCCTTCGCCTACCTGCGTGGCATCCAGCAGCCCACGTTCGTCCTCAACGGCGTGAACGACGTGATGATCCCGACGGTCAACTCGTTCTACATGGCGCGCAACCTGCCCAACGCCCAGCTGTTCATCTATCCCGATTCGGGCCACGCCGCGCAGTTCCAGTATCCGCAACGCTTCCTGCGTCACGCGGTCCAGTTCCTGAGCGAGTGACGGCGACAGCAGTCATTGCGCGAAATCACCTTTTCCCCCGTTATCGAGGTTGCCATGTTCAAGTTCAAGTTTCTGTTGTGGGCATTCGCGCAGATGTTGCAGCGGCAGGTCAGGAACAACCCCGAATGCGCCCGCTACGTCGGGGCCAAGAGCCTGGTCTTCCAGATTCGCACGGTCTCGGGCGCCGGCCGTACCTTTGTCATCAAGGATGGCGCCATCAGCTCCTCTGCCGGCCTGACGGCTAACCCCCGGTTCACGTTCAGCTTCAAGGATGCCGCGAA
>JAABQQ010000159.1 GCA_011391405.1 Gammaproteobacteria bacterium
TCTTCGCCGAGTCGGGCGACGATCTTCTTCGCCAGGACGTATTTCTGTTCTTCGTTGGCGTCCTCGACCGACTGCAGGATCTTGAGGCCCTGCCCGGCCTCGCGCGCGGTGCGCACCAGGGCCTGGACATCCTTGGGGGAGCAGGAGCCGCCGTAGCCGCAGCCGGGATAGAGGAAGTGGTAGCCGATGCGCGGGTCGGAGCCGATGCCCTGGCGCACGAGTTCGATGTCGGCACCCAGCTTCTCGGCGAGGTTGGCCAGCTCGTTCATGAAGCTGATGCGGGTGGCGAGCATGGCGTTGGCGGCGTACTTGGTGAGCTCGGCGCTGCGCACGTCCATGACGATCACGCGCTCGTGGTTGCGCTGGAACGGTGCGTAGAGCTGGCGCATGAGTTCTGCGGCCTTGGCGTCTTCGACGCCGACGACGATGCGGTCGGGTTTCATGAAGTCTTCGACCGCTGCGCCTTCCTTGAGGAATTCGGGGTTGGAGACGACGCTGTATTCGGTGGCGCTGCCGCGCGCCTTGAGTTCTTCGGCGATGGCGGCACGGACCTTGTCGGCGGTGCCGACGGGCACCGTCGACTTGTCGACGACGACCTTGTAGCCGTTCATGTGCTTGCCGATGCTGCGGGCGGCGGCGACGACGTATTGCAGGTCGGCCGAGCCGTCCTCGTCGGGCGGGGTACCGACGGCGATGAATTGGATGGTGCCGTGGGCCACGGCTTCCTCGACGCTGGTGGTGAAGCGCAGGCGGCCTGCGTCCTTGTTGCGCCGGACCATGGCTTCGAGGCCGGGTTCGTAGATGGGGATGCCGCCTTCGTTGAGGATGCGGATCTTGTTGGCGTCGACGTCGAGACAGAGCACGTCGTTGCCGACGTCGGCGAGACAGGTGCCGGAGACCAAGCCGACGTAGCCGGTGCCGATAACGGTGATTTTCATTTTTTACATTCCCTCAAGGCGTCAAATCGAATTCTTCGGTGCGCTTGGGCGGGTAGGTTTCCCACTTGCCGCAAGCCGGGCAGCGCCAGTGGAACTGGCGCGCCTTGAAACCGCAATGGTCGCAACGGTAGCGCGCGACGCGGCGGGTGTGATTGTGAATGAGGTTCCTTACAAGTTCGAGTTCGGCGCGCCGTTCCGGCGGTGCCACCAGCACCTGCGCCTCGAGCAGCTTGTCGAGACCGAGCAGCGTCGGGTTGCGTGTCAGCTCGCCCCGCACCAGCTGATGGGCCGCCTCGGGACCATTCTGTTCGCTCTCGGCGCGGAACGCGGTATCGAGCAGGTCAAGCGACGGGTGGCGCTCGAGATAGCCGCGCAGCAACTGCAATCCCTGTTCGGCCTGCCCGGCCTGGCGGTGCGCCTCCATCAGCTTATCGGCGGCGAGGGACAGATAAACCGGGCTCTGCTGCTCGATGCGCTTCCAGGCCTCGATGGCCGCCACGAGGTCGCCGGCGGCCACGGCAGTCTCCCCTTCGAGCAGGGTGGCCCGCACGCACTTGCGATTGGCCTTGAGCGCCTCGGCGAGCTGCCCACGGGCCTCGGCCGCGTGTCCATGCAGCAGTTCGCTCGAGGCCAGTTCGCAGTGGAACTGGGCGATTTCCTTCTGCCACATGTGGTCGGCGTGGTCGGGCAGCGCGTCGGCCATGGCGATGGCCTTGGCCCATTCCTTTTCCTGCTGGTAGATCTCGATCAGCGCCCGCAGTGCCTCCTCGTCGCGCGAGGTGCCCCGCAGCTTCTGGAAGATCTCCTCGGCGCGATCGAGCAGGCCGGCCTTGAGATAATCCTGGCCGAGTTCGGACAGCGCATGCAGGCGCTGTTCGTCGGTGAGTTCGGTCAGCGTGCCGTCGCGCTCCACCAGGTTCTGATGGACACGGATGGCGCGATCGGTTTCGCCGCGCCGGCGGAACAGGCTACCAAGGGCGAAGTGCAGCTCGACGGTTTCCGGATCGATCCTGGCGGCTTCGATAAAGGCTTCGATGGCTCGGTCCGGCTGCTCGTTGAGCAGGAAGTTGAGTCCCTTGAAATACGAACGCGGCAAGGCCCGCGACTCGCGTATGACATGCTCGATGTCGATGCGCGCAGCCACCCAGCCCAGCCCGAAGAAGAGCGGCAGAGCCAGCAGCCACCAGAGTTCGATCTCGATCATGCCGATTCCCTCGGGCCAGCCTCGAGCTGCGCGCGCAGTCGCGCCAGCTCACGGCGCTGCCGCGCCCATACGCCGAGCACCGCCGCCAGGCCGATGACGACCCCGGCGGCGAAGGCCAGCAACAGCACCAGCGACAGCGGCGCCTGCCAGCTCTGATTGAGGAAGAAGCGCAGTTCGACACTGCCGCCGTTCTTGATGGCCAGGCCGAACAACAGGATGAAGATGACCGCGCGCAGCAGCCAGACCACCGTCCTCATCGGCCGGCCTCCGCACCGCCGTGCTCAAGAAAAAGGCGGGCGGCACCCGCTAGAGACACCGCCCGCCCGAGCATGCATTTCAGCACTGTCTTATTCCGGTTTATCGACCCGCTCGCGCAGTTCCTTGCCGGCCTTGAAATGCGGCACGTACTTGGCCGGAACCTCGACACGCTCGCCGGACTTCGGATTGCGCCCGACGCGCGGCGGCCGGTGGTTGAGGGAGAAGCTGCCGAAGCCGCGGATCTCGATGCGGTCGCCGCGGGC
>JAABQQ010000160.1 GCA_011391405.1 Gammaproteobacteria bacterium
TCTGGGCACACCTGGGACTCGGGCGCGTCGTCCACCCGGTACAGGGCCAGGCGAGCAGTGGTGCGGCGGAGCGCAGCCCGAGGTTCCGGGAAATCGTCGAATCGATACTGACCGATCCGACGCTGAGCCACGTCTACTTCGACATTTCCTGGGACGAGGTGGCCAAGTACGCCGTTGCTTCTCCGGAGGCGATCAGCAACACCGTGGCGATGTTGAACCGCTACCCGGACCGGATCATGTTCGGCACGGACAACGTCGCGCCGTCCGACCAGGCAACGCAACTCCGCGTGTTCAACTTGTGGGATCCGATCTGGGCTCAGCTGACGCCCGAGGCGAGCCTGAAGATCCGCAAGGGCAACTACGAGCGGATCTTCGATGCGGCTCGAGTTCGCGTGCGCAAATGGGAAAATGCGAACGTTAAGTGAATAGCTGTGCAACCCCGGGTGGAATGCCAAGGAGATCGACAGTGAAGAGTTTCAGAATTTCGGTGACGGCCGCCTGCATGGCGGCAGCCCTGTGCCTGGCGAACGCGGCCACGGCCGAGGCACCTGCGACAGCACCCAAAGGCGATGGCGTGTTGGCGTCCGTGGAAGTCACCGCGACCGTGACCAAGGTCGACCAGAAGACGCGCGAGGTCACGGTCAGGACCAAGGATGGCCAGGAGCGAAGTTTCGTCGCAAGCGACGACGTAAAGAATCTGGCGCAGCTCAAGCCGGGCGACGTGATCACTGCAACCTATGCGGAAGCGTTCGTGTATGAAGTGAAGAAGGGTGGCACGACCGTGGACGCCGCGACGGCTGTCGCGGGCGGCTCCGCCGAGCCTGGCATGAAGCCGGCAGGCGCGATCGCACGACAGACCACGGTTACGGTAATGATTACGGCGATTGACCCGAAGGCGCCTTCGGTCACGTTCAAGGGACCGGGCGGCAATACCAGGACGATCAAGGTGCTGCATCCGGAGAAGCTGGAGGGCGTCAACGTCGGTGACACGGTCGAGATCACTTACACCGAGGCGTTCGCGATAAAAGTTGCGGAGACTCCGAAGAAGTAGATAGTTGCAAAACAATGCCGCTGGAAACCGCATGACCAGTCCGCACCTGGAACTTGGCCGCATCACGCTATCCGTGCTGTTCATCGGCGGATTGATCGGTGGATCGCTGTGGATCCTGTCGCCATTTCTCGGCGCCTTCGTCTGGGCGACAATGATCGTGGTCGCGACCTGGCCGCTGATGCGTCGCGTCGAGAGCATGTGCGGTGGGCGACGCACACCCGCGGTCGCCGTGATGTCGCTCGGCCTGCTCGCCATCCTGATCGTGCCGCTCGGCGTCGCGCTGCAGGCATTGCTAGGTCATGTCGACGAGCTCGCCGTACTGCTCGAGCGACTGCCGGAGATGCAGCTGCCCGGCGCGCCGGACTGGCTCGCCCGGGTTCCACTCGTTGGCGGCCGTGCGCAGGAGGCCTGGAGCCATCTCGTCGACGAAGGTCTCACGGATGTCATGTCTCAGGCGCAGCCCTACATACGTACGGGCGCTGCCTGGCTCGCAAAACAAGCCGGCAGCTTCGCTGTGTTGCTCGTGCAGTTCGTCCTGATCGTGATCCTGACTGCCGTGCTTTACGCCGGTGGTGAATCCTGGGCTGCGTGGATCCGGGGATTCGCACGCAGGTTGGCCGACGAGCAGGGCGACCGCATGGTCGTGCTTGCGGGCCAGGCTATCCGCGGTGTTGCACTCGGTGTCGTGGTCACCGCCCTGGTGCAGTCGATCCTCGGCGGCATCGGGCTGGCAATCGTCGGGGTTCCCTTCGCGGGCGTGCTGACTGCGATCATGTTCGCGCTGTGCATCGCCCAGCTCGGGCCATTCATCGTGCTGATCGGGGCGACGATCTGGACGTACACGACCTTCGGATCCGGCTGGGGGGCGTTCATGCTGGTGTGGACGATGGTGGTCGGCACGATGGATAACTTCCTCCGGCCGGTGCTGATCCGGCGCGGCGCCGACCTGCCACTGCTGTTGATCTTTGCCGGTGTGATCGGCGGGCTCATCGCATTCGGCATCGTTGGTATTTTTGTCGGTCCGGTCGTGCTGGCCGTGGCCTACACTTTGCTCGACAGCTGGATTGCGACTGATACGCGCGAGAAGCTGGTCCCGCTGAACGTGGGTGCCGGGACCGCGCAATGAACAACATGACACGCATCACCAGGTGAGGATGACGATGACTCAAACACCTTCCACCAGGAGCGCGCGGACGCGCCTGTGTCTGCTGGTCGCGTCACTGTCTGCGCTGCTTGCGGCCTTGCCGGCACACGCGTCGTTCATGCACGGCGAGACGCTGGCCAGGGCAGCCAACGTGCTTGCCATCATTGTGATCATCCTGGTGCCGATCATCGGCATCGTGGTCTTCTGGCTGGTGCACATCCTGCCGGAGAAGATCGCCCACCAGCGCCAGCACCCGCAGCAGGAGGCCATCCAGGTGCTGTGCCTGCTGTCGCTCGTGTTCGGCGGCCTGCTGTGGCCGCTGGCGTGGCTCTGGGCTTACAGCAAACCGGTGCTCTACAAGATGGCGTACGGCACCGACAAGCACGAAGGCCACGAGGCCGTACCCGTCACGGCGGCGGGTGCTGAGGCGGGCAGCTTGCGCAACGACGTCGCTCGCGTCC
>JAABQQ010000161.1 GCA_011391405.1 Gammaproteobacteria bacterium
GGCGGCAGGCGGTGCCGTCGCCGCGACGGCGAGCCCCGATTACTTCGCAATCACGCAGAAGATGATCACCGCGTGGCGTGGCAAGGATCTCGAAGGCATGCTGGTCCACATCGACGACGACATCGTCTGGCACTCGCACGTGGGCAGCCCACCCATCGTCGGCAAGGCGGCGATGCGCGAGTTTGCAGCCAGGCTCACGGCCCAGATGAACGACATCAAGTGGCGTATCTTCGATACAGCCACCAACGGCAATCGGGTGTTCCTGGAGGGGGTCGACGACTTCGTGACCAATGACGGGCGTCGCGTGGTGCTGCCCTACGCCGGCGTCCTCGCGTTCAAGGGCGAGCGGATCAGCGAGTGGCGCGACTACTTCGACCGCTCGGTCTTCGACCGGCTCAAGGCCGGCGAGCCGATGCCCGACTTCTTGCAGGCGCTCGCCGACCGCGCGGCATTGTTCTAATCGTCGCCTTCCCGGGCGGTCGTGTGGCCGGTCAGGGGCGCGGCGGCCAGGGAATGAATGCGCTGGTCGCCCGCTCGTAATCTTCAAAGGCTTCGGGGCGCTTCTTGCGCATGCGACGCTCGACGAGCCCGATGCCGAGCGGGCCGAGCAGGATGTACGCCAGCGTGAGTGGGCTCACGATCGCGAGCCAGCCCCACGGCGTCTCGAGCGCGATCAGGAAAAAGCCGCACCAGACGAGGAATTCACCGAAGTAGTTCGGATGGCGCGAATAACGCCACAGTCCGCTGCGCATGACCTGATTGTGATGGGACGGATCGCGCAGGAAGCGGCGCAGCTGGATGTCTGCGACCGTCTCCAGTGTGAGTCCGATGCAGAACAGCGCGGTACCGGCGAGGGCGAGCGTGCCGAGCGCGGGTTCGGGCGTGCGCTGCGCCAGGAAAAGCGGGAAGGCGATCGCAACGCCACTGGCGGCGCCCAGCGAGAGGAACACGTGCGTGAGGCTGTACCAGGCGTAGTTCTGGCCGAGCGAGGCCGCATGGGTGCGCAGCCGGGCGTAGCGCGGATCTTCCTTGCCCCAGTTCCGTGCCCCGATGTGCCACGCGAGACGTGCGGCCCAGATCAGCGTCAGTCCGAGTACCAGGTTCTGCCGCGCCGGGTTGCCATCGCAAATCAGGTAGAACACGCCGGCGGTAATAGCCATGCCGACCGGGTAGAGCGGATCGCCGATGCTCGAGTCATCGACCGCGAGGCTGATCAGCCACAGCGTGATCCAGAAGCCGAAAATGGTCGCGGCACAGATCAGCGCCAGGTAGAGGATATCGACCGGCATCGCGACGGGTCCTCAGCGTCCGGTGCGGATGACTGGCACGTTCAACATGCGCGCCATGCGGCGCTCGAGGCCTTTCGGGTCGAGCGCGAGCGCTGCGCGCACTTCGACTGCCATGCGGTCGGTGTCCAGTTCGTCGATGCCGCGGGTCACGGCGCGCAGGCCAGCGCGTGCGATGTCATCGGGCTTTTCCTTGCCGCCTTCGACGTGCGCCGCCATGCGCGTATCGACCGACCCGACGATCAGCGCGGTCACCTGCGTGCCCTGACCTGCCAGTTCGGCACGCACGCAACCGCTCAGGCTGCGAGTCGCGGCTTTCGACGGCCCGTAGCCTCCCATGTTCGGGATCGGGCAGAGCGCTGCCGCCGACAGCACGTTGATGATGCCGCCGCCGCCGTTGCGCGCGAGGACCGGCGCGAAGGCACGGCACATTGCCAGCGTACCGAAAAAGTTCACTTCCATTTCCTGGCGGGCGATCGACATGTCGGGTGCACCGAGCAGCGTCTGGTTGCTGAACAGGCCGGCGTTGTTGACGACCAGGCTCACGTCACCGCACTCCGTGGCGGCCCTGGCGACCTCGTCGTAATCGGTCACGTCGAGCTCGAGTGCGATGCAGCGTCCTGGATACTGCTCGACGAGATGCGCGGCCGCCGCGGGATCCCGGCTGCCTGCGTACACCTTCTGCGCGCCCGACTCGAGCAGCACGCGGACAAAAGCTTCGCCGATGCCGCGATTGCCGCCGGTGACAAGACCGACACAGCCTTTGATTTCCATCGTCAGCGCTCCGCGTTCGAAAGTGGGTTGTTGTCGTGGGTACCCGGGCCGGCCGGCCGAATGACGTCCGGACCCGGCGATCTTTCGTACAGCCGTTCCACTTCACTCGCGCGGCGGGTGAGGGCGACGCGTTGGTTGATCGTGCCCTTGTCGGACACCTCGTGGTGGTCAGCGCTCGGCGGTTCGGTCAGCAGCTTGAGCCGCTCGACTCGTTCACTGAGGCCGCGCCCCGCATTGAACGCCTGCAGTCGCGCCCGCAATTCAGTCTCGATTTCCGGCGTCGGCGGCACCTTGGGCCAGGCGAGCATCGCCACGTACGACAGGTTCTCGCCGCACACGACGACGTCGGCGATCAGCGGCGAGAATGCCTCGAGGAACTCTGCGCGTAACTTGCCCGCCGCAACCCACGAGCCCGTGCCGAGCTTGAAGTCCTCGGCGAGGCGGCCGGCGAAACGCAGGCCCTTCTGGATGTCGGCCGGATCGTGGAGTTGAGCGGTGTCGCCGGTACGGTAGAAGCCTTCCTCGTCGAAGATGCCGCGGTTCACCTCCGGATTGGACAGGTAACCGGGCG
>JAABQQ010000162.1 GCA_011391405.1 Gammaproteobacteria bacterium
CTCGTCAAGGGGGGTACCTTCATCAAGCTCAACCCCGCGAAGCGGCCGAACTGCTACCTGGCGCGCTCGCACCCGTCGGACGTCGCGCGCGTCGAGGAGCGTCCCTTCATCTGCTCGGCCAGCAAGGACGACGCCGGCCCCACCAACAACTGGGCGCCGCCAGCCGAGATGCGTGCGACGCTGAAGGGCCTGTTCGACGGCTGCATGCGCGGGCGAACGATGTACGTGATCCCGTTCAGCATGGGCCCGATCGGCTCGCCGATCGCCAAGATCGGCGTCGAGATCACCGACAGCCCGTACGTGGTCGTCAACATGGCGATCATGACGCGCAGCGGCGCCAAGGTGCTCGAGGCGCTCGGCAGCGACGGTGCCTTCATCCCCTGCGTGCACTCGGTCGGCGCGCCGCTCGCCCCGGGGCAGCAGGACGTGTCGTGGCCGTGCGAGGGCGACGTCGCGCGCAAGTACATCGTGCACTTCCCCGAGACCCACCAGATCTGGTCGTACGGGTCTGGCTACGGCGGCAATGCGCTGCTCGGCAAGAAGTGCCTGGCGCTGCGCATCGCGTCGGTGATGGCGCGCGACGAGGGTTGGCTCGCCGAGCACATGCTGATCATGGGCGTCCAGGCGCCGTCGGGCGAGAAGATCTACCTTGGCGCCGCGTTCCCGAGCGCCTGCGGCAAGACCAACCTCGCGATGCTGGTGCCGCCCAAGGGCTTCGAAGGCTGGAAGGTGCTGACGGTGGGTGACGACATCGCGTGGATCAAGAAGGCGCCCGACGGCCGGCTGCGCGCGATCAACCCCGAGTCGGGCTTCTTCGGCGTCGCGCCAGGCACCAACATGTCGTCGAACCCGAACGCGATGGCGTCGGTGAAGGCCAATACGATCTTCACCAACGTCGCGCTCACCGACGACGGCGACGTGTGGTGGGAGGGCATGGACGGCGATCCTCCGGCGCACGTGATCGACTGGAAGGGCGAGGACTGGAATCCCGGCTGCGGCCGCCCCGCCGCGCACCCGAACGCGCGCTTCACCGCGCCGGCGCGCCAGTGCCCCAGCATCGACCCCGAATGGGAGAACCCGGAGGGCGTGCCGATCTCCGCGTTCGTCTTCGGCGGCCGCAGGAGCAAGGACCTGCCGCTCGTGTTCCAGGCCTTCAACTGGGCGCATGGCGTGTATCTGGCGGCGACGATGGGATCGGAGGCCACCGCGGCAGCGATCGGCCAGGCTGCGATGCGCCGCGATCCGATGGCGATGCTGCCGTTCTGTGGCTACAACATGGCCGACTACTTCACGCACTGGCTCAATATCGGCCGCCGCGTGGCGAACCCGCCGCGCATCTTCCGCGTCAACTGGTTCCGCAAGGACGACAACGGCAAGTTCCTGTGGCCGGGCTTCGGCGAGAACATGCGCGTGCTGAAGTGGATCGTCGACCGCGTTCAGGGCCGCGGCTTCGCGGTCGAGAGCCCGTACGGCTGGATGCCGCGCCACGACGACATCGAGTGGAAGGGCCTGGACTTCAAGAACGACACCTTCTACGAGCTGATGTCGGTGAGCCGCAGCGCCGGCAACCACGAAGCGCAACAGCACGAGGAGCTGTTCGACCGCTTCTTCGACCGCCTCCCCAAGGAGTTCGTCTTCGAGCGCGAACTGCTGCGCTCGCGGCTGTGGCGCTCGCCCGAGCGCTGGGAACTCGCTCACGAGTGAGCCTCGCGGCGGTCGCACGACGCCGATGACGGATCGGCCTCGCGCTCGGGCGAGAGGCCGACTCCGTCGACCCCGCGTCCCCGCGCCGGGCATGCGGCAGCCGTTGCGCTACGGCGGTGATCTGGCCTTTGCGCCGTTCGAGTGCTTGGGCGCCGCCAGCGGCCAGCCCTTGGGATTTCAGGTCGAGTTGCTGGCCGAGTCGCAGCGCGAGTTGGTCAGCCGATCACGATCGCGCTCAGGCCCTGGGCCGAGACCATGGCCGCCTTCCGCGCAGGTGCGCTGGTGCCGCGGCCCAGGCTGCAGCTCATCCGGTTCCACGGCGTGCTGGCCAGAGTTCGTGACGTCGCGATGCCGCCGTCAACAGTTGGGCGTGGGCACGACCCACGAAATGAAATCGGTCCTCACCGACATGTTCCTGGCGTCCCTGCTCCATCGCGAAGACACGCTGGGCGAGAAGATCAATCGGCCCACACGCGTCGCCGCCATTTGGTTGTGATTGAAATTGAATCTGCGCTCAGCCTGGCGGCATCTGTGAACGCCGCGCCTGAATCCAGGGGAACAACGCGAAGGCCAGTTGCCCCGCCAGTCCCACCTGGTGCGGCAACTGTGAGTACAGCGCCAGGTGTTCCGCCAGGCTGCGGCCGGCCAGCAGCGTCGACAGACCCGCCTCGGCCCCCATGAGCAGCAGGAAGGCGATGGCACCCATCCGCACCGCCGAAGGGGGCGACAGCGGCCAGCGCCGCAGGATGCGTGTGCAGACCAGCCAGGCGATGGTCAGGATCAGCGGGAGCTCCACCAGCACCGCCGCCAGCTCGCCCCACAGCGGCACCAGGACCAGCGTGCGCAGCACGCCCAGCACGAAGCCCGCAGCGAAGACCGCGCCGACGTAGGCGGTGCCGGTGAAGAGAGTTCGCATCATGGTGA
>JAABQQ010000163.1 GCA_011391405.1 Gammaproteobacteria bacterium
GCGTATGCGCCTTCGCCATACTTGGCCTCCATGAGGCCAGCGTGCAGGTTCTCGAAGTCCCAGTACAGGGCGACTGATCGGCTGTCGTCGTTGTCTTCGGTGGCCACGTAGCGCTTCCTCCAAGTCTTGTGGAATTCATCGTAGTGCCTCTAGGCGCGGTGGTGGATTAACGCCCTCAAGTTGTTTCTCTCAGGTCAGGCCCGGCCTCGCGGCAGTCCCAGTCCCGCACGCACTGCGAAAATGCGTTCACCATGCAGCAATTGATCCTGCGCCCCGGCCCCCAACTGGTCATGCGAGCCTTTCGACCGGAGCCCGACGACACCGGCAGCCGACAGAAGGAGGTCGACGTCACCGGCCGCGCCCACGAGCATCTGTTCGAGCTCGTTACCGTCCACGCCGAGACCACGTTGGCCGACATTTTCCGGCTGATGGAGGCCAGCCCGCTGCTGCAGAAGTTCTACCGCCGGGACTTCGCCGAAGAACTCTGCGCGGAGGCGCGCAAGGGAGCCGCCGAGCCGCCGGCCCGTGAACGGGCTGCGCATGAAGGCATCGAGTTCCTGGAGCTGTATCAGGAATGGGGGCTGGATACGAGCACGAACGAGTACTCCGGCATGCAACGCCTGCACTTGCACGGCATCGGCCACGAACTGGCGGAAGACCTGCCGGAAGAGCGAAGGAAGAAGGGCGAACGCATCGAATGGTCGGTCTCGCTGACGCCACTGCGCGAACTGCTTTCGTTGCCGGTCCGGGTGAAGGGCGAGGTTCGGATCACCGAGGAAGACGCCACGGCCAAGGCCTATATGAGCGAGATTCGGCGCGCCAGATGCGCCGACGTGACGCTGGGCCAGGTCATCCACGGCCTGGTGTGGGAACTGTCTTTTCATGTCGGGCCGCAAGAGCAGTTGGAGGTGTCGGAAGACCTCAGGCGCCAGGTTGCCGAGGTCGATGCGGGGAAGGTCGAGTTCGTGTCCGCAGACGACGTTTTCGAACCCCTGTACATGCCCGGATGCGACGCGCTCTTCGAAAGGCTCGGCGGTCGTTCGACGCGTGAGATCGCGGCAGCGATCCGCGACATCGACGACGACCAGAATGCGGCCGCGTGGCTGGGGCGGGTCTTCGAGGGCGCCGTCGTGGTCAAGCCGCAGTTTCGCAACCGTTCCGGTCGCGAGTTCCGCAAGGCTTTCCGGGCTGCCGGACGCTGACATCTTCGCCATGAAGAAGGTGGTGATCGCCGCGCAGCAGCGCATCGACGATTTCGAGCACACGGCGATTGAGTTCTTTCGCGCTGTCCTGGGCATGGACTACGGCGAGTGCATCGTCACCGACGAAAGCCGTCTCAGCGACTTCGCCAGCTGCGGCCCGCCAGAGGACATCGCTGACACAACCCAGAGCTTGCAAGCACTTCACTCGGCGTGGGACGCGTGGGTCGTGCCGGCCATCTGCAGCCGGTATGGCCTCGCGGACCTCTCGACGACGATGCTGCTTGTCGATCTCTTCGATGCGATCGAGCGCCAGGGACGGCAACAAGTTCATTGACGCCGCGTGAACGGCATCGTGCCGCACAGGCCTGTCCGTGCGAGGTCAACTCAGAATGGCTGGTACAAGCTCCCCTGCAAGGGAGAGAACAAGACATGGCAAGACGCGGAAAGACCAGTCCCGCCGAGGACATCATGGACCTCGTGGCGATGCTGCCGTGGTGGGTCGGCGTCGTTCTGGCGCTGGTTAGCTACCTGCTGCTGCACAGCCTCGCATCTCAGCAGGTGGTCGCCACCGCCCAGCCGGGCCAAGTGGGCGCGATGGTCACGCAGACCCTTTGGAAGACGCTTGCCGGCGTCGGCCAGTACATCTTGCCCATCCTCTGCCTCGCCGGAGCAGGGATGTCGGCCTGGCGACGCAGGGCCAGGCAGAACCTCGTCACCGATGTCGCGCAAAGCAAGGCGACCGATGCACTCGATGGCATGAGCTGGCGCGAGTTCGAGATGCTCGTCGGCGAGGGCTTCCGGTTGCAGGGCTACCAGGTTGTCGAAACCGGTGGTGGCGGCGCCGATGGTGGCGTCGACCTCGTGCTCACGAAGCCTGGCAAGAACGGCGGCGAGAAGTTTCTCGTGCAGTGCAAGCAGTGGCGCGCCTTCAAGGTCGGCGTGGATGTGGTGCGGGAGCTCTACGGTGTGATGGCCGCCCGGGGCGCCACAGGTGGATTCGTGGTGACTTCGGGCCGCTTCACCGACGAGGCCATCAGTTTTGCGAGCGGCCGCAATGTGAACCTGGTCGATGGACCGAAGCTCCATGGGCTCATTCGACAGGGCAAGGCCGGGATTGATCGCTCGCCGGCCCGATCTGCGTCAAATTCTCCGGCCGCGGATGCCCCAGCGGCTCCGCCCAATCCAGCGCAGGTGCAGGCGGCGAATTGCCCCGTGTGCTCGAAGCCGATGGTGCGGCGGACGGCCAAGCGCGGCGCCAATGCCGGCAGCGAGTTCTGGGGCTGCACGGGCTACCCGGCATGCCGTGGCACGCGGCCGATTGCCTGACGCCAAGGACCACGATGGCATTGCCCGATGGCCTGTACGACCTGCTGCTGACCGGCGGCCTGGCCCGGTCGCTTGCAGCGCTCGACCCGATCAGC
>JAABQQ010000164.1 GCA_011391405.1 Gammaproteobacteria bacterium
TGTCCGAAAAATCCTGAACTCGCATGCTATCGACCGGGACCGCCTGGAACAACAGAAACCTCGTAACCTATTGATATGCATTGGTTTTTGTCATTCCCAGATCATTCCAGGACGTCCCAGAAAACACGCAAAAAGCGCACTGTTAATCCGTAGGTCCCTGGTTCGAGCCCAGGTCGGGGAGCCAATAAAATCAAGGGGTTAGCGATGCGAATCGCTAACCCCTTCGTCTTACCGAGTCCTGCCCGTGTCCGGAATCGCACGGATCAGGGCCATAGCTCGGTCGGCCCAGTGACGGCTAAACGTGGCCAGTATCAGCCACAATCACCTATGAAGCGGGCCGTCCTTTACGCTGCGGGATGCAGCAGTCAAGATCATTCGAACTTGGACCGATTTCGCAATAGTCCGTAGGTCCCGAGCCATGGACCGCGTGGTTGGTTGCCGCCAACGCCAACTCGTCAATTTGGCCGACCAGCACCTCGTCGGCGGCCGTGACGCAGCCCTCATCTACGCAACGCCGGATGGGTGCCGTCGGAACCGCCCTGCCCGCGCTGGTCGTGCCTCGCCGTCCGCTTCGATGTTCGGCGAAACGACGCGAACCTTTGCTGCCGGTCAGGCCATCGAATTGCCAGCCGTAAAGCAGACATCGCTGATCTCGACCGATCGTCCGATGCACGAATAGCCCGCCGCCGCAGCCGGGAAAACTCTGTCGCCCGGCTGGAAACTCCCGGACGCACGGCACGTCGAAGCCTGCGAGCCGGTGTGCGTGGACAACGACCCGAGTCAAACCCCCGCTGCAACGCCACCGCACCGGTCTATGCCGATGGTTGCTTGGGCGAGTCGACGATCGTGCACAAAGCTCTGGCCCGGCCAATGCCGCCCCACGAACTGGCGTCGAACCGAAACTCGACGAGCGCACAGGTGGGCATGTGGGTGACACCGCTGTCGAAGTGATGCGCCAAGTCCACGAAGCCAGGGTTGTGACCGACCAGCATCACGCGGTCCAGTTTGTTGTCCAGAGCTTCGATGACGGCAAGCAAGTTGACCTCCGTGGCGGCGTAGAGCCGCTCATCGATCGCGATGTCATTGGTCTTGTAGTCCAGGCCTCGCGCGACGACCGTTGCCGTCGCAAAGGCACGCGCGGCCGGACTCGACATGATCAGTGCGGGCTTCTCGATCCGTTGCGACCAGCGTTTGCTCATCCTTGCTGCATCGCGCTCGCCGCGGGCATCCAGCGGCCTGTTGCGGTCGGGCAAGGATGCATCGTCCCAGCTCGACTTGGCGTGGCGCAGCAGGTACAGCGTCTTCATCGCCTGCCCTTCCCTTCCAGGGTCGAGGAGCCCGCACAGCTGGACCACTCGGCGAGGGCGCCTCTGCAGCGGCCCCAATACGGATGCGTGCCGTGCAAACTTCGACATCCGGCTTCCCGCGTCGCTGGACAGGCAAAGCAGGCTCGCCGTCGGTGCACTCTACACCGCGGGCTCCGCCTCATCCGGCTGTTCGTTCGCGCTGCCTGAGCATGTCCAGTCGAGCGAGCAGTTCCTCCGGATAGACGGTTTCGACCCGGGCCTCGCCGGCGTAGAAGACCCCCTCGTTGCCGTCGAGAGTGATCAGTTCACCCTCGTGCAAGATGGTGTCGCCGACCTGGATCGTGCGCGAGGTATCGTCGATCTGCAGTTCATTGCAACCGACGAGGCACACCTTGCCCAACTGCCGCGCCACCACCGCCGCGTGCGATGTCCGGGCACCGCGTTGCGTCAGCAGCCCGGTGGCCGCTTCGAGCGCCGCCATGTCGCTGGTCTCGGCATCGCGGCGCACCAGAACCACCGGAACCCCCGCTTCGCGACGAGCGACTGCGCGCGCCTCGTCGAGGGCGACCTCGCCGACCGCCACGCCGCTGCTCGCGGTCGCGGCGCGGCCCAGCGGGATCAGCATCTTGCCTCCTGTCGCGACGACACAGGGATGCGCGAGCGACTCGCGTTCCGTCCCTGCTGTGCGGTCCAGCGCAATCCGGGTTCCGATCAGTCCCTCGTCGAGCATGTCCAGTGCGATGCGGGTCGCCGCCAGGGGCGTGCGCTTGCCGGACCGGGTCTGCAGCATGAAGAGCCGGCCGTCCTGAACGGTGAACTCGAAGTCCTGCATGTCGCCGAAGGCGTGCTCCAGCTGCTGTGCAGCCTCGGAGAGTTCGTGCCAGACCTCCGGCAGCACCATCGCCAACTCGTCGTGGCCGTTGGCACTGCGCCTCCCCGACACCACGTCTTCGCCTTGCGCGTTGAAGAGGAAGTCGACCCACAGGGCCGGCTCGCCGGTGGCCGGGTCGCGCGTGAAGCCGACGCCGGCACCCGACTGGCCGCCTGCGTTGCCGAATACCATGCACTGCACCGTCACCGCGGTCCCGATGTCATCGGCGATGTGGTTCAGCCGCCGGTACTCGCGCGCCCTGGGCGATTGCCAGGAGGCGAAGACGGCTTCGATCGCGCCGCCGAGCTGCTCGGCGGGATCCTGCGGGAACGGTCGCCCCGCGCCCTGCGAAAAGACTTCGAGAAGACGTTGCGTGAGCGAACGAAGATCGGCGAAGTCCAGTTCACGTTCGTCGCGGCCCCCAAAGAGCGCCGT
>JAABQQ010000165.1 GCA_011391405.1 Gammaproteobacteria bacterium
GCAGGGCCCGGATGCGCTGGAGCGCTTCGACGTGCGAATCGGGTGCGGCTGCCTGCATCCGGACCCGCGACGCTCAGGCCTTGCGGGGCGCGGCGACCTTCGCCACGACCAGCGAGGCGCCCACCGCGACGGCGAGCACGAGGATCGAGGCGAACGCGTTGGTGAGCATGTTCGGTGCAACGAGCAGCAGCAGGCCGAAACCCAGCATCATGAAGCCGGAAATCAGCTTGAGCAGGCGGCCTTCGGCTTCGGTCAGCTTGCGTGCACCCATGGTCTTCACGAACACCGTTACGATCGCGAGCAGCGGCAGCACGTAGATCACGTTGTATGCCGCAAGCCACGCATAGTACTGCCAGGACTCGAGGTCCGCGAGCGTCAGCGCCCGCGTGTACACCATCGGGAAACCCGCGGTGCAGAGCAGCTCGTACGAGTTGGCGACGATCGCAAGCAGCACCGTGCTGACAAGCATCGGGCCCATGCTGCCGGAGGCGACCACCTCGCGCATGCGCTTGAACAGGCCCGGCTTGGCCGCGTCCGGGATCGACAGGCTCGGGCCTGCCTTGAACCAGAAGTAGTCCTTGATGTTGAGCGCGGCGACCGTCAGCGCGACCAGTCCTGCGATCGTCGTGATCACGCGCAGTTCGCCTGCGATCAGGAAGACGTTGAGCCACGCGGCCATGAACACGAAATAGACGAGTCCGGAGAACAGCACGAACGTGCCCCCGATGACCGCCATGCGCGTGCGGCTCCTGGCGTGGACCAGCAGGCTCAGCAGGAACAGCAGCACGAAGAATGCGCAGGGATTGAACGCATCCATGCCCGCGAGCACCAGCGTGAGCACCGGGAGCGAGATCGCCTTGGCGTCTACCGGGCCGATGAATGGCAGGTTGACCGTCGTGCCGGCGTTCTCCTCGGCCGCCGATAGCTGGGTGGCCGCGGTGCCGCTGGTGCCACCGACGGTCGGTGCACGATCGGGCGCACCGGGGTTCGCGGCGCGTCGGTCGTGGCAGGCCTGCAATGCGTCGGCGAGTTGCTTGCCCGTCGTTTCGGCCGAGTCGTAGCCGATGATGATCTGGCGGCAGAATACAAAGCCGGGAACGGAAAGGGCCTCGGCGCCGAGCGTCTGCGCCGTCTCGTAGTAGAACCGGGCATTGCCGCGGTGATCCTTCACCGAGTAACGCTTGACCTCGAGCCAGGGATTCCGCGTCTGGAGTTCGGCGATGAACGGCTTTGCCGCCTGGCAATGCGGACAGGTGGGCGAAAAGAAGTAGTACAGCCGGACGGTGGGTGTGCCGTCGGCGGCGGTGCCGTACCAGAAGTCGTCGGACTTCGGATCGCCCGTCGCAGCGCCAGCGAGACCTGGCAGGCAGAACAGCACCAACAGCCAAGCCAGCCGGATCACGGACATGCGGGGGAAACCTGTAATTGCGAAGGTGCTCAGTACCGACCGTGAGTTTTGTAGAGGTAGTTGGTCAGTTCGGCCGTCTGCATCGACAGCCGGCGCTGCAGTTCATGCACGACGCGCACGATGGCACGCATCACCCGGTAGACCAGGTGGGGGTTGCTGTCGAGCAGCCCTTCGAGGTCGCCGCGGCTCAGGCTGAGCACACGAGTGCCGTTCTCGGCAACGAGCGAGGCGTAACGCAGCGCGCCGTCGAGGAACGAGAGTTCACCAACGACGTCGCCAGGGCGCAGTACGCTGAGCGTGACTTCGTTGTCGGTACCGACCGCCTTGACGACCGCGATGCCGCCACTCGCGACGACGTAGAGGTGGTCGTCGCTGTCGCCTTCGCGCACGACGACTTCGCCCTGCGCCAGGTCGCGGAGCGTCATCACCGCTGCCAGCGCCTTGCGCTGGTCCTCGGTCATCTCGACCGCCAGCCTGGACTTGCTGAGACCTTCGAGGATGGCGGCTTGCGTCATGGCGGGCTCCGGCGACGATTGGACTGGCTCCGGATTGTCGGGGTAGCGCAGCCGCCCGGCCAGTAGGTGAAACCCGCGAGCGCGGATTCAGGTGCGGGCAGGGGCGACGGGCTCCCGGATCGTTGCATAGGCCGCCAGGGCAGCATCCCGGCTGGCAGGAAGCTCGACGATGGGGCGAGGGTAGGTGTGCCCAAGCGTGACACCGGCCTGCGCCAGGACCTCCGCAGGGGCCTCCCAGGGGCGATGAATCCACTTGTCCGGCAGCTGTGTCAGTTCGGGCAGCCAGCGGCGGATGTACACGCGCGCCGGGTCATACCGCTCGGCCTGCAGCACCGGGTTGAAGATGCGGAAGAATGGGGCCGCGTCGGCGCCACAGCCTGCGGTCCATTGCCATCCGAGGGTGTTGGCGGCGAGGTCCGCATCGACCAGCGTGTCCCAGAACCAGCGCGCGCCAGCGAGCCACGGCTGCTGCAGGTTCTTGGTCAGCAGCGAGGCGACGATCATGCGCACGCGGTTGTGCATGAAGCCGGTCGTCCACAACTCACGCAGACCGGCATCGACGATCGGGTAGCCAGTGCGGCCCTGCTGCCACGCGCGGAGCAGCGCGGGGCTCTCGACCCACGGGAAGCGCTCGAAGCGCTCGTCGAGTGGCTGCTCGGGTGTGTGCGGGTAGTGGTGCAGCAGGTGATAGGCGAATTCGCGCCAGCCGATCTCGCGGATGAAACTGTCGGCGGATTTCGCGGCCGCCGGCTGCTCGACGATGGCGTTGCGCGCTGCGACCAGGCACTGGCGCGGACTGATCTCGCCGAAATGCAGGTGAGGGGAGAGTCGTGAACTCGCGGGCAGGTCCGGGCGATTGCGGCCTTCGTCGTAGCGGCCGAGCCATTCGCCGCAGAATTCCTCGAGCCGCTGATGCGCACCGCGTTCGCCGGGCGACCAGTGCTGCGAAAACGCTGCATCCCATGGAATCTTCGGCAGCAGGTCGAGTTCATCCAACGCCAGGCTGTCGATGGGTTGTGACGGCCCGTGCAGACGCCTGGGGGCCGGCAGCGGCGCCGGCTGCACATCGAGTCGCATCTGGCACGCTCGCCAGAACGGCGTGAAGACACGGTACGGTCCACCCTGGCCGGTGCGGATCTCCCACGGCTCGTGCAGCAGGTTCGCGTTGTAGCTCTCGCACTCGAAGCCCAGGTCGCGCAGGCCGGTCTTGACCGCCGTGTCACGCGCGACGGTGGCCGGGTCGTACAGACGATTCCACACGACTTTGCTGGCGCCGGCTGCGCGCGCCAGTGCGATCAACGTGGGCAACGTGGGCCCGCGGCGCAGGGTGAGTGCAACACCCTTCCTGCGCAGTGCCGCATCGAGTGCGGTCAGGCTGTGGTGCAGCCACCAGCGAGTCGCGGCACCCGGCGACCATGGGATTTCCTCTTCCGGTGCATGCACGTACACAGCCACGACGTGGTCGCTGTCCGCCACGGCCGCAGTGAGCGCCGGATTGTCGGAGAGGCGCAGGTCACGCCGGAACCAGACGAGAGTGGTGGTGCCGCTCATGCTGCGTTTGCCTTGATGAAAAAAGCCGCGCCCGGTGAGGAGCGCGGCCTTCGTTGCAGCCCGGGTCGGATCAACCGACCGAGTTGCGGAGCGCGGCGATGCGCTCTTCGAGCGGCGGGTGCGACATGAAGAGGCGCTTGAAGCCGCCCGGCTTCGGGCCACCGGCGATGCCGAACGCCGCCATCTTGTCGGGCAACGCGCCGGAATGGCGCTGCTGCAGGCGCTCTAGCGCGCCGATCATGGCCTGGCGACCGGCGAGCGTCGCGCCACCCGCGTCGGCGCGGAACTCGCGCTGCCGCGAGAACCACATGACGATCATCATCGCGAACAGGCCGAGCACGAGCTGCGCAATGATCGAGGTGACAATGAACGCCGGGCCGTGGCCTTCTTCCGTCTTGAAGATCACGCGGTCCACGAAGTGGCCGATGACGCGCGAGAGGAAGAACACGAAGGTGTTTACCACGCCCTGGATCAGCGTCAGCGTGACCATGTCGCCGTTGGCGACGTGGCTCACCTCGTGCGCGAGCACGGCCTCGGCTTCCTGCTGCGACATGCTTTGCAGCAGGCCTGTGCTCACAGCGACCAGCGCGGCATCACGGCGCGCGCCCGTCGCGAACGCGTTCGGCTCGGGCGAATCGAACACCCCCACCTCCGGCATGCCGATGCCGGCGGCCTGCGCCTGGCGCTGCACGGCGCCGACCAGCCAGCTTTCGGTGGCGTTGGCGGGTTGCGAGATCACCCGCACGCCCATCATGCGCTTGGCTGACCACTTGGAGATCGCGAGCGAGAAGAGCGACCCCGTGAAGCCCACCACGGCCGACAGGACCAGCAGCTTGCCGAGGTCCAGGTCCGAGCCCTGCGCGTCGAGGATCGAATTGATGCCGAGCAGGTTCAGCACGATGCCCAGCAGCAGCATGATCGCGAGGTTGGTGGCGAGGAACAGCAGAATCCGTTTCATCTTGGCGTGTCTCCAGCGTGCGATCCCATGGCGCCCATTCGCTTGGGGTGAACTTCCGGGTTTCAATCCCTGCCGCAGCCAGGCGTGGCAGCTGATCCCCGCGCGGGGGCATAATAACAGGAAGCTAAAAACCGGAACCGAGGTTCAGACAACCGCCGTGGGTCGCGGTTCCGTCCTGTCTGCAAAGAGGTGCCCAGATGACCGCAAGCCCTGCCCGGCACTGGACGTTCCTGAGCAACCACGCGCACGTCCTCGTCTGCCTGGCCCAGGACCCCGACGCGCGGTTGCGCGACGTCGCCCTCAGTGTCGGCATCACGGAACGCGCCGTCCAGAAAATAGTGAGCGACCTCGAGGAAGCCGGAGTCATCGTGCGCGAACGCGCAGGACGGCGGAATTCCTATCGGCTCAGACTCGACGTGCCGCTGCGGCACGCGCTCGAATCGCACAAGACTGTCGGCACCTTGTTGTCGCTGGTGCTTGACCGTGCCGGGCGCAAGCGTGTCCGTTCCGCTTGATGGCTCGGTGCGGCTGCGCCGCGCACTGCGCGCAGGCCAGGCCGCGCTGCAGGTTCGCCTTTCCCGTCTCCCCGATGCCGACGAGCACGACGTGCACCAGTGTCGGGTCGAGTGCCGGCGCCTGCGCGCGCTGCTCAAGTCATTCAGGTCATTCTTTTCGACGGAGCATGCCCGCGGGTTCCGGGCGGCACTGGAGCGAGTCGCCGACCTGCTCGCCGAGATCCGCGAACTGGATGTCCTGGCCGCGCTGCCGCCCCTGCAAGGCGGGCAAGGCGGCCGCGAGCTGGCGGCGGCTCGACAGCAGGCAGTCAAACGACTCGCCCGCCGGCTGCAAAGTCCGTCGAATCGGGCGGCAGTTGAGTTGTCTGCCCGCGGTCCATGCCGGAGCAACCTGGGTCTGCGCCCCGGGATTGCCGATGCCGATGTCTTGCGACGCGCGCGGCGCTCGTGGCGACGGGTCCAACACCTGCTGGAGCCGAGGCCACGTACCCAGCGCGAACTGCACGAGCTCCGTATTCGCCTGAAGAACTGCAGGTATGTGCTTGAAATTGTTTCAGATATATCTCCGATGGACGCTGCGACCCTGCGTCGTCGATTGCGCGACGCACAACAGAATCTCGGTGATCAGCGAGATGCCGCAGCCGCGGCAGATTGGTTGCGGTCAGATCCCGTATGGGCGGTGCGCGGCCGGGCTGCACGCAAGTCGCTGGAACGGTGGCGAAAGACGCTGGACCGGGATCTCGATCCGGCGCTCGAGCGGTTGGCACGGGCGGGCAAACGCTGGGATCACGCCATCACGCGGTCGATTGAACTGGACCTCAAAGGTCCAACTTGACGACGACCAGGCCGCCTGAATTCGGTTCGGTGCGGACCGAGAATCCGAAGCGGCGTGCCCAGCCTGCGATCCGCGCATTCTCGGCCAGGGTGGTGCCTTCGAGGCAATCGATGCCGCGAGCCTGTGCCGCGGCAGCCAGCGTGCGCATCAGTTCCGTGCCGAGGCCCCGTCCCTGCCAATTGTCGGCCACGACGATGGCGCACTCGGCCCGCCGCGTGCCTTCGACTCGGGCATAGCGGCTCACGCCGACGAGGGTTTCGCCGGCCGCCTCTTGCGCAAGACCTGCGACCGCGAGCCGGTCGTAATAGTCGAGGTCGAGCAGCCGTTCGAGATCGCGCTCGCTGGCAGCCGTGACACCATACTGGACGCGCAGGTAAAGCGTCTGCGGCGACAACCCGCTGATGAACCGCCGCTCGAGGGCGAGGTCGTCATGGCGGAGCGCGCGGATGGTGACCACGGGCGCACCGGCGGGTTGCCAGGTGCGTTCGAGTTCGTGGGGATAGCGGCCGCGGAGGGCCTCAGGAGCGACGACTGCTGGTGAAGGAGGTCGCGTCACTCGCGATCGCGGTATTCGTCGTCGTCTTCGTCGAGGTCGTCGTCCTCGTCATCGTCCCAGTCGTCGTCCTCGTCATCCTCGTCGTCTTCGTCGAGGTCGTCGTCCTCATCCTCGTCGTCGTCTTCTGCGACGTCGTCGACCCAGCCTTCCGGCGGGACCGTGAGTTCGAGGTCCATCTCGTTCCACTGGTCGAGGTCGATTTCCCGGATCTCGCGATCCGGCCACTGGATGCGGATGATTTCCTCGTCAGGGTCGACCGAGAGCACCTGGAACGCTTCCTCGTTGTCGAGGTCTTCGTACCATTGGCCTGCCTGCGGTTCGTAATCACGGCTCACGGGGAAATCCTCAGCGACAACGCCGTCACGACGACGGCATTGGATCCAGGCAACTATACGGTCGCCGCAACCGGGCAGGCAATCGGAACAACCGGATGCTGCACTGCCGCAATTCACGTACACTTGGGTTAAACCGGGGTTTACCAGAGGACTCGATCGTGTACACGTACCGCGCTCCGCTTCGTGACATCCGTTTTGTCGTCCATGACGTACTCGACTTCGAGGAAAATTATCGCGCCTACGGCCGCGAAGACCTCAACCGTGAGCTGCTCGAGGGCATCCTGGAGGAAGGCGCACGCTTCGCCGAAGATGTGCTGGCCCCCACCAACCGCGTGGGCGACGTCCACGGCCTTGTCTTCGAAAACGGCGAGGTCCGGACCCCGCCCGGCTTCAAGGAAGCCTACGACCGCTACTGCAAGGACGGCTGGATCACGATGACGGCCGATCCCGCCTGGGGTGGCCAGGGACTGCCGAGCGGTTTTTCGCTGGCCTTCGGCGAGATGCTGGTATCGGGCAACATGGCGTGGCGCATGTACTCGGGACTGACCGAGAGCGCGGCGCTGACGATCGCGGCCCACGGCAATGACGCCCTCAAGCGCACCTACCTGCCGAAGATGATCGCGGGCGACTGGTCGGGCACGATGTGCCTCACGGAGGCGCACAGCGGCACCGACCTCGGCATCCTGAAAACCAGGGCCGAGCCGCAGGCGGACGGCTCCTACGCGATCACCGGCACCAAGATTTTCATCAGCGCCGGCGAGCACGACCTGACGCAGAACATCGTGCACCTCGTGCTGGCGCGATTGCCGGACGCACCTGCGGGCACCCGTGGCATCAGCCTCTTCGTCGTGCCGAAGTTCCGGCCCGACGCGAACGGCGACGCCGGTGAACGCAACGGGGTCGTGTGCGGCTCGATCGAGCACAAGATGGGAATCCACGCGTCGCCGACGTGCGTGATGCACTTCAACGACTCGATCGGCTGGCTCCTCGGCAAGCCGAACGAAGGCCTTGCCTGCATGTTCACGATGATGAACCAGGCGCGCCTCGGCGTCGGCCTGCAGGGCCACGGCCTCTCCGAACTCGCGTGGCAGGCGTCGATTTCCTATGCCAACGATCGCCTGCAGGGCCGCGCGATGTCGGGTGTGAAGGAGCCCGGCAAGGCGGCGGACCCGATCATCGTCCACCCCGACGTGCGGCGCATGCTGCTGACGCAGAAGGCGTTCGTCGAAGGCGGCCGCGTGCTGTGTTTCCTGACTGGCCGCGAGATCGACAGCGCGCACCTCAATCCGGACCCGCAGGCACGCCAGGCCTCGAACGACCTGATCGCGTTCCTCACGCCGATCGTGAAGGGCTTCCTGACCGAGGCCGCGATGGAAGTGACGAGCCTCGCCGTGCAGATCCACGGCGGCCACGGCTTCATCCGCCAGACAGGCGTCGAGCAGTTGATGCGTGACGCGCGCATTACCCCGATCTACGAGGGCACCAACGGCGTGCAGGCGCTCGACCTGCTTGGTCGCAAGGTCTTCGGCACGGGCGGCAAGAGCCAGCAGATGATTGCTGCACGGATCGTCGACTCGATCAAGAAATTCGGCGGCATGCCCGAGATCGCGCCGCTGGCTGCCGACCTCGGCAAGCGACTGGAACAGTGGGGCCGGCTCACGGCCGAACTCGGCCTGGCCGCGAAGGGCAATCCCGACGAAGTCGGCGCCGCCGCGACCGATTACCTGCACGTTTCCGGCTACATCTGTCTCGCCTGGTGCTGGCTGGTGGCCGCAGGCGTTGCCGCGAAGAAGCAGGCCGAAGATCCGAACGACGACTTCTACAAAGCGAAACTCGTCACGGCACGGCACTACTTCTCGCGCATCCTGCCGCGTGTCGACTCGCATGCGGCCGCCGCAAGGGCCGGGTCCACCGGGCTGATGGCGCTCACCGCCGATCAGTTCGCGATCGCATGAGCGCACCCGCGGCTGCACGCGGCGGGGCCCGCCTCGCTCGTGCGAAGCGGGTGGTAGTGAAGATCGGTTCGGCGCTGCTGGTCGAGAAATCGACGGGCCGAGTCAATCGTGCCTGGCTCGAAACCCTGGCCGCGGACGTCGCTGCGATGCGGGCCCGTGGCCAGGAAGTCGTGATCGTCTCCTCCGGCGCCATTGCGCTCGGGCGGCGTCAGCTCGGGCTCGCGCCCGGCAAGCTCAAGCTCGAGGAAAGTCAGGCCGCGGCGGCCGTTGGCCAGATCCGTCTCGCGCACGCGTGGAAGGAAGTACTCGAACAGCATGACTGCGCTGTCGCGCAGATGCTGCTGACCCTTGGCGACACCGAAGAGCGCCGTCGCTACCTGAACGCGCGCAGCACGCTCAATACCCTGCTCAAGCTCGGCGCGGTCCCGGTCATCAACGAGAACGACACCGTGGCTACCGCCGAGATCCGCTATGGCGACAACGACCGGCTTGCCGCGCGCGTCGCCCAGATGGCGAGCGCCGACTGCCTCGTGCTGCTCTCCGATGTCGATGGTCTCTACACCGCCGATCCAGCGCGTGACGCCAATGCGGAGTTCATCCCCGAAGTGACCGGCATCACCCCCGAGATCGAAGCGATGGCGGGAGGTTCGGCCTCCGACGTGGGTTCCGGCGGCATGGCCACGAAGGTGCTCGCAGGCAGGATTGCGGTCGCGGCGGGGTGCAACATGTGCATCACCGCGGGTCGCGAGCAGCATCCGCTGCAGCGCATCGAAGCCGGTGGCCGCTGTACCTGGTTCGTGGCGAAGGCCTCGCCGAAAACCGTGCGCAAGCAATGGATTGCGGGTCTGCTGCAGCCCGCGGGCGTGCTGCACGTCGATGCCGGCGCGGCGAAAGCCTTGCGTGGCGGCAAGAGCCTGCTGCCGGCCGGGGTCACGCAAGTCGAAGGCCGCTTCGATCGGGGCGACGCGGTCATCGTGCGCGACGCGGATGGCGCCGAGATCGCGCGCGGCCTGAGCGCCTATTCGAGCGAGGACGCCCGTCGCGCGAGCGGTCGCCGCAGCCAGGAGCTGGAGGCGATTCTCGGGTATCGTGGCCGCGACGAACTGATTCACCGCGACGACCTCGTGCTGACGTGACGACCGACGAAGCCATTGCGCAGACCATGCAGCAGCTCGGCCGCGACGCGGTCGCGGCACAGCGCGTGCTGTCAGTTTCGAGTGGCGAGCAGCGCAATCGAGCGCTGCATGCAATCGCGGCGTCGCTGCGGCTGCACAAGGGCGCAATTCTCGCGGCCAATGAACGCGACATGAGTGCGGCTACGACCGCCGGACTCGGGCGCGCGGCACTGGATCGCCTGCAGCTCGATGCCGCGCGCATCGAAGCGATGGCACGCGGGGTTGAGGACATTGCGGCGCTGCCCGATCCGATCGGGACGGTGCTGGCCGAATGGACACGCCCGAACGCACTGCGCTTCCAGCGTGTGCGCGTGCCGCTCGGCGTCATCGGCATCATCTACGAGAGCCGCCCGAACGTGACCTGCGACGCCGGCGCGCTGTGCCTCAAGTCGGCGAATGCGGCGATCCTGCGCGGCGGCAGCGAGAGCCACCACTCCAGCGTCGCGATCCACGCGTGCCTCGTCGCAGGGTTGCTGGCCGCGGGTCTGCCGGCAGCCTGCGTGCAGCTGGTGCCCACGACGGATCGCGCTGCCGTCGGCCAGATGCTTGCGGGCATGACCGACTTCATCGACGTGATCGTGCCGAGGGGCGGCAAGAGCCTGATTGCGCGCGTGCGGCAGGAAGCGCGGGTGCCGGTCATCGGTCACCTGGAAGGCCTGTGCCACGTGTATGTCGACCGTGCGGCCAACCTGGAGATGGCGCGGTCGATCGTCCTGAACGCAAAGTTGCGGCGCACCGGAGTCTGTGGTGCAGCCGAGACGTTGCTGGTCGATGCCGCGGCCGAGCGCACGCACCTGGCGCCGCTGGTGCGCGAGTTGCTCGATGCGGGCTGCGAAGTCCGCGGCGATGCCGCGACCTGCGCCGTTGATTCGCGCGTGGTAGCCGCAACGGAGGCCGACTGGCACACCGAGTACCTCGAGGCGATCATCGCAGTGAGGCTCGTACGTGGTGTGCAAGGCGCGATCGAACACATCGCGCGCTACGGTTCGGACCACACGGATTCGATCGTCACGGACGATGTTGCTACGGCCGAGACGTTCCTTGCGCGCGTCGACAGCGCGATCGTGCTGCATAACGCGTCCACGCAGTTCGCGGATGGCGGCGAGTTCGGGATGGGAGCGGAAATCGGAATTTCCACCGATCGTTTCCACGCGCGGGGTCCGGTCGGAGTCGAACAGCTGACGAGCTACAAGTACGTCGTGCGGGGCAGCGGCCAGGTTCGGCCCTGATGGCTCAGGAGTCGACGGCGGCGAGTCCACCCGCCAGCGAATAGACAGCGGTGAATCCCAGCGAGCGCAGGTGCCCTGCCAGCGCGAGACTGCGCACGCCATGCGCGCACACGATCAGGTAACGGCCCTCGCGCGGCAGCGCGGTCGATCCCTGCAGGAACGCGCTGAGCGGCAAGTGCCATTCGATTGGCCCAGGCGGGTCGTCCCGGGCGCGTTCCCACGGTTCACGGATGTCGACCAACGTCAGGCCCGACGCGCAGGCTGCGGCCAGGGTCGGATAGACGAGTTCGAGGGCATCCGGGTCGATCGCCTCCGTCTGCAACTCACGCGGTGAGTGGTCACAGGCTGGATTGCGCGCCGCCTTCAACGTGCGCCAGTGCATGCCGAGCAGGTCGAACACGTGCAGGGCCGGGGCGCTCTCGACCGGCAGGCCCAGCAGGATCTTCAGTGCCTGCATCGCCTGCATTGCACCGAGCACCGCCGGGACCGGGCCGAGCACGCCGGCCTGGGCACAGTTGCCAACCAGCCCGTCACGCGGCGCCTCGGGCCAGAGACAGCGCAGGCAGGGCCAGTCCTCGCGCGGCAGGTAGACCTGCAACTGGCCTTCGTACTGGTACACGCTGGCGAAGACTGCGGGCTTGCCGAGGATCACGGCAGCGTCGTTCACGGTAAATTTGGTTGCGAAGTTGTCGCTGCAATCGACGACGAGGTCATACCGCGCAAGCCAGTCGACGAGGTTGCCGGCGTCGGCGCGCTCGGCATGCACGGCGAACGTTGCCTCGGGGTTGAGTGCCCGCAGCCGCGCGGCAGCCACGGCCGCCTTCGACTTGCCGATGTCCGCGACGCCATAGAGCGGTTGCCGGTGCAGGTTGCTCGCTTCAACCACGTCGCCGTCGACGATGCCGACGCGTCCGACACCGGCCGCGGCGAGGTACTGCAGCACCGGCACGCCGAGGCCGCCGGCGCCGATGACGAGCACCGAGCCAGCGCGTAGACGCTGCTGCCCCGCGGCACCGACTTCGGGCAGCGCGATCTGCCGCGAGAAATCCGGTGCTGCGCGCGACTCCTCCGTTGCGGCATGCGCATGCGCGTGATCCGCGTGACTCTCGTGCTCACCCGGTTGCGCGCAGCGCTCGCAGTTCACCCAGCCCGAATCGCCGTCGACGTAGTGTTCTTTCTTCCAGATCGGAACGCGGTGCTTCACTTCGTCGATGATGTAGCGGCAGGCCGCAAAAGCCTCCGCGCGATGGCGCGAGCTCACACCGACCCACACCGCCATCTCGCCGAGCGCGAGGTCGCCGATCCGGTGGATGCATGCGGCGTGCTGCACGCCGTATTTCGCGACCGCCTCGGCGACGATACGTTCGCCCTCGCGCTCGGCCAGCGCGGCATAGGCCTCGTATTCGAGACGGCGCACCGCGCGACCCTCGTTGTGGTCGCGCACCCAGCCTTCGAACGTCGCGTAGCCGCCGCACGCCGGATCGGCGAGCGCCTCGCGACCACGAGCCGTGTCGATCGGCAACGTGCTGAAGGCGAACGGCTGCATCAGCCGCCCGCGACGGGAGGGATAAAGACGACGCGGTCGTTGGCTTCGAGCGGCGACGACCAGTCCCGGAACTCTTCGTTCACGGCGACGCGCAACATCGAGAGCGGCAGGGTGAAGCCGTGCCTGGCCTGCACTTCCGCGTACAGTTCGGCAGGGGTTGTGGCCGCCGTTTCCAGGCGTTCCTCGCTGCGGCCGGCCTGCTCACGCAGCACGGCAAAATACTGGAGGGTGACCTTCTTCATGGATTCGGCAGCCCGCCGAGGTGACCCCGGGCGCGTTGCAGTTCTTCGGGGGTGTTGACGTTGTCGAGCGCGGTGGGGTCGGGCTGCTCGAGCAGTGCGACACCGGTGCCAATGATGAATTTTCGCGGGCAGTTGCGGCCCGACGCAAGGGCTGACAGCACACCTGCACGGGAGCCAGGTTCATAGATCGCACAGAGCGGCTCCGGCAAGCCGTCGTGGCTGCTCGCATAGGCGACGACGAGCCGGCCGTCGCGACGACTGATCAGGTGGCTGATGGCGGCATCGTCGACGAACGGCAGATCGCACGCCAGGACGAGCCACGCACTATCCGGGTGCGCCGCCTGTGCGGCGGCGATGCCCGCAATCGGGCCGGTGCCGTCGTGCACGTCGACGATCGCCGGTCGGCCTTGCCGCACGGGGTCGTCCTGCTGGTCGGCGCGAATCGAGACGAACACACGCTGGCAGTGTCGAGCGAGCGTGTCGTACGCCCAGTCGAGCTGCGGGCGGCCGTGCAGGGCGAGGGCAGCCTTGTCCTGTCCCATGCGCCGGCTGGCGCCTCCCGCCAGCACGAGGCCGTACAGTGGTGCGAGCAGCTGCGTCATTGCGCGATGCCTTCGTGCACGGTGCGCTTGCCGCCCTGCTTTTCGATCAGTCGCGTCTCCGCGATGACGATCTCGTGCGAAAGCGCCTTGCACATGTCGTAGATCGTGAGCGCCGCGATCGCAGCGCCGGTCAGGGCCTCCATTTCGACCCCCGTCTTGTGGTGCAGCGCGACCGTGCAGCGCACGACAGCTTCGTCGTCGTGCATTTCGACGACGACGTCGCAGCGTTCGAGGCCGAGCGGGTGACAGAAGGGAATCAGCTCGTGCGTGCGCTTGGCCGCCATCACGCCGGCCACGATCGCCGTGTGGAACACCGGGCCCTTCCGGGTCGTGAAACCGGCGTCGCGCAGCGTGCGCGCGACAGCCGCTGGAAAGCGAACCCGCGATTCGGCTACGGCGGAACGCAACGTGACCGCCTTGCCGCTCACGTCCACCATGGTGGGGCGGCCTTGCGCATCGACGTGGGTGAGTTCGGTCATCGTGTCATCCGCCGATGTAGTGCATTTCGACCTTGCGCAGCGGAGCCTCGCTGCCGCGCAACTCGCTGCGTGTGTCGCTGTAGCGGTCCGTCCGCTGTGTCCACGCGCTGCGCAGTAGCTCGAGCAGTTCAGCATCCGATGCGCCGGCGCGCAATGGCGCGCGCAGATCGAGTCCGCGCGTCGCGAACAGGCAGGTATACAACACGCCTTCCGACGACAGCCGCGCGCGATTGCAGTCGCCGCAGAACGGTTCGCTCACCGACGACACGAAGCCGATTTCGCCGGCGCCATCGTCGTATGTGTAACGCGACGCGACTTCGCCCCGATAGCGCCCGACCGCGGCCGTCACGGGCCAGCGCGCCTCGATCTGCCGCAGGATGTCGGCCGACGGCACGACCTGCGCGGGCTCCCACGCGTTGCGGTTGCCGACGTCCATGTATTCGATCAGCCGCACGGTGACGCCTGTGCCGCGGAAATGCTCGAGCAGGTCGAGCACCGTGTGATCATTGAGCCCGCGCTGGACCACGGTGTTGACCTTCACGGGCCGCAAGCCGGCGGCGAGCGCAGCCTCGATTCCTTCGAGCACCTGCGGCAGCCCGCCGAAGCCGCCGCTCATTCTCGTGAATACCGCTTCGTCGAGCGAGTCGAGGCTCACCGTCACCCGGTGCAGGCCATTGCCCTTCAATTCAGCCGCGTGTTGCGCGAGCAGGACGCCATTGGTCGTCAGCGCGAGGTCCTCGATGCCTTCGATGCCCGACAGTTCGGCGACGAGATCAGGCAAGCCGTTGCGCAGCAGGGGTTCGCCGCCCGTCAGGCGCACCTTGCGCACGCCGAGGCGCGCCGCGACCCGCGCCAGCCGCACGATCTCCTCGAACGACAGCCGCTCCTGCGCACGGAGGAAGCGGTATTTTTCGTCGAACGTCGACTGCGGCATGCAGTACGGGCAACGGAAATTGCAGCGGTCCATGACCGAGATGCGCAGGTCGTGCACCGGCCGGCCGAGTCTGTCGACCACCGGGTTCAACGGACCCAGGGCGACGACACCGGCAGTACTGCGTGGATCAGGCATGTCTGTTCACCAGCGGTACAGAGGTGCGAGGAAACCTGCCGGAAATTCGCGGGGGCCCGGCGGCAGTTCCACGAAACCATCCGTACCCAGCAATGAAATGAAATCTCCCGAACCCCGCGTGGGCCGCGGCATGGCGACCATGCCCAGGGTCGAACTGTATTCCACACCCACCGGCAGGAAACAGGCGAGCGCAGGCTTGACCTTGAATGCGGACCCCAAAGGGATGTGTTCCGTAACGCGCACTGGTGCGCCGGCCATCGCTGCCAGCGCAGGCACGACATAGCGCAACAGGCAGACCAGAGCAGACACTGGATTGCCTGGCAGTCCGAACACGGTCTGGCCCGTCGATCCGATGCCGAACCAGACCGGCTTGCCCGGACGCTGCGCGACCTTGTGAAAAACTTCCTTGACGCCGAGTTGTCGCAGGACGCTCGGCACGTGATCGTAGCGTCCCATCGAGACTCCTCCCGTCAGGACGATCACGTCGTGCGTCGCGAGGTGCGCCGAGAGTCGCTCGGCGAGCACCGCGCGGTCATCCGGCAAGTGGTCTTCGGCCACTCGTTGATGGCCGTGGAGGTTCAATGCACCGCGCAAGGCATAGCTGTTCGACCGGCGGACCTGCCAGGCCGCGATCGGCTGGTCGGGTGCGACGAGTTCGTCGCCCGTGGTCGCAATCAGGATGCGGGGCTCAATGCGCACGTCGGCCCGGGGCAGGCCGGCGGAGGCGAGCACCGCAAGCTCTGGCGCACCGACGCGCGTGCCGCGCGCGAGCAGCAGATCGCCTTCACGTGCATCAAGCCCGCGCGTATGCACGTTGAGAAAGGGCTCGACGGGCATGTCATCGTCGACGACGGCAAAGCCGTCCTCGACGCGCAGGCGTTCGACCGGCACGATGCAGTCGCAGCCCTGCGGCAGCACGGCGCCGGTCATTGCTTCGAGGCATTCAGTGGAATCGGCCAGGAGCAGGGGTGGTTGGCCCGCGGCCTGGGTGCCGGCGATGCGAAACCGGCGCTGGCCCTGGCGCCATGCCGGCGAGGCGAAGGCGATGCCGTCCATCGTGACCCGATCGAACGGAGGCTGGTCGCGTTCCGAGCGGACGGACTGGGCAAGGACCGCGCCCGCCAGGGATTCCAGCGGACGCGATTCGACTGGCAGCGGCAGCACGCTTTCGCGCACGAGCGCCTCCGCTTCGGCCGGGGTCAGCAAGGCCGACGCACCCGACTTCATGCGGACAGGGCGCCCGGGCGAACGCCGGGGCTCACTTGGCGGCCTTCTCCGAGTACGCTTTTTTCTCGACGTTCCAGCGGTCCACCAGCGCCTGCAGTTCGTCGAGTGCCGAATTGTGCTTCTTGGCGTGGATCGCCTCGACAGCGGATTTCTTCTCCGCGAGCTTCGGGTCGGCCGGATCCAGCGCCGCCAGTTGCTCGGTCTGGTCCTGATCGAGGCACGGCAGGTAAGTCTCCTGCACGTTCTTCGCATAGTCCTTCACCAGGGTCTGCGCCGCCAGCATCTCCTCCTTGGTTGCGGACGCGCCATTCGGCAGCGCCTGCAGGGCCTGGGGATAGACGCAAGTGGCGGCTTCGGTGGCTGCGCTCAACGCCAGCAGGACCGGGGCGAAGGCAAGGGCGGTCAGCATCTTCATGTCGTTGGAACCTCGAAAGTGCCAGTGGTTGCGCAGCCTGCCACAGCGGCCGGCGGATCGCGGACGGGCACTATACCGCAGCCTTCAGCCCGTCCGGACCGGACTGCGCAGGGGGACCCCTGCCGGCGGGGTTGGCAGGGCGGTACGGCTTCGTGTCCAATGCCAGCTGCGTCCGACCCGATCCCTGACTGGAATCCTACCGATGCCCCCCCCGAAATCGACCGCTGCTGCCATAACCACTGCCACCGAGGCCTTGCAGCTCGGCCATTTCATCGGTGGACGCGAGGTCGCCGGAGCCTCCGGTCGCAGGGGGATCGTGCACGACCCGGCCACCGGCCAGGTCCGGGGCGAAGTGGCCTTTGCCAGCGCCGACGAGACCCGCACGGCCATCGCCGCGGCCGAGGCTGCGCTGCCGGCCTGGTCGGCCACGCCGCCGCTGCAGCGCGCGCGGATCATGTTCAAGTTCAAGGCACTGCTCGAGGAACACACCGACGAGCTGGCGCGGCTGATCACGGTCGAGCACGGCAAGGTGTTTTCGGACGCACGCGGCGAAGTCATCCGCGGCACCGAGGTCGTGGAGTTCGCCTGCGGCATCCCGCAGATGCTGAAGGGCGAGTTCAGCGAGAACGTCGGCACCAATGTCGACAGCTGGTCGCAGCGCCAGCCGGTCGGTGTCTGCGCCGGCATCACGCCTTTCAACTTTCCTGCGATGGTGCCGATGTGGATGTTCCCGGTGGCGATCGCCTGCGGCAACACGTTCGTGCTGAAGCCGTCCGAGAAGGATCCGAGCTGCCCCATGCGCGTCGCGCAACTGCTCAAGCAGGCCGGCCTGCCGGACGGCGTCTTCAACGTCGTCAACGGCGATCGCGAAGCGGTGGACACGCTGCTGACTGATCCACGTGTAGGCGCCGTCAGCTTTGTCGGTTCGACGCCGGTTGCCGAATACATCTATCGCACCGCTTCGACGCATGGCAAGCGCGTGCAGGCGCTCGGTGGCGCCAAGAATCACATGGTCGTGATGCCTGACGCCGACACCGAAAACGCTGCGAGCGCGCTGATTGGCGCGGCCTATGGCTCGGCCGGCGAGCGCTGCATGGCGATCTCGGTGGCAGTTGCCGTGGACGATGCAGCGGACCCGCTGATCGATGCGCTGCAGCGCCAGCTCAAGCAGCTCAAGGTAGGCTCGGGACTCGATGACGGCGTCGAGATGGGCCCGCTCGTCACCCGGGAGCACCGCGACCGCGTCAGCGGTTACGTGGACCTCGGCGTGCAGGAGGGCGCGAAGCTCGTCGTCGACGGCCGCGGCCTGCGTTTGCGCGGACTCGAGGACGGGTTTTTCATCGGGCCGTGCCTGTTCGACGGCGTCGAGCCGCAGATGCGAATCTACAAGGAAGAGATTTTCGGCCCGGTACTGTGCGTCGTACGCGTACCGGACCTGGCAACGGCCACCAGTCTCGTCAACGAGCACGAGTTCGGCAATGGCACGGCCATCTTCACCGCGAGCGGCGAAGCGGCGCGAACGTTCACCCAGGGCGTGCAGGCAGGCATGGTTGGAATCAACGTACCGATTCCGGTGCCCATGGCTTTTCACTCTTTCGGCGGCTGGAAGCGCTCGCTGTTCGGGGCGCTGCACGTGCACGGCCCGGACGGCGTGCGCTTCTACACACGGCTCAAGACCGTGACCTCGCGCTGGCCTACCGCGCGCAGGGAAAGTGCGCAATTCGTCATGCCAACGATGAAGTAACGGTAAACTTCGTCTACCTTACGCGCGGCCGTAGCTCAGCTGGATAGAGCATCAGGCTTCGAACCTGAGGGTCGGGGGTTCGAATCCCTCCGGCCGCGCCAGTCAGTCCACCCAGTGACAACCTTCCAGGCCGGCGGGGTTAAAAACCCATGTCGTGCCGTTGAGAGCGCACGATGCACAAGCCTTATTCCCCTTCATGGCTCCTGCGGGCAGCCATCGCCCTGCAGCTGATTCCCGCCCTCGCCGTTGCTGACGATGCGGGCACAGGTGCCTCAGGCACCGGGCTCGAGGTCGTTACGGTCACCGCGCAGAAGGTCAACGAAGACCTGCAGAAGACGAGCGCTGCCATCACGGCGATAGCGGGCGACGTCCTGGTCAGTGCCGGTGTGTACGACATCCGGGGTGTGCAGAACCTGATGCCACTGGTCCGTTTCCAGGCGGAGAACGCCTCGACCGAACTCTACATTCGTGGTGTCGGCTCGACGCTCGACCTGCCCAACATCGAGCCGCCCAACGCCTTCAATTTCAACGGGGTCTACATCCCGCGTGAAGGTACCAGCGTCGGCCTGTTCGACATCGCGTCGATCGAGTTGCTGCCGGGACCGCAGGGCACGCTGTACGGACGCGCGGCGCTCGGCGGCGCCGTCAACGTGGAGTTCAACCGGCCTACGTCGGAACTCGAGACGAGCGGCGTGCTCGAGGTGGGCGACTATTCGCTGCTGCACGGCACGATCGTGCAGAACCTGCCGGTGTCGGAACAACTCGCGCTGCGCGGCGCATTCGACTACATCGAACGCGACGGGTACCTGCAGACGGGCGCGGATTCCCAGCAGGACTATGCGGGCCGGCTCTCGGCGCTCTACGCGCCGACCGACGACGTCGACGTCTACGTCTGGCTGCACGGTGCGAAAAAGGACGGCAAGTCGCCCAACCTCGTGCGTCGTGGCTTCAACGACGGCACGTTCGACGGCAATCCCAACGCGTTCAACACCAGCGACCCCTGGGACGACCGCATCGATCCGGGTGCGCCGACGGCGTCGCCGCAGGACTTCGAGAACATGGTGCTCGGTGCGCAGGTCGACTGGGACCTGAGTGGCGCCAAGCTCAGCTACATCCCCGGCTATTTCTACCTGGACTGGTCCGCAGACTACTGGCTCGAGAATATTCCGGCGCTGCTCACCGCGCACTACAACCAGGTGACCAACGAGTTGCGCCTCGCGAGCGACACGGACTCGAAGCTGCAGTGGCTCGGCGGGTTGTATGCGTATCAGGTGACGAACTCCGGTGATTTCATCGTCGGCGGCTTTCCGCTCTCGCAGATTTCGCGCAACCGGCTCGAAGGCTATGCGGCCTTTGGCGAGGCGACGTATTCGCTGACCGACACGGTGCGCGTCACGGCGGGTGGCCGGTTCAGCTGGGACCAGCGTGAAGGCGAGGGCCAGACCGCGTTCGGCGTGCCGTTCTCGGCCGATGAGGATTACGACAACGTCGACTGGAAGCTCGGCGCGGAAATGGACCTGGGCGCGGACGCGATGGTGTACGCGACGATCCAGACGGGTTACCAGCCGGGCACGTACAATGCGTTTCCGGCCACGCCCGAGCAGTCCAACCTGGTGGAGTCGGCGACGATGACGGCGTACACGACTGGCATCAAGAGTCGTTTCCTCGAGGATCGCCTGCAGGTCAACAACGAACTCTTCTATTACGACTATGAAGACCTCCTCGTGCAGTCGTTCAACCTGAACACCGCGCTGTTGACGACCTTCAACGCCGCGCAGACGACGATCTGGGGCAACCAGCTCGACGTGCTGTTCGCGCCGACCGGTCGCGACCGGCTGAACCTGTCGGTGGGTTACCTCAATGCCGAGTACGACGACTTCATCGTCCCGGACGAAGTGAACATGGGGATCCCGAACCGGGATTTCGGCGGCTACCCGCTGCAGAATGCGCCTGAGTGGACCGTGTCCGCCGGCTATCAGCACGAGTTCCCGATCGGCCCGGGCCGGCTGCTCGCGCGCCTCGAGACGCGCTACGAGGACTCGTTCTGGGGCACGTTCGCGCAGTTCCGCGGCACCGAGCAGCAGGACTACTTCAAGACCGATGCAGCGGTCACGTACTACGCGCCCGACGATCGCTGGAGCCTGGGCCTCTGGGTGAAGAACATCGAGAACGAGGCGGTACTTGCTGCAGCGACGACCGGCCAGTTCGGGCCGTACGCTGACGTCTTCATCGAGCCGCCGCGGACGTACGGCGCGCGGTTCACGTTCAAGCTCTGATCGCCAGCTCCCTGTCCCGCTGCCAGCGGCCTGGCAAAAGAAAGGGCGGGTCGTTGCCGACCCGCCCCTGGCTGAACGCCATCCTGGCGCGGTACCGACTAGAACTCCTGCGAGAACTTCAGGCCGATCGTGCGCGGACGCTGCGGCACGACGTAGACCTCCGATCCGCAGACCGCCTCTGCGCACTGCGCGAAGCGCGAGACCTGCGCGAGCTCGTCGAACACGTTCGACACGAACAGCTCGAGCCGCCAGCCATCCTTGCCGAAGCCCGCCGCAATATCGGCGACCGTGTAGCTGGGCATGTCGCCGATGATGGAGTTCTCGAGGTCGCGGAGGTCGGTCCGCCGCTCGTCGGCGTAGACCACTGCGCCCTGCACGTAGCTGTCGAAGGTCGCCACCGCGAACTCGTAGCGTACAGTGGCGTTCGCCTTCCACTCCGGCGTGACGGGTAGCGGCGTGCCCTTGCGCGCCTCCGGATCGGCGGTCGTGGGGTTGCCGTCTTCGTCGACGCTCGGGCAATCGGGGCGCGTCTCGGGTTTGCCGCTGGTATTGACGAAACCGCAGTAGTTTTCCGTCAGCTCCGAATCGAGCCAGGCGATGCCGGCAGAGATCCCGAGCTGGTCGGTGACGGCCCAGCTCACGTCCATTTCGATGCCGTCGATCTGCGCCGCACCGGCGTTGTTGATCTCCGTCAGGCCGTTGGCGCCGAGCAGCGAAAACTGGAAGTCGTCCCACTCCTGGCTGAATACCGCGCCGTTGAAACGCAGGCGGTTGTCGAACCACGTGGTCTTCCAGCCCAGTTCGTAGTTCGTCAGCCAATCTGCTTCGTACGGTGGCAGCGTACCGCGGCGGTTGATGCCGCCCGGACGGAAGCCCTCGGAGTAAGTCGCGTACACCATCGCTTCTTCGGTGAACTTGTAGGTCAGGTTCACGCGCGGCGTCACGCCATCTTCCGTCGTGGTCTTGTCGAAGACCTTGCAGGGTGCGCCGTTGAACGTGTCTGGCGGCACCGGCAGCGAATTGCAGTAGCCCTCGCCGTAGGCCGGGTTGCTGACGTAGCCATCGTTGAAGCCGAAAAAGCCCTTCAGCGAGTTGTCGGACTCAAAATAGCGGGCGCCGATCGTGCCCGACAGCTGGTCGGTGAAGTCGAAGGTGAACTCGCCGAACACGGCGAAATCCTTGTCGACGCGCAGTTGCTTGGTCAGCCAGAGGGTGTCGTCCCAGCCCGTCACGCTGAGCTGGGAGCCGAGGCCGTCAATCTTGTAGCGCTGCTGGATGTCGTGCTCCTGCCGCTGGTAGAAAAGGCCGCCGACGAAGCGGAAGCGCCGGTCCGCGTCGGACGAAATGCGCATTTCGTGCGTGTAGCGGTCGTAGCGGTCCTTGCCCTGGATGTACTGCGACGGGTCGATCAGGTCGCCGTTGTCGTCGTACCAGTAGGCGCCATAGCCGTAGAGCGTGTCGTACCAGTACGAGTAATCGGAATAATCCGATTCCGTGTCGACGTCGCGCTTGAGGTACGAGCCAGCGTAGACCAGGTCGAGGTTCGCGACCTTGCCTTCGACGGTGAGCGCGGCCTGCGTCCAGCGGTCGTCCGACGTTTCCGGATAGCCGTGGGCCACTTTCATGTCGCCGATGGTCGAGTCGTAGGCCCAGCTGCCCTCGGTTGTCTGCAGCTGGGTCATCAACTGCGGCGTGATGGTCCAGTTGTCGGTGAGGTCGAGGCGCAGGGCGGCGCGGGCGCCGGAGGTAAAGGCTTCGTTGTAGTTGGTTTCGACGAAATCAGCATTGTTCGCCGTGATGCCCGACGTCGGGTAGGTGCGTTCGCGGTAGACGTTGTCGATGTAACCGGCGTCGTGACGATGCCAGCCGACGAGGCGGACGGCGGCGCGGTCGTTGAGCGGCAGGTTGACCATGCCTTCGGCCAGGTAGCCGAAGTCTCCACCATCCACCGAATTCACCTCCAGGCCGTAGCTGGCGTCGAATGCGGACGCGTCCGGCCGGTTGGTGATGATGCGGAGCGTGCCCGCCTGCGAACTCGCGCCGTACAGTGTGCCCTGCGGACCCGCCAGCGCTTCGACGCGCTGGATATCGTACAGGTGCACGTCGAGCGCGCCCTGGATCGTCGTGATCGGCTGCTCGTCGAGGTAGATGCCGACGCTCGGCAGCGAGCCCGAATGGTTGCCGTCGCCGCCGCTCGCGACACCGCGCATGTACACGGCTGCGAAGCCCGGGCCAAACGTCTGGTACGAGACGCTGGGCATGAATCTCACGTAGTCGTCGAACCTCTGGATATTCAGCTCCTGGAGCCGCTGCGTACTGAAGGCCTGAATGCTGACCGGCACGGACTGCAGGTCTTCCGTGCGCTTCTGCGCGGTGACGACGATCTCCTCCAGGCCACCGGACGTGGTCTGCGCGTAGGCGGACATGCCGGCGAGCAGCGTCGGCACGCTGGCTGCCAGCATACGAATGGCAGACGGCCGGCCATGCAGGCGCTGCAATTTGCGTTTACGGCTACGGGTCATTTTGTATCGGACTCCCTGAGTGATGCACCCATCGGCGGGTGCGTGAATACATTCATGGCAGCGGCGGCGCGGCGGGGTAGGCGTCGAGCACTGGGCCAAGCGCGGCCTTGAGCGGGTCGAGCCAGGGCTCGTAGTGCCGCCAGTGGTCCAGTGCATCCCGGAAAATCGGCTGGCGCACTTGTTCGGAACTCGCCGTGCGGACTGCACGGTCGTTCTCGTAGAAGCGCAGGCAAGCGGGCTCGAACGGCAGGCCGCAGTAATCGAGCAGCCGGCGCACTTCGCTCTCGGTGTCGTCGACCATGCGCTCATAGACCACGCGATGGACGCGGCCGGGCAGCACGGCATCGTAATGCGCCATCAGCGTGACGTAGTCGGCATAGTAGCGGCCGATGTCGTCGAGCGAATAACTGAAGTTCTGGCCGCGCGCGAAGTGCTGCTTGAAACCGGAGAAGCAGCAGCTCAACGGATGACGCCGCGTGTCGATGATCCTGGCATTCGGCAGCATCAGGTGGATGAGCCCGACGTGCGCCCAGTTGTTCGGCAACTTGTCGATGAAGCAGGGCGCGCCGGACTTGCGCTGGATGCGGGTCTGCTGCAGGTAACGCTCGCCGAGTTCGCGCAAGGCGTCCGGTTCCAGCGACTCGAGCACCTCGGGGTACTTCGAGACCTCCGAGCGCCGGTTGCGGCCGCTCAGCTCCTTGACGATGCCGACGACGTCCGGCAATTCCATCGTGCCTTCGATCGCCGAATGGCTCGACAGGATCTGTTCGACCAGCGTCGAACCCGAACGCGGCAGTCCCACGATAAAGATCGGGTCGGGCGCAGTGCACCCCACTCTGTGGCGCGCTGCAAAGAACCCGGGCGTGAACAGCGCACGTGAACGGCGCACGTTTTCGGTGACCGCGCCGCTGTCGTAGGGCACCACTTCCTTGCGCAGGCGATTGCCTTCTGCGTAGTGGTGAAACGAGCCGGGGTAGTCCTGCGCGTCTTCAGCGGCTTTGCCGAGCGCGAAGTGGAAGTGGAAGCGATCTTCCTGGGTGAGGTCGCTGCGTTCGAGCTGCGCACGCATCGCAGCAACGTCGGCCTCGGTGAAGCGAAACGTCTTCAGGTTCGCGAGACTCCAGCAGGCCTCGCCGAGGCGCGGCTCGAGCTCGATCGACTTGCGATAGGCCGCAATCGAAGCATCCTGCCGTCCCGCGGTCTTGAGCGCGTGGCCGTGGCTCAGCCAGACCCTGGCCTGCAGCGGGTATTCGCGCAGCAATTGCTCGTAGAGGCGGATGGCCGCGTCGTATTCGCCGACACGTGCCAGCACGGTGGCCTTCAGGTTGCGGAAACTCGGGCTGCGCGGATCGGCCGCGAGCAACTGATCGACCTGTGCCAGGGCCGCGACCGGCTTGTTGTTCCGATGCAGGACCACGGCATAGTTGTGGCGCGCGGCCTTGAAGCCCGGCGCCAGTTCCAGGCAGCGCGTCAGCAGGTTCTCGGCGTCGGGGTAGCGCCCGATGCGCGAGGCGATCTCGGCCAGCATGCGGATTGCGGCCACGTCGGTCGGAAACTGCTGCAGGTGACTGCGCAGCAGCGGCTCGGCGACGGCGATACGGCCTTCGGCCAGGGCCAGCGCAGGTTCCATGAGCCGGGGGTCGCGCGTCGAATTGCGGATGTGGTTGGCGTAGGCCTGGTCGGCGCCTGCGGTATCATCCATCGCATACAGGTGGTCGCCCAGGGCGCGCCAGGCATCGGCCATCGTCGGTTGCAGGCGCACGGCCGTACGCAACGCCGCGACGGCTTCCTCGCCGCGCCCGGCATCGCCAAGCGCCAGCCCGAGTTCACGTTGTGCGGCTGCCCAACGGGGTTGCGAGGCGGCCAGCGGCTCGAGGATACGCAATGCGTCTGCGACGTCGTTCGATCGCCGCCGGGCCATCGCCAGCAGTAGTGTCGCGGCAGGGTGGTTCGGAACCGCGCCGAGGATCTCGCGCGCCTGCTCGGCGGCCAGGCTTGGCTGGGACACGAGCAACTTCTCGGCGTGGGCAAGCGCCACGTCCAGAGTTCCCACGGGTTCCGGCCCGCTCGTCATCCACAGCCCCCGTGTTTTGACACCACAGCGGGCGAATGAAAGACTGCCGTGCACTCAATGTCAAACACCTGTTGGCATTTTGGCTGCACATGTTGTTTGGAGGCGACAAACCGATGTTGAACGGTTTTTATTCAGCACTGCGGTGTCGCGGAAACGTGCTGCGTGCGCCGTCAGGGCGCACGACGTGTGTCGCTTTCTGGCTGGCAGTGACCGGGCTTGCGGCAGGCCTGCCGGCTGACGCAGCGACGCCAATGACGGTCGTGTCGGCAGTGCCTTACGTGGCCGATTCCGGTTCCGTGGCGGTCCAGTGCGGCAGGTTGATCGACGGCGTGGCTGCCCAGACGCAAGGCCCTGCGACCGTCGTCATTCGCAGCGGTCGTGTCGACTCGGTGCAACCGGGCGCGGTGGCGCCTGTGGGCATGACCGTCGTTGATCTCAAGCAGTACACCTGCCTGCCCGGCCTGATCGACATGCATACGCACCTCACGGACAGCGGGCACGAGACGGCAGACCTCAGCGTCTATTACCAGCGCACGCAGGCGGAGCAGGGCGCGATCGCACGGGAAAGCGCCCGCGCGACACTGCTGGCCGGGTTCACCGGGGCGCGCGACGTCGGCACCTACATCGGCTGGGTCGATCGCGACCTGCGCGACGCAATCAACCAGGGCAACGCGGTGGGGCCGCGCATGCAGGTCGCGGGTTATTACCTGACGATCCCTGCCGGCGGCGGCGACCTCGTCATCCCCGGCCATGCTGAAGCGGAAATCCCGCCGCAGGTGCGCATGGGTGTCGCGCGCGGGCCCGAACAGTTCCGGCAGAAGGCTGAGCAGGCCGTCGCGGGCGGTGCCGACTTGCTCAAGATCATTGCGTCCGGCGCCGTGCTCGCGTTCGGCGGTGTGCCGGGCGAGCGTGAAATGCTGCCCGAGGAGATCAAGGCCGTCGTCGACGTGGCGCACGCCCATGACAAGAGGGTTTCGGCGCACGCGCACGGCGCGCAGTCGATCAAGGATGCGATCCTCGCCGGCGCCGACACGATCGAACACGCGTCGCTGATTGACGACGAGGGCATCCGGCTCGCGCAGGAGCACGGCACTGCGCTGTCGATGGATGTCTACAACGGCGACTGGATCGACACCGTTGGCCGCGAAGAAAAGTGGCCCGAGGAATTCCTGCGCAAGAACGTGGAGACGACCGAAGCGCAGCGCCAGGGCTTCACCAGGGCACACGCCGCAGGCGTCGACATCGTCTACGGCACGGACGCCGCCGTGTATCCGCACGGCCTCAATGCGCGCCAGTTTCCGATCATGGTCCAGCGCGGCATGACGCCGATGGAAGCGATCCAGTCGGCCACGTCGCTGGCCGCGAAACACATGGGTTGGGCGGATCGCAGCGGCAGCCTGCAGCCGGGACGCTTTGGCGATCTCATCGCAGTCAAGGGCGACCCGCTCACTGACGTGACGCGGCTGCAGGATGTGGCCGTGGTGATCAAGGGCGGGCTCGCCTTCAAACTGCCGGCGGAGTGAAGCGGTGGCGGTCGGGACTGACCCGCACGACTTGTTCGCGCCCGCCGCAACCGGCAGCGTGCGGCGGCTCGCGCCGAACCTGCAGCGGCTGGTCGCCCCCAATCCCAGCCCGTTGACCGGACCGGGCACGAACACCTACGTCGTCGGGTCAGGTCCGCATTACCTGGTGATCGATCCCGGTCCTGACGATACGACGCACGTGGACCGCATCCTCGCAGCGACGCACGGCCGCATCAGCCACGTGCTCTGCACGCATTCGCACCCGGATCACTCGCCTGGCGCAGCGGCGCTCAAGGCGCGCACGCAGGCGGTCGTGCTGGGGCAGCCGGCCCCGCGCGACGAACACCAGGACGATTCGTACCGCCCTGACGGGACGCTCGACGACGACGACGTGATCGAGGTGTCGGGCGCGGGCGTTCGTGCGCTCCATACGCCGGGTCACGCGTCGAACCACGTCTGCCTCCTGCTCGAACCGGAGGGTTGGCTGCTGACCGGCGATCACCTGATGGGCGGCTCGACCGTCGTCATCCTGCCGCCGGACGGGTCCATGCGCCTGTATCTCGAATCGCTGCGGCGCCTGCGCACGCTGCCACTGACCGCTTTGCTGCCTGGGCACGGCGCGGTGATGCCGGATCCGCTCGGAGAGATCGATCGGGTGATCGCACACCGGCTGCAGCGCGAAAGCAAAGTGGTGGTCGGCCTGCTGCAACTGGGTGGCGCTGCCACGCTTGGCGAACTGGTTCCGATCGTGTACGCCGACACGCCGATCGCGTTGCATCCGCTGGCGCGCTATTCGTTGCTCGCCCACCTGCAGAAGCTGCTCGAGGAACGGCGCGTCGCGCAGGACGGCGAACGCTGGACATGGCTTGCGGCGTGAGCCGGGCCGTGCCGGCCGGACGCAGGCTCGAGCGGATCGAAATCGGCAACGCGAGTGTCCGGCTCGGCAGGCACTGGGCCCTGCGCGATGTTTCTCTCGACATTCGTGCCGGCGAGCACTGGTTGCTGCTCGGACCGAATGGCGCCGGCAAGACCGTGCTGCTCAAGCTGCTGCGTGGCGACGTCTGGCCCACGCCCACGGGACGCGAAACCCGTCGCTATCACCTGCGCGATGGCGACACGCTGGAGCAACCGCTGTTGGCGGCTGACCGCGTGGCCTACCTCGGTCCCGAGCGGCAGGATCGTTACGAACGCTACGAATCGCATCTCGACGTCGCGCAGGTCGTGCTCACGGGCTACGACGATTCCGATTTTCCGCTGCAATCCGCAACCATTACGCAACAGCGTCGCATCCGGCAGGTGCTGCAGCAGGTGGGCCTGGCCGGCTATGCGTCGCGAACATTCCTGTCGCTGTCGTACGGCCAGCGCCGCCGCGTGCTGCTGGCGCGCGCGTTCGTGCGCGAACCCGACGTGCTGCTGCTCGACGAGGCGCTGAACGGCCTCGACGTCAGAGGGCGCGCAGCATTCCAGCGCGCCTTGCGGCTGGCGTCGTCGCCACGGACGGCGTGGATGCTGACGAGTCATCGGCGCGGCGACGCGCCCGCCGGTCTTACTCACGTCGCGTGTATTGCCCACGGCGGCATCGAAAGCGTCACGGACCTGCGTGTCGGCGCCGTCGATCCCTCCGCGTTGCAGATCGAGGCGCGACCGGGGGGCGCGCCGGCATCGCAGCGCAAAACGCAAGGTGCGGGTGTCGGCGAGAGCGGGATTCGCTCGGCGAAGCCGCTGCTGCGATTGCATCGGGCCGCGGTGTATCGGGAGGAGCGGTGCGTCATCGGCAGGTTCGACTGGACGCTCGAGCGCGGCCAGCACTGGTGCCTGCGCGGCGCCAACGGGTCGGGCAAGTCCACGTTCGTCGCAATGCTCCACGGCGATCTCTGGCCCGCGCACGGCGGCAAGCGCGAGCGTTACTGGCCCGCGGTCGAAGACTGGAAGGCGAGGGTCGGACTCGTGTCGCCGGAGTTGCAGGCGCGGTATGCCGCGACGGGGTGCACGGTCGAACAGATAGTCGCATCAGGGTTGCATGCCAGCATCGGCTTGAACGAGTGGCCGACCGCAGCGGAGTTGCGACGCGTGCGGCGTGAACTGCGCGCGTGGGGACTGGCGAACCTGGCCACGCGACAGGCGCGTGAGTTGTCGTATGGCCAGCTGCGCCTGGCGCTGGTCGCACGCGCGTTCGTGCGTTCGCGCCGGCTGTGGCTGCTCGACGAACCGTTCGACGGCCTCGATGCTGACGCGCGGCAGCGGTTTCGGGCACGGCTGGATGGAGCGGTGAGCCGTGGCGCGACCGTGGTGATGGCCACCCATCACGCGGAGGACGTGCCCGCCTACGTGACCCTCATGTTGACGCTCCGGCGTGGCCGCGCGCCGGTCATCACAACTCGGTGAGCGCACCTCCGTGGAGGGTACGCGGCGATGCCGAGCGTCAGAGCGGAATCACCGCCTCGCAGACAATCACGGCGTCGCCGGTCACGCGCACGCCGGTGGCGCGCTTGCCGCTGCAGGCCACCTTGACCTCGACGCGGCCCGGCCGATCGACGAAGCGGCCCTGCAGCCCTACGAACGACGCCTTGCCTGCCGTCGGAGTCAGCAACCCGTTGTGCAACAGGTATACGCCAAGCATGCCGTGTGCGTTGCCGCTGACCGGATCCTCGGGCACGCCGATGACCGGGCAGAACATGCGCGACTCGGTAGTCGTCGGGTCCGACCCTGGCTTGACCGCAAAGACGAAGAAGCCGTCCGCGCCGACGTGCGACGTGAGATGAATCAGCTGATCCATCTGCGGCTGCAGCGAGTCGAGCGTGTCCGGCGACTGCAGGCCAAGCAGCAGGCGCGAATTCGCCGTGCTCATCACCTGCACAGGGCAGGCTGGATGCAGGCTCGACGAACTGATGCCGAGCGCATCGAGCACCGGGCCCAGGCGTTCTTCCGGCACGATCGGGCCGAACGTCGCGGGTGTCTGGTCGATCGTGACGCGGAGATTGGGCGCCTTGCCGCTCACCTCGACGCCGACGATGCCTGCCGCCGATTTCTGGCGGACCTTGCCACGCGGCACGCCGTCGGCCATCGCACGCACGTAGTGCGCAGCGACGGTCGCATGACCGACGAAGCCGACTTCGCGGCGCGGCGAAAAGAAACGCAGCTCGACGTCGAAGTCGGGTGAGTCCGAACCGAGCACGAATGCCACTTCGAAGCCGGCCAGCTCGCGCGCAATGCGGCGCATTTCCTGCTCTTCGAGCACATCCGCATCGAGCACGACCGCGGCAGGGTTGCCGCAGAAACGCTCCTGCGTAAAGGCATCGACGAGGAACAGACGGCATTTGCGCTGAGTCATGGTGGCAGCGGGCTTCCTGAGCTTCGAGAACGGGCATTAGTGCTCAGCCGCTGCGCCGCGTCAACATTTTCAGGTCCTCGCGTCGCGTTTGAGCCCTATAATTCGCGGCACCTTGGGGTGGCCTGCAGGGCCTGAGATGTCGACCGCGGTCGCGCAACGTGGCGCCGCACATCGACGAACCCGTTGAACCTGATCCGGTTAGTACCGGCGGAGGGAGTGGGTATGCGTCTCGGACCGTTTCCAATTTATTCGTATTCATTGCGCGCTGCATCCCGGCAGCCTGGCCGCGCCCTTGCGGCGTCGATCACCGTGCTGCCCGCGGTGCTGCTCGCAGCAAACGCAGCCACCGCCGCAAGCCCGGTCGTCGTGCAACCGTCACCAGCGCTTGAGGAAATCATCGTCACCGCATCGTTGCGGGAGCGGCCACTCACGGCAGTCCCGGCGAGCATCACGGTGCTGAGTCAGGTGACACTGCAGTCCGCCGGGCTACAGCATTTCGGGGACGTGCTCGGTCTGGTGCCGAACCTCAACTGGTCCGGTGGCACGTCGCGGCCCCGGTTTTTCCAGCTCCGCGGCATTGGCGAACTCGAACAATACCAGGGCGCTCCGAACCCTTCGGTCGGCTTTCTCATCGACGACATCGACTTGAGCGGTGTGGGCATGCCAGCCACGCTGTTCGATACGCAACAGGTCGAGGTGCTGCGCGGTCCGCAAGGCACGCGCTATGGCGCGAATGCGCTCGCGGGCCTGGTCAAGATCAAGACGCGAGACGCGGCGACGACCCCGGATTTTCACGCGGAAGTCACCGGTGCCGAAAACGACACCTGGGCGGCCGGCATGGCGGGTGGTGGCCCGGTCGGTAGCGCAGGCTCGGCGTGGCGCATAGCGGGCCAGACGTTCTCGAGTGACGGTTTCCTGCGCAACGCCTACCTCGATCGTGACGACACGAACGGTCGCGACGAGTCGACGCTGCGCGGCAAGCTGCGGTGGGAGCTGGCGCCGGGCTGGCGTGCGAATCTCGCCGCCCTGTACGTGGATATTGACAACGGCTTCGACGCCTTTACTCCGGACAATTCGCGCACGATGCTAGCGGACAGGCCGGGTCGCGATGCGCAACGCACGCGCGGTGTGTCCGCGGACGTCGCGGGCAGTACCAGGGACTACACGGTGCGCAGCGTCAGCGCGTACGCGTGGTCCGACAGCGTGTACAGCTTCGACGGCGACTGGGGCAACGATGCGTACTGGGGTGAGTTCGCGCCCTACGACTATTTCTCGCGCTACGCGCGCGAGCGCTCGACGTTGAGCCAGGACTTCCGCGTCGAGAGCAACCCCGGTGGCGTCGTCGACTGGGTGGCCGGCCTCTATGCGCTGCGGCTCAATGAGGATTCGCAGCAGCGCGACGAATTCGCGGGCGAGCTGCTGCGCCCGCTGCTCGCAACGAGTTACGCGGCTACGAGCCTCGCGGCCTACGGTGAAGCCGAGTGGCCGTTGTCAAAGCAATTGTCGCTCACCGCTGGAATGCGTGTTGAAACGCGTTCCGCCGATTACGGCGATTCCGACGGCGCGCGCTTCGACCCGCGCGACACGATGGTCGGTGGCCAGGTCTCGTTGCAGGGGCCGGTCGGTGAGTCGAACCAGTGGTACGCCACGGTGGCGCGCGGCTACAAGGCGGGTGGCTTCAACATCGGGCAGTTCGTGCCGGACGAACGGCGCCAGTTCACGCCGGAATACCTGTGGAACGCAGAGTCGGGCATGCGCTTCGGCAGCGCCGAGGCAGGAGTGCAGGGCGACATCGCGTTCTTCTACATGTGGCGCGAAGACCAGCAGGTGGCGACGTCGTTCCAGCTCGATCCGGGCGATCCGTTGTCATACGTTTTCTATACCGACAATGCCGCCAAGGGCCGCAACTACGGACTCGAAGCCTCGCTCGCCTGGCAACCCGTCGAGCGTTTGAACCTCGGTGCGACGCTGGGGTTGCTGCATTCCGAATACGTCGGCTACCGCTATGGCGATCGCAATCTAGACGGTCGGGAGCAGGCGCATGCACCGGGGTATCAGTACTCGTTGTCCGCGCAGTGGGGCGGCGGGGATGGGTGGATGGCGCGCGCGGACCTGAACGGCGTCGACGCGTTCTACTTCGACACCAGCCACGACCAGCGATCGGACCCGTACACATTGCTCAACCTCAAGGTCGCTTACTTGCGCGGCCCCTGGTCGGTCGAGGCCTGGGTGCGCAACGTCATGAACGAGAATTACGCGGTCCGCGGGTTTTATTTCGGACTCGAGCCGCCAGACTATGCCGACAAGCTGTACTTTCAGCGTGGCGATGGACGACTTGCGGGAATTACTTTGCAGTGGCGCTGGTAGCGGTGCTGCGAACCGACACGAGGACACATTGATGCGCACGGCAGTGGAAATCAGCCTCTATCCCCTCGACGCGGACTACGTGCCGCCGATCAAGGATTTCATCGAACGCCTCAATGCCTACCCGGATCTCGACGTCGTGACCAACGCAATGAGCACGCAGGTGGCTGGCGAGCACGAACTGCTGTTCTCTGCGCTGGAGAAGGAGACTCGCCGGACGTTCGGCGCAGAGCGCCGGGCCGTCTTCGTCATGAAGCTGCTCGGCGGCACGCCGACGTCGGACGAAGGTTGACCCAGTTCGAGCCGGTGCTTCGCGCATTCGCGGCCGTACCCGCCATCGAATGGGTGGCGGCCGGCCTGGCGCTCGGCTACCTCGGCTTCGCGATCCGGCAGAGCGCCTGGTGCTGGGCGTTCGCCGTCGTGAGTGCGGTGCTCTATCTCGTCGTCTTCGCGCGCGCGGGCCTGGTCATGCAGGCCGCGCTGCAGGTCTTCTACGTCGGCATGTCCGTCTATGGCTGGCGTTCGTGGCGCGGCTCCGCGTCGGCGGTGCCTGTTGCCGTCAGCCGCTGGACGTTGCGGCAACACGCACTTGCATGGGCCGCCATCGCCGTCGTCGCGCTGGTAAATGGCTGGGTGATCACGCGGGGATCGTCGTCGTGGGTGCCCTATCTCGACGCGGCGATCGCGTGGGGCAGCGTGCTCACGACCTGGATGGTTGCGCGCAAGGTGCTCGAAAACTGGCTGTACTGGGTGGTGCTGGATTCTGCCGCGGCCGCGCTCGCCGCCTGGCAAGGGCTCGCGGCCACCGCATTGCTGTTCCTGCTGTACACGGCGCTGGCGTTTCGCGGCTACCGGCAATGGCGCAGCGACGCACGCCTCGCAGTCGCACACGAGACATGACGGTCATGCGGCCAGAGTGGCAGGAGGCTGAGAGTGCGGCGCGGGCCGCCCTCGCAACCGAGGCCGACACGGCGTCGCTTGCCATGGCGACGTTCGAACCCATCGCGGGCAGCCTCAGCAATTTTGCCTGGCACGTGTCGGTGCCTGGCCAGGATCGGTTCGTGCGGTATGCACGTGCGGGCAATGAACAGCTTGGCGCCGACCTGCACGCAGAAGGTGAGATTCTCCGCCTCGTCGCCGAGGCCGGGCTGGCACCGCGAGTTGTGCGTTGCGATCCGTCGGCGCGGCTGCTGGTCACGCAGTGGATAGCGAGTTCGGAAGGGGTTCCGGCGGCCGGGAGCTGTGATCGCACGATCCGGCAAGTAGCGGCGTTGTTGCGCCAGCTGCACGCACTGACGCCGCCACCGGGCGTGCGTGTCGTCGATTTCGCGGTGCAGGCCCGCCGGCTGGAAGCCGCCCTGCCGGCGGCGGCCGTGCGGCCCGCACTCGCCGCCTGCGCCGAAGGAGTCCTGTCGCGACTCGGCCCGCGTCACACGAATGTGCTTTGCCATCATGACGTCCACGCACAGAACCTCGTGACCGAACCCACTGGTCGCCTGTGGCTGGTCGACTGGGAGTACGCCGGCCTGGGCGATCCGGTTTTAGACCTCGCGTCCTGTGCCAGCCAGCTGGAGTTGTCTGCCGCAAGCTCCGGCCTTTTGTGCGACGAGTACCTCCGCGCGGGCGGCACTGTCGAGCCGGCGAGGCTGGATCTCGCTCGTTGGGCCTTCGATTACGTGCAATGGCTCTGGTACCGCGGTCTGCTGGCGACCGCGGCGCCCGGTCCCGATGCTGTCGAGGCGGCTCACCGGGCCGGGCGGATCGAACGCGGCCTGCAGGTGCGTGCATCCGGGGTCTTGCGCTGCAATAATCACTGATTCGATCACAACGACCGATGGGTGCGAGCATGGCGAAGATGGTGGTGACCGACCGCGACGGCAACGTCCACGAAGTCGAGGGACGCATCGGCGTCAAGCTGATGGAAACGCTGCGAGAGTATGACTATGGCGTCACGGCCATCTGCGGCGGGCTCTGCTCGTGCGCCACGTGCCACATCTTCATCAAGCCCGAATGGATGCCGAAGCTGCCGGCACCGCAGGGCGACGAGAAGGAACTGCTGGTCGAACTCGAGCACTACGACGCGCCGACGTCGCGCCTCAGTTGCCAGGTGGACTTCACCGAGGCGCTCGACGGCCTCGAACTCAAGATCGCGCAGGACGAGTGATCAGGGGGCCTTCGAATCGCCGGGGAAATCCGCATGAAACTTGGACCGACGCTCGAGGAACGCGTCCGCCACATCGAGGACCGGGTGGCCATCGGCGAGCTGATCGCCCGTTACTGCCTCGTCATGGACAGCCGCGACGTCGACGCAATCGAGCCCTTGTTTACGCCGGACGCGCGGGTCTGGTCCGCCGACGGGGTCATGGATGCCCGTGGACGGCAGGCAGTCATCGAATTGTTCAAGGGCTGGTTCACCGTGCCCGGTCCCAGCAACCATTTCACCCACGACCGCATCGTGGAGTTCGACCACATGGACCCGGACCGCGCAACGGGCCTCGTGCTTGCGCACGCCGAGATGGGGCGCAAGGGCCAGCCAATGCTGGCTGCGATCCGCTACCAGGACGTGTACCAGCGCTGCGAAGGCCGCTGGCGTTTTCGAGAGCGCGGGCTGTCGTTCATGCGTGACGTACCTACCTTGCAGTGCCATCACGGCGAATTAACATAGAGGACCCATGGATGCCGATTCCGGCTGCTTTTCGCGATCGCCTCCGTCTTCCCGTCATCGGTTCGCCGTTGTTCATCGCTTCGACACCGGAACTGGTCATCGAGCAGTGCAAGGCCGGCATCATCGGCTCGTTCCCGGCGCTGAACGCGCGCCCGGCATCGGCGCTCGACGAATGGCTCACGCGCATCCGCAGCGAGCTTGAAGTTTATGCTGCGGCGAATCCCGGCTCGAGGGTGGCGCCGTTCGCCGTCAACCAGATCGCGCACGTGAGCAACGACCGGCTGCAGCACGACATGGACGCGTGCGTGCGGCACCAGGTGCCGCTCATCATCACGAGCCTGCGTCCGCCGCGTGAAATCGTGGATGCTGCGCACAGCTACGGCGGCCTCGTGTTCCACGACGTGATCAGCGTGCGGCATGCGCGCAAGGCCGTGGAGCAGGGCGTCGACGGCATCATCGTGGTCTGCGCCGGCGCGGGTGGCCACGCTGGCCTGGGGAGTCCTTTTGCGCTCGTGCGCGAAATCCGCGAGTTTTTCGCCGGTACGCTGGTGCTCGCCGGCGCCATGTCGAGCGGGGCGGACGTGCTCGCGGCGCAGGCGATCGGCGCCGACATGGCCTACATCGGCACGCGATTTCTGGCGACGACCGAGGCCCACGTCCTGCCCGAGTACAAGCAGATGCTCGTCGACTCCGGTTCCGACGACGTCGTGTACACCTCGCTATTCACGGGCGTGAAGGGCAATTACCTGAGGCGAAGCGTGGCAGCGGCTGGACTCGATCCCGACAACCTGCCCGAAGCGGACAAGTCGAAGATGAACTTCGGCTCCGGCGGCAACATGGAAAAGAAGGCCTGGCGCGACATCTGGAGCGGTGGGCAGGGCGTCGGCAACGTCCACGACGTGCTTCCTGCGCGCGAAGTCATTGCGCGCATGGTCCAGGAATACGACGAGGCCCGCCGGCGCCTTGCCATCGCTTAACCCGAGGTCAACATCATGTCCGTGTCATTCGATCTGTCGGGCCGCGTCGCTCTCGTCACCGGCGGCAGCCGTGGCATTGGTGAAGCCATGGCCAGGGGTTTCGCGCAGTACGGCGCGCAGGTGATCGTCTCGAGCCGCAAGCAGGAAGCCTGTGACGAGGTGGCGGCGGAGATCAATGCAGCGGGTGGCAAGGCCACGGCGATCGCGTGCCACATCGGCGACATGGATGCGCTGCATGCACTATTTGCACGTGTCCAGTCGGAATTTGGACGGCTCGACGTGCTGGTCAACAACGCCGCGGCGAATCCGTATTACGGGCACGTGCTCGACACCGACCTCGGTGCCTTCCAGAAGACGGTGGACGTCAACATCCGCGGCTATTTCTTCGCGTCGGTGCTCGCGGGACGCATGATGCGCGACCAGGGCAAGGGCTCGATCATCAACGTTGCGTCGGTAAATGCGGTGCGGCCCGGCCCGAAGCAGGGCATTTACTCGATCACCAAGGGCGCCGTGCTCAACATGACCAGGACATTCGCGAAGGAGTGCGGTCCACACGGCATACGCTGCAACGCGATCCTGCCGGGTCTCATCCGCACGAAGTTCGCGGGCGCGCTGCTGGCCGACAAGAGCCAGACCGAGCACTACCTCGCGACGAATCCCCTGGCCCGCGTCGGTGAACCGCAGGACCTCGCGGGGGCCGCCTTGTTCCTCGCCTCGGATGCATCAGCGTACGTCACTGGGGAGTATCTGGTCGTGGACGGCGGGTTCCTGACCTGAGGAAGGGCAGGAAGGGCAGGAAGGGCAGGAAGGGCAGGAAGGTCAAGAAGGTCAAGAAGGTCAAGAAGGTCAAGAAGGACAGAAGTTAGATTCTTACCTTCCTGCCCTTCCTGTCCTTCCTGTCCTTCCTGTCCTTCCTGTCCTTCCTGTCCTTCCTGTCCTTCCTCTACTTCCTCTCCGTCTGCTTCGCGACCGCTTCCGCCCGAGCTTTCACGGCCTCG